>JAFYJM010000087.1 GCA_017538125.1 Bacillota bacterium
AGAGAATCGTTGACAAGTATGAAGGCGTTCTCACAGGTAAGGGAATCCCTTACGGCGGACTCCTCGGAAGAGCAGAAGCTACCGGTTTCGGTATCGTATGGTATGCAGAAGAAATGCTCAAAGCCAACGGCGAAGATATCAAGGGCAAGACAGTTGCTATCTCCGGATTCGGTAATGTATCCTGGGGAACAGCTTGGAAACTCCAGCAGTTAGGCGCTAAGCTCGTAACTATCTCCGGACCGGACGGATATATCTACGATCCTGAAGGAATCAGCACAGATGAGAAGGTAGCTTATCTTCTCGACCTCCGTGCATCCGGCAAGAACATCTGCGCACCTTACGCAGAGAAGTTCCCTGAAGCTACGTTCTTCCCCGGCAAGAAGCCTTGGGGCGTATATCAGGATACCGGCTGCAAGATCGATATGTTCATCCCTTGCGCTATGCAGAACGACGTTCACATGGAGCATGCTAAGCAGATGGTCGAAGGCGGCTGCAAGTTCTATTGCGAAGGCGCTAATATGCCTACCACCAACGACGCTCTCGCTTATCTCATGGAGAACATGATTGCTGTAGGTCCCGCTAAGGCTGCTAACGCCGGCGGAGTTGCCTGCTCCTGCATCGAGATGGGTCAGAACTCAGGACACACCGTATATCAGCATCAGGATGTATATGATCAGCTTCATCAGATCATGGTCAACATCTACAACGCTTGCGCTAACGCAGGTGAGAAGTACTATGGTTCCAAGAACTGCCTGGTACAGGGTGCTAACATCGCAGGTTTCGAGAAAGTTGCTGAAGCTATGATGGCTCAGGGACTCGTATAAACCAAGTAATACGACAAATCACCGAAGCGGCTCGCGGATGCGGGCCGCTTTTGCTTTGCATTTGTCAATAAACCCCTTGCCAAACCCCCTTGGCAAGGGGTATAATTTTAATGTTAAGTTATATGTGGAAGTATGCCCTTATTTTAAGAGCCTTGTTTTGGTTACTGATTTTAGGAGCAGGCGAGACATAATATTATTCAAGAAAGGAGCAAAAAATGGATACTGTCCCCGATGGGAACCGAATACCGGTACACTTGTGCAAAACGATAATAAACAAGGCCATTTTTGCTGCTTTCGCTTATGAGGGATCATCTGGGCACAGGAGATGATCGTGAGACCTGACCGGCAGCAACTGGCCGGAAAGGAGTAGGCCTATGGATCAGATGATAATGCAGGACCGCGATCAGGCCCTGGAAGAATCCATGGAAAAGATCCTTGAACTGATCAGCGAGAAGAAATACTTCATGGTTCGCGATGAGATGCTCAAATACAATGAGGTCGATATCGCTGAGATGTTTGAGGAATTATTTGATGACGATGATATCTATGAGAGCACGATAGTATGTTACAGGCTTCTGCCTAAGGACGTGTCTGTCGAAGTTTTCGCGTTCCTTCCCATAGACGATCAGCTGAAGATCGTTGAGAAGATCACCACCAAAGAGTTGAACTATATCGTCCAGGAACTTGACTTCGACGATAAGATCGATATTCTGGAGGAACTCCCTGCCAACATCGTCAATATAATACTTGAGAAAACTCCCAAGGAAGAGCGTCACCTTATCAATTCTTTCCTGAATTATCCCGATGACTGCGCAGGATCTCTTATGACTCCTGAGTATATCAGTCTGGATAAGGATATGACCGTGGCTGAGGCCATGGCCCATATCAAGAAAGTAGGTATGGACGCTGAGACCATCTACACATGCTACGTCAAGGACTGGGGGCGCAAGCTCATAGGCATCGTCTCACTGTCCACGCTCGTCATCAGCGAAGACCATATCAAGGTCAGAGACATAATGCATTCCGACTTCGTATACCTGAACGTCTATGACGATCAGGAGGAAGTAGCGGATCAATTCAAAAAGTACGGCTTCCTGGCCATGCCCGTCGTTGATAAAGAGGGCAGACTGGTAGGCATCATCACCGTAGACGATATCATCGACGTAATCGAAGAAGAGAACACCGAGGATATCGAGCGTATGGCCGGTATCGTCGATATCACCGATACAGCCGACAGCGATTATCTGGATATTAGCGTATGGCAGCACGCGAAGAACCGTCTGCCCTGGCTCCTTATCCTGATGGTGGCTTACATCTTTACGGGAATGATAGTTAAGTCATATGAAGGCAAACTTTCAGAAGTCATCAGCCTTGTGGCATATATGCCTATGCTTATGGGAACCGGCGGCAATACCGGATCTCAGGCGGCGACTTTGATAATCAGAGGTCTGGCCACCGGAGAGGTGGATCTGGAGGATACGTTAAAGATCCTCTGGAAGGAGGTCAGGGTAGGAGCCCTTGTGGGACTCATACTCAGTGCATTCAACTTCCTGAGGGTAGTGCTGCTGGACGGTCAGAGCATAATGATAGCGCTGACTATCTGCACTGCCATGATATTTATAGTTATTTTTGCCAAAGTTCTGGGGTCTATGGTGCCCCTTATCGTAAAAAAGATCAAGCTCGACCCGGCTTTGATCGCCAATCCGTTTATATCTTCTATTTCGGACGCCGTGGCGCTTACGATCTACTTTGCTATGGCCACGCTGTTCCTGGGACTGTAAGGTGGACGTCATGAAAGAGATAACAAAAGAACTGGTAATGAACTTTATTCCAAAGCGCAAAGCCGAATCTCACAAGGGAGATTTCGGCCGCGTGCTCGTGATCGCAGGATCACGTATGATGACAGGTGCCTGCATACTGGCTTGCGAAGCGGCGTTAAGATCCGGAGCAGGTCTGGTTTACGCGCTCGTACCTGATGAGATCATGTCTCAGGTGCAGGTCGCAGTGCCAGAGGTAGTCATCAAAGAACGCAAACTCGGCGTGCCTGATTATTCAGACTACGATTGCGTGATAATCGGCCCCGGACTTGCGATAAGCGACGATGCCAAAGAACTTGTAAGGGATGCCCTTGAAAGGGCAGAGTGCCCTCTGGTACTCGATGCTGATGCCCTGAACATCGTCTCCTACAATCACTGGCAGGACAAGGTGAACGACAGATGCCTGAGAGGTCTCGGTACGGTCATCACCCCTCACATGGGAGAAGCTGCCAGACTTCTCAAGGACGATACGGACTTTGATTTTGAGAACTCCGGCAGGGAAGAGATACTTAACGAGCTGTATTATGTTACCGGGGCGACGGTCGTTCTCAAAGGAAGACGCACCCTGGTGAGACCCATGTTCGGAGGATCAATGGATCCGGTATACGTGAATACGACCGGCAATCCGGGCATGGCTACGGCAGGTTCCGGAGACGTCCTTGCCGGCATAATCGGAGCTTTCCTCGGGCAGGGCTTCAAGAACGCCGTAATGACCGCTGTATACATTCACGGTCTGGCGGGAGACCTGATGGCAGAGGAGGTCGGAGAGTACAGTCTGATCTCCAGGGATATCCTTAAGGGTATACCTGAAGCATTTATGAATATTTTGGAGGAATGATCTATGGACTACAAGCAGTTTGAAGAGCTGGCTTCAAAGATAAGAGTCGACATCATCAAGGCTTTATATGAGGCAGGATCCGGACATCCGGGCGGTTCGCTCTCATGTGCCGATATAATGACGGCTCTGTACTTTCATGAGATGAACATCGATCCTAAGGATCCAATGATGGAAGACAGAGACAGGCTGGTGCTTTCCAAAGGCCACGCCTGCCCGGCTCAGTATGCGGCTCTCGCCGAGAGAGGCTTCTTCCCTAAGGAAGAACTGAAGACTCTTAGGAAACTCGGCTCCATGCTCCAGGGACATGCCAAGATGGATCTGGTGCCCGGAGTGGAGATGTCTACAGGCTCTCTTGGCCAGGGTTTCAGCGTTTCGGTAGGTATGGCTCTCGCCAATAAGCTCGACGGCAAGAAGGGCAGAGTATATGCCATCTTAGGAGACGGAGAACTTCAGGAGGGCATAGTCTGGGAAGCCGCAATGTCGGCGGGACATTATCATCTTGATGACCTCTGCGCCATCGTGGACTGGAACGGACTCCAGATCGACGGAAGGAACGACGACGTCATGACCGTAAGACCCATAGCTGATAAGTTTAAGGCTTTCGGCTTCAACGTCATATCCATAAACGGACACAGTTTCGAAGAGATCTTCGATGCTTTCACCAAAGCCAGAGAGTACAAGGACGGTCCAACCGCCATTATCGCTTCGACGCACAAGGGACACGGAGTCTCCTTCATGGAAGATCAGGCGGGCTGGCATGGCAAAGCGCCTAACGAAGAACAGGCCAGACAGGCGGTCGAAGAACTGGGAGGTGAGTGGTAATGGCAGATAAGATGGCAACACGCGAAGCCTATGGCAAGACGTTAAAGGAACTGGGAGCGGTATATCCGAACCTGGTGGTCATGGATGCCGACCTTTCGGGCTCCACCAAGACAGCTGAATTCGCCAAGGTCTATCCCGAGAGATTCTTCAACATGGGAATAGCAGAGCAGAACATGTACGGCGCAGCCTGCGGACTGGCCCTCTCGGGCAAGATAGTCTGCGCGTCGACCTTTGCGATGTTCGCTTCCGGCAGAGCTTTTGAGATCATAAGGAACTCCATAGGCTACACTCACGCCAACGTGAAGGTATGCGCCACGCATGCCGGGATCACAGTCGGCGAGGACGGAGCATCTCACCAGACTTTCGAGGATCTGGCGCTCATGAGGACCATACCGGGCATGACAGTAGTAAATCCTTCAGACGGCGCATCTGCCGCTGAACTGCTCAGACAGGTAATAGCGATGGAAGGCCCTTGCTATGTGAGACTGGGTAGAGCAGCCGTTCCTTTCTTCTACGATGAGGAGAGCGCAAAAGAACTCAAGCTGGGCAAAGGAAACACGCTAAGAGAAGGCAAGGATATCACCATAATCGCTACTGGCATCATGGTTTCAGAAGCCATGACTGCCGCGGAGGAACTGGCTCTGGAAGGGATAGACTGCAGAGTGATAGACATGCACACGATCAAGCCTTTGGATCAGGAGATCATAATCAAGGCAGCTTCAGAGACCGGAGCAATCGTGACTGCAGAAGAGCATTCGATCATCGGCGGCCTCGGCTCAGCAGTTGCGGAAGTGACTGCAACACATTGCCCTTGTCAACTGTATATGATAGGGCAGCTCGATACTTTCGGTGAATCGGGTAAGCCGGAAGAATTAAAGGTAAAATACGGCATGACGAAAGATGACATCGTAAAAGGCGTAAAAGTTTTACTTAATAAATGATTGACATAATACGGTTTTTGCGTTAGACTAAAGATGCGGTTTATCGCAGTAAACCTACGAGATATGAAGGGGTGATGTTTAGTGGGATTTGAGAAAAAGAGGTTACAGGAGGGATTTTTTGTGGACAGATTCAAGGTGAGGATCGGCGTGATCGGTATAAGCTCTGGCGCAGGTGAGAGCTTTGTGGCCGGTGGCCTGAACTACTATCTGAACGAGAAGGATGCACCGAAAGTCTTCGTTTCAAAGCCCGAGAAGTATGAGATCATAGACGGTCCCAGCGATCTGACAGACCTCGACGTGATAGTGGGCGTGATCGACCCGCTGCCCTCCAGGATGGAGGAAGGCGCTCCCAGATTCGCAGTGCTCAGTCAGAGGGATAACGTGATCTGGCTCGTGAACAAGGACAATCCGGGGGTGAACCACAGAGAGCTCAGAGGGTTTCTGGAACTTGAGCCCTCATTCAGTCAGGAAGCGCTGCCTTACGAGAAGATCTGCAGGGCGGGATACAATTGCGAGAAGGTCCCGGAGATGTATGAACTGACAGGTATCGAGAAACTTGCTGACCATATCAGAAAACTATGCTGAAGTCCAAGAATTAGTAGAAATAAATGTGGAGTTTAGGTGAAATATACAATTTGTTGTTCCATTTTCATACCGATTGTAGTATAATGTTTTAGTAGTATGACTTCAGGAGGTTATAACTTGATTACTTTTGATCATGTAACAAAACTATATCGTCCCGGCGTTGGTCTGGATGATGTTTGTGTAGATATCGACAAGGGAGAGTTCGTCTTCCTAGTAGGCCCTTCCGGAGCCGGCAAGTCCACTTTCATCAAGCTCATGCTTAAGGATCTGGAGCCGGACGACGGAGAGATCTACGTGGGAGATTATCACGTTAACGAGCTTTCCAACAGGATGGTGGCCAAGTACAGGAGGAAGGTCGGAACTGTTTTCCAGGACTTCAAGCTCCTTCCTAAGAAGACAGCCTATGAGAACGTCGCTTTTGCCATGGAAGTTCTCCATAAACCTTCAAGGCAGATCAGAAAGCAGGTCCCCCAGATCCTGAGTCTGGTGGGCATATCCGACAAGGCGGACAAATATCCTCACGAGCTTGCGGGCGGCGAGCAGCAGAGAGTTGCCATCGCCAGAGCTATAGTTAACAATCCTCAGGTGCTGATAGCCGACGAGCCTACCGGAAATCTTGACCCCGGCACCGCATGGGGTATCATGGACCTTCTGGATCAGATCAACCTGAGAGGCACTACGGTCATCATGGTCACTCACGCGAAGGACATCGTTAACAAGATGGACAGGAGGATCGTCGCCATAGACAAAGGCCGCATCATCCATGACAGCAAAGAATTCTATGCAGGCCCCATGGGAGGTGATGAAGAATGATAGGAAGTTTGTTATATAACATCAAGCAGGCTTTTGTTCAGATTTTCAGAAACCGCGGTATGAGCGCTGCTTCCATATTCTCGATCCTCGCCATGCTTCTGATACTGGGCCTGGTGTTCATCATCATCGTGAACATCAATCTCTTCTCTGAGATAGTTAAGCAGGACTACGATCAGGTCGAAGTCTTCATCAAGGACGATGCCACCCAGGAGCAGATCGATGAAGTAATCAACAGATTAAAGACCAAAAAAGGCGTCACAGACGTCGTTTACAGATCTCAGGATGAAGCTCTGCAGATCATGAAAGAACGCTGGGGCGAGTCCGGATATCTGCTGGATTCGCTTGGCGAGAATCCTTTGCCCGCATCGATATTGATCAACGTGGAGTCGCTGGATGATGCATCTAGGATCGCTTCCGCGGCAGGCAAATTCGATATAATTGAAGACGTTCAGTACTACAAGGACACGGTGGACAAACTGACCAAGATAACCAATTTCCTGCAGATCGCCTGCATAATAATCATGGCTTTCCTGGTCGTAGTATCGATCGTGGTAGTATCAAATACTATCAAGCTGACGGTCATGGCCAGGGCTGACGAGATACACATCATGAGGTACGTCGGAGCGAATAACTGGTTCATAAGAGGCCCTTTCATAGTAGAAGGCATCGTGATCGGACTCGTAGCATCGCTTTTGGCTTCCGCGGCCATCTGCCTTATCTATCAGAGACTTGTGGCTGCTGTCGGAGATCAGATCTTCGCCATCGTGTCAAGTCCTCTGATCTCAGTACAGTACATGACGGTCAACCTTACGATCATATTTGTGGCTCTCGGATGTTCCATAGGAGCGTGGGGGAGTATAGTTTCCATGAGGAGATATCTGAAAGCCTGACATCAAGGGGAGGGTTTAGAAATGAGATCAAACAGAAAAAACAAGTCTATCGCCTGTTTTCTGGTGATGGCTGTAGTCTTTACATACTGCTTCATGCCGGTCCTCACCCTGATCAGGGGGGAGGGCGGTTCTGCAGCCTTCGCCCAGACCTATGAAGAACAGATCAAGGAGAAAGAAGGCGAGGTCGAACAGATCGACGATGAGCGTGAGGAGATCAAGAATGAGCTTTCTCAGGTAGCCGATGAGATCAAGGAACTCCAGGCGAGCGTAGATCAGACCAATGCGCAGATAAGCCAGACCACGCAGGACATCAAGGCCACTGAAGGCAGGATAGAAGACAAAAAAGAAGAGATCAAACAGAAGAAAAAAGAAATAAAGAAGAAGCAGAAGGAGATCCAGAAACGTGAGGAAGGTCTTAACGAGAGGCTGGTAGTCATGTATAAGAACGGCTCCGTAGGCTTTATTGACGTGCTCATGGGTTCGAACAGTATCTCTGAGTTCGTTTCCAACGTGGAGATGATCCAGAAGATCTATGAGAACGACGTTGACGTACTCAAACTGCTTGAGAAGGAGCACAAGAAACTCGAGAAAGAACGCAAGAAACTGCAGGAGGAAGAGCAGGAACTTCAGGCTATCCAGGCAGAACTGGCTCAGAAGAAAGAGACCTTAAAGGCCCAGGTCGAACAGCTCAACGCTCAGCAGACCAAACTTGATGAAAAGAAAAAGTATCTCCTCAAGAAGGACGATGAACTGAAGGCTCAGGCAGACGCTCTCATCGATCAGATCAAGAAACTGCAGGATGCCAGCCGTGTATATGAAGGAGGAGCTTTCAACTGGCCCGTGCCTTCATCCACTTACATCTCATCATCCTTCGGAGGAAGGATCCACCCGGTCTACAGGACCTGGAGAGTGCACACCGGCACTGATATCGCTGCATCCTACGGCGCTGACATAGTTGCTGCGGCATCCGGCAAGGTCATCATGGCCACCTGGTACGGAGGTTATGGCAACTGCGTAATGATCGACCATGGTACCAAGGATGGAGCGAGTATCGTAACGCTCTACGGTCACTGCTCATCGCTTTGTGTGTCTCTGGGCCAGGAAGTACAGAGAGGTCAGCTCATCGCCAGAGTCGGCAGCACAGGCACGTCAACCGGAAACCACTGCCACTTCGAGGTGCGTATCAACGGCCAGTACGTGGATCCCATGGGATACTTCAGTTAATTGAGAAGACGCAATGGAAATCAATCATCTGATCAGGGAATTATTGGCAAACAGGGGTATCTCTTCTGATGCGGAGATACAGGAGTTTTTGTCCACAAATCCTCAGAAAACACACGATCCGCTTCTGCTTCCTGACATGGAAGCAGGTGCGGATTTAATATTAAATGAGATCTCAGCGGGCTCTCGGATAATGATCTACGGTGACTACGACGCAGACGGCATTACCGCTACCACGCTGATGATGAGCGTCTTGGGTCATTTGATGGAAGGAAGGCCCGGAGATCTCAGTTACTACATCCCATCCAGGTTTGAAGAGGGCTATGGGCTCAATTGTGATGCCATCAAGGCGATCAAAGATATGGGCTTCGATATGATCGTGACCGTCGACTGCGGCAGCGTTTCTAAGGACGAAGTCAGATTTGCAGAAGAATTGGGCATGAAGGTTCTGGTAACTGACCATCACAATATCACAGACAGGATGGCAGAATGCCTTCTGATCAACCCCAAAAAACCCGGAAGCGAGTATCCTTTCAAAGATCTTTGCGGCTGCGGAGTCGCCTTTAAGCTGGCGCAGGTACTTCAGAAAAAGACCGGTCTACCGAAGAGGGTTCTGACTGAAGTGCTTGACTTGGTGGCGATAGGTACGATCGGAGACATCATGCCTCTTACGGATGAGAACCGCACGCTTGTAAAATACGGCATGAGAGTCATCAACCAGGGTCACAGGCCGGGACTCAGGAATCTCATAGAGGAAGCTTGTCTGAGGATGGGAAGCATAGATTCGGAGAACGTGGGCTTTGTGATCGTGCCTCATCTGAACGCTTCAGGCAGGATAGAGGATGCATCAGACGCTGTCAGACTGCTGATGGCGGATGAAGACGATCCGGAGATGCCTAGTCTCGTAAACAGCCTGATCTACAAGAACCGCGAGCGCAAAAGACTCCAGGCGGACACCTACAGGAAGTGCCTGAAACTTGCGGAGGATGGAGACTTTATGCTTATAAGATGCGACGATGCTCATGAAGGCATAGCGGGCATAGTCGCAGGCAAGATCAAGGACGCATTCTACAGGCCTACGGCGATAGTAATGCCCACTCAGGGAGAGGAAGGACTGCTCAAGGGAACAGGCAGGAGCATAGAAGGCGTGAGCCTCTATGATATACTTAAGAAGAGCGAGGATCTCTTTATCAAGTTCGGCGGCCACAGCGGAGCATGCGGCTTCACCATGAAAGAAGAAGATTTCGGTACGCTCAAGGCGAACCTTCAGAGAGACATGGCGGAGATCAGGGAGAGAGATCCGGACATCTTCACCAGAAAGTATCCATATGACATGGATATCAAGATAAGCGATATAGATCTGGATTTCGCCGAACAGCTCAAGGAGCTCGCGCCTTTCGGGAATGGCAATCCGAAGCCGGTTTTCAAGATGAAGAACGTTCGGATCGCCGACGTCAGATATCTCGGAGATGAAGGACAGCACATGAGATTCGCAGCCAGGGACGAGGACGGAACGTCCATAGACTGCATAATCTTCAACAGGGCTGACCGATTCAAGGACATGATTGGCTACGGCAAAAGATACGATATCATAGGCACTGTGGATATCAATGAATGGCGCGGCAAAAAAAGATTGCAGAGTATGGTAGAAAACATAATTGACTATGACAGGCTTTAGGGTGTATAATACTTTTAGGATTTACAGCAGAAAAGCGAAAAAGCATAAAAGTGTAAAGAATACATAAATCATTAACAGTAAGTTTTGATACTGTAGGAGGAAAACAATGGCATACGAATCAAGATTTCAGAGAGAGGATATCGACGAACTGTTCGAAGCAGTCCTGACGTTGGAAGATCTGGAGGATTGCTACAGATTCTTTGAGGACATCTGCACTATCAATGAGATCTACTCGATCGCACAGAGACTCAGAGTAGCTAAGCTGCTTTCAGAGAAGAAGACCTACATGGAGATCGCAGCTGAGACGAATGCTTCCACTGCAACGATCTCAAGGATCAATAAGTGTCTCGTCTACGGAGCGGACGGATACAAGAGAGTGCTTGAGAGACTCAGTGAGAAGGAAGAGAATAAATGATCTTTAACGTATATATCTACGAGGGGACGACTTCTTCTGAGGAGCTGTCCCACAGCCTTGCCCGGGACGCTGTCATATACTACTGCAGGGAAAAAGGCATATCTTTTGATGACGAAAAACACAAATGGGCAGAGGGAGAAAAGGGCAAACCTTATTTTACTGATCTGCCCGTTCATTTTAACGTGAGCCATTCGGGCATGCTCTGGGTATGCATGGTCGGAGACGCTCCCTGCGGCATAGACATCCAGGTCGGGCAGGAGATGAACATCAGAAAGTATGACAAGATAATGCAGAGGTACTTCACGCTTAACGAGCAGGCATTCTGCGACAAGTATGGCACAGAGGGATTTTTCAGGATCTGGGCTCACAGAGAGGCTTACGGCAAGTTCACAGGAGAAGGTTTCTACGGCAGGATGCCGGAATTTGTGGGAGACGACGGATTCCTGAACATTGAGGTTGAAGTGCCGGGGACAGGCGAGAAGGTATACATCAAGGACGAACCGATAGGCCCGGACATATATCTGGCCTACTGCTCGTACGGCGAGGATGATTACGTGAGATTTGTGGAGTGATCTATGGATAAGAGAACGTGTATGGAGGCTTGCCTTGCCAAGCTGAACTACAGGATGAGGACGGAGTCCGAGCTAAGGGGAGCCATGAAGGGACTCGGATACGAGGGGGATGAGATCAGCGAGACCCTGGAAGAACTGAAGTCTTTCGGATATGTTGATGACGAGAGATACGTCAGAGAGTTTTACAGAACGTCCAGACGCAAAAACTGGTCAAAGAACAGGATCGTGAACGCGCTTAGGGAGAAGGGCATCGCGGCTTCTTTTGCAAAGGAAGTTCTCGACGAGTTCGAAGCGTCTTCAGAGTTCGCCGACCTGGGGCTTGAGACAGACGAGAGGGCTGTGGCCTTGGAAGTCGGAGAAGCCATGGCGAGTACTCAGATATCGAGAGGTAAGCATCTGGACGAGAGTTTTTTAAAAAAAGTCGGCAGGAGGCTCACGTCGCTGGGCTATGACCCGGGATGCTGCTATTATGTCATAAACAGGCTCAGAGCCGGAGCCGTGGAGAACGATCACCCGGAGGATGATCTATGAGGATCTGTCTGTATGGATCTTCCAGTCCAGATCTGGAAGATGTGTTTTACAAAAAAGCCTACGAACTGGGCGAGGCCATGGCATCGAGAGGCCATAAGCTCATATTCGGAGGAGGAGAGCAGGGACTTATGGGAGCCTGCGTCAGAGGCCTTGAATCCAAAGGAGGTGAGGCTGTAGGCGTGGCGCCCAGGTTTTTCGATCTTCCCGGCATACTTCACAAGGATTGCTCTGAGTTCATATTCACAGACGACATGAGGGAGAGGAAGCAGATCATGGAGCAGATGGCCGAGGCCTTCATAATAGTGCCCGGCGGAGTCGGCACCTACGAGGAGTTCTTCGAGACCTTCACTCTCAAGCAGCTGGGGCAGATCAACAAACCGATAGGCATGCTGAATATCAGCGGTTACTTCGATCTTCTGAAGGAGCTGATGGAGCAGACCGTAGAGAAGGGCTTCATGAAGAAGGAATGCAGTGAGATCTACGGCATATTCGAGGATGCGGACGAGCTCCTGGACTATGTCGAAAACGTCTGCGAGGAGCCTATGGACGTATATAAGCTCAAACTTGGGCATTAAAAAAGTGTCCCTCAAAAGGAACACTCATAGTGGTCGGGGCGACAGGATTTGAACCTGCGGCCTCTTACTCCCGAAGCAAGCGCTCTACCAAGCTGAGCCACGCCCCGACGAACAGAATTATAATATCACATTATAAAATCGATTTCAAGTGGAAGTTGTAAAGGAATTGATATGAAACTGGTTTCATGGAACGTCAACGGCCTTAGGGCTATAATGGGTAAGAATTTCATGGAGTTCTTCAACGAGATAGACGCGGACTGCTTCTGCCTCCAGGAGACGAAACTCCAGGAAGGACAGATAGAGATGGATCTTCCGGGCTATCATCAGTACTGGAACTACGCAGACAAGAAAGGTTATTCCGGCACCGCCATATTCACTAAGAAAGAACCCCTGAACGTGCGTTACGGCATGGGAATAGATGAACACGACCATGAGGGAAGGATCATATGCTTGGAATTCGACGACTATTATCTCATGACGGTATACGTGCCTAATTCGCAGGACGAACTGAAGAGACTGGATTACAGGATGAAGTGGGAAGATGATTTCCACGCATATGTCAAGGAACTTGAGAAGACCAAGCCGGTGATATTTTGCGGAGATCTCAACGTGGCGCATCAGGAGATCGACCTCAAGAATCCCAAGACAAACAGGAGAAACGCGGGCTTTACCGATGAAGAGAGGGGCAAGATGACGACTCTTCTCGAAGACGGACTGATCGATACCTTCAGATATTTCTATCCTGAAGAGATCAAGTATTCATGGTGGTCCTACAGGTTCAGAGCCAGAGAAAAGAACGTCGGATGGAGGATCGATTATTTTATTTGCTCTGAAACTTTGAAGGACAGAATAAAAGATGCAAAGATACATACAGAGGTGATGGGCTCTGACCATTGCCCTGTAGAGTTGGATATAGATTGACAGAAAGGAACAATATGGCAGAATATATAAAAGCATCCAAGATACTCTACGATATGCAGGAAGCAGCGAGAGAACAGATGGAAAGAGAGCGTCCCTCCGTGGATGATCTTATGGATAACAATATAGCGCTTATGGTAAACCGCATCGATATGGTCATAAACCGGCCTGTAACAGAACTTGACGATGTGATATATACATCCAATCCCTGTCCGTCTGACAGGGCAACTCTCCTCAGAGTCTATGAAGCCAAAGCTGGAGATGAGCAGGTGGCTTACGCTTCGTCCATCTGGACTGTGGTGAATTTCAAAAGCAGAAAGATCCTTAAGGTAAGGGAGATCAACATGAAGAAGTACACCATGGGAAGGTACAGAAATCCCTTTGGTGACAGAAAATTCAGGATAAGTCCTGAAGAAGAGGAGATAATGGAGGAAGTCGGATGCCTTAAAGTAGGCAGGGACTACATGGACGACAATGGTCACATGAACAACATCAAGTATCTGGAGCACGCTGAGGAGTTCATTCCTGAGCTGAGCGAAGGCCATTATCTCAAAGAAGTGAGGCTCCACTTCATGAAGGAGGCTCTGTACGACGAGGAATTAATAATAAAACGCCTCCGTAAAGAAGGCGCCTATTATTTCCGTATGTATAAGCCTGACGGAGAGGCCAATTTCGAATGCGAACTGATTATTTCTTGAGGAGATCCCTGATCTCTGAAAGCAGCTGAATATCTTCGGGAACTTCCGGCTCTTCTTCAGGGGCCGGTTCTTCTTGTTTCTTCTTCTCATCCCACTTGTTGAAAGCTTTGATGATGAAGAAGAGTACTACAGCTGTCAGGATGAAGGTGATGATGGCATTGATCAGGTTGCCGATCATGATCTGCGCGTCGCCGATACCGAAGGATACGGTCGTGAAATCGACTCCGCCGAGTATGAGTCCGATGATAGGGCTGATGATGTCAGCTACCACGGAATTGATGATGGCTGTGAAGGCACCGCCTATGATGATGCCTACTGCCATTGTCATGACATTGCCTTTTGCGATGAATTCTTTGAATTCAGTCATAAATTTTTTCATTTTATAAGTCCTCCTATGTATAAACTACAGTAATAACAATTCCTTTTCGATAAGAGCCCAGGGAAACCCTATGACGTTATCGTAGCTTCCTTCGTATTCGCTGACATACTTACCGAAAGTGCCCTGGATGGCGTAGCCTCCCGCCTTGTCATAACTCTCGGGAGTATCGAGATAATCGCTGAGTTCCTCGTCGGAGTAGTCGCAGAAGCGAACTTTAGTGATCTCCTTGGAGACTCTTTTGATGCCGGTCTCTATGTCTATCAGACAGACCCCCGTGATGACGTAATGAGTGTTGTTTCTCAGGGCGGAAAGCATAGCGAAGCCTTCTTCACGGTCCGAAGGTTTGCCCATGATGGAACCTTCGCCTTTAAGATCTCCCAGATAAACTATAGTATCCGCTGATATTATTATGCCGTCTTTGTGATCCGTTCTCTGAAGGACGTCAAGGCCCTTCTTAAGAGCCAGATACATCGGTACTTCATAGACGTCCCGGTGATCCGGTATGTCCTCTGTGACGTGAGAAGGGAAAACGATGGGCTCATAGCCATGGCTTCTCATTATATCCAGCCTTCTGGGCGATCCTGATGCCAGAATGATACGTTTGGTGCTTTTCATACACAAATTATATAACAAAAACCCTCGTTTTCAAAAGGGTTTTTATTTTTTTATTTATTTTTATTTGCAAAAATGATATAATACAGGCAACAATGGTTAATTATGCCGATTTTTAAGTCGGCTCCCTCATAGTTTATTAAAAAGGAGATAAAACATGGGACTTATTAGAGCAGCATTAAGTGCAGCGACCGGCAACCTTGCCGATCAGTGGAAAGAATTCTTTTACTGCGAATCCTTACCGAAAGACGTTCTTATGACGAAAGGCATCAAGAGAGTAAGCGGTCTTTCCTCAAACAGATATGGCAATGACAACATCATTACCAACGGCTCAGGTATCGCGGTAGCAGACGGACAGTGCATGATCATCGTCGATCAGGGCAAGATCGTAGAGCTCTGCGCAGAGCCCGGTGAGTACACCTTCGATCAGTCGACTGAGCCTACGGTCTTCGTGGGAGATCTGAAGCAGTCCGTACTGCAGTCTCTGGACAACATGCTCAGACGTCTTACCTTCGGAGGAGATACCGGCAAGGATCAGAGGGTATACTACTTCAATACAAAAGAGATCATCGACAATAAGTTCGGTACTCCCAACCCGGTTCCTTTCAGGATCGTAGACAAGACTCTGAATCTGGACATCGACGTTTCTGTACGCTGCGCAGGAGTATATTCATATAAGATCACGGATCCCGTGCTCTTCTACATGAACGTCTGCGGAAACGTACCCAGAGAGTACAGAAGAGAAGAACTGGATACCCAGCTCAAAGCAGAGTTCATCGCAGCTCTTCAGCCTTGCTTCGGCAAGCTTTCAGAGCAGGGCATGAGACCTAATGAACTTGTAAATCACCTTGACGAGCTTTCAGAGAAGATGAACGAGACTCTTTCTTCCAAGTGGACCGAGACCAGAGGACTCGACGTCATCTCAGTAGCGATCAATACCGTGTCAATTCCAGAGGCTGATCAGGAAATGATCAAATCCCTCCAGAAAGCGGCAGTTCTCAAGGATCCTACAATGGCTGCAGCAACGCTTGCTTCAGCTCAGGCAGATGCCATGAAGACAGCGGCTGGCAATGAGAATGGAGCAGCGGTCGGATTCATGGGCATGGGAATGGCTATGAACGTAGGCGGAAGCAATGCTCAGGATCTCTATCAGATGGGTCAGAAAGCTGCTGAAAACGCAGCTCCTGCACCGGCTCCTGAAGCCGCGGAGGCTGTCGGATACACCGGACCGGTGAACTTCTGCCCCAACTGCGGACAGAAGCTCGACGGAGCCAAATTCTGCCCTAACTGCGGCAGACCCACAGGTAACTGATAAAGAGTGACCGGAGAAGATCATGTCTGAACTTTTTGAATACAAATGTCCTAATTGCGGGGGGTCCCTGAGATTCGACTCAAGCGTACAGCAGCTCAAGTGTCCGTACTGCGATTCCGTAGTCGACGTGGCCGCTGTCAGAGGCTATGACGAGGAACTCAGGAACTCCGAGCCGGACAACATGCAGTGGGAAAAGACTGCAGGCAGTGAGTGGGACATCGGAGAAACAGACAGGATAAACGTTTACGTATGCAATTCCTGTGGCGGACAGATTATAGCCGATGAGAACACTGCAGCATCCAGATGTCCTTACTGTGACAACGCGGTAGTCATGAAGGGCAAGCTTTCAGGCGCTCTGAAACCAGACTTCATCATTCCTTTCAAGATCAATAAGGAACAGGCAAAGGCAGCATACCACAAGCATCTCCAGGGCAAGAAATTCCTTCCCAAAGTTTTTGAGGACAGGAACCACATAGACGAGATCAAGGCAGTTTACGTACCTTTCTGGCTTTTCGACTGCGACGTGGACGTGGATATCAAGTACAGAGGCACTAGGACGAGAGCCTGGGCGGACGCGGAGAATTCATATGTGGAGACATCCCATTATGCGATCCTGCGTTCAGGCACTCTGGCTTTTGATAATGTGCCTGTAGACGGATCCACCGTTATGAGTGATGATCTGATGCAGTCTATCGAACCCTTCGATTTCAGTGAGGCAGAAAGATTCAGCACGGCATATCTGCCGGGCTATCTGGCCGATAAGTATGATATCGGAGCGGACGCTTCCATAAGCATCGCTAACAACAGGATCAAGTCATCCACAGAGCAGGCCTTCAAGAGCACGGTGGGCAACTATAATTCCGTAACTCCCGAGGCCAGCCGTATCAGGCTCGAGAACGGCAAAGCCAAGTATGCTCTCTATCCGGTTTGGATACTGAACACTACCTATGACGGACAGAGATACATTTTCGCTCTGAACGGACAGACCGGTAAGACGGTGGGAGACCTGCCTGTTTCCAAAGGCGCATACTGGAAGAACTTCTTCCTCGTAGGCGGGCTGACCGCTGCCGTTGCCTTCGGACTGCAGCTTCTGGCGTATTTCATGTAGGAGGTGGGCAGAGCGATGGTTAAGATCAAAAGAACATTTGCCGTACTTGCCGCCGTCCTTCTGATAGCGATGAGCTTCTTCTCGTTCTCATCTATTGCGTGGGGAAGCACCCAGCATATGTATGACTATGCCGGGCTCATGTCGAACAGCGAACTTAGATACGTGAACGATTACCTTACGAGTCTTTCGGAACAGCTTCAGTTCGACATAGTCGGAGCGCTCATTTATGACGGATTGGATGCGGACGAGCTGAGGGATGCAGCCGATGACTTCTACGACAAAAAAGGTTTCGGCTACGGCAGTGAGCATGACGGGTGCATCTTCGTCGTCGATATGAATTCAAGGCAGATGACGCTTGTCACGACCGGATATGGTATCACAGCCGTCACTGATTACGGTGAAGAAATTTTTTATGATTATGTGACAGACAGCCTTATGGATCAGGACTACGTTACCGCATTCACTGAGAAATATGCCGACACCATGACCGACTACGTAGTCATGGCTAGAGAGGGCACGCCGGTGGACAATAACGCTCCCGGTCATGACGGTTATGACTGGTATCAGGAGCCCGAAAACAACAACGGTCTGAACATCCCTGACGGGACAGCAGCTGCCGGCATGGGAGGTATCTCGGTCGCCGTTGGAGCAGGTGTGGGCCTCGCTTCATCACAGAGACAGAAATCCAAACTGAAGACAGTCAGAAGGAGTACGCAGGCGAATAGCTATGCGAGAAGAGACAGTCTGGTCCTTACCAGGAAGCAGGATCGTTTCCTTTACAGCAACGTGGCTGTGACTCACAGACCGAAGAATGATAATCGTAAACAGGGTCGCTTCGGAGGAGGAGGGACCACGATCCATATGGGCTCTTCGGGCATCCCGCACGGAGGAGGACACGGCAGAGGTTTCTAAAAAATCTCAAATTGGGCTGAAAGGCAAAAATACCCGTGTTATAATTAAATATGTTAAATAAGAGCTTTTGCGATGATGAACGTCGCAGAAGCTCTTTTCTTTAAAAAGGAGGACGATGAAATGAGAGAGATCATATATCTGGCGGTGATAATGAACGTGATCGTGGGGTTTTTGCTGATTTATAAGAGGCCGCGACCGTTCAAGGGAAGAACGTTCAAAGACTATAAGTAAAGGTGTTTTTTTGTTTTTAGATTTACATAAGAATATCTTTATAGTATAATTATTGTGTATAACTATAAAAAGGCCGCTTGTTTTGCGGCCGATTAGGGGAAAGGTAGGTATACAGTGAGCACAGAAGATAGAGTTGTAAGTCAGGAAACACAGGTATATGACAGGATAACGGATGAAGCCATCGTCAAGGAAGAGCCTTCCGTAACTGCAGAGCCTGACGTAACTGCAGAGCCTGCGGGCGATAAGAAACCCGGCGCTTTAAAGAGATTCGGACGCTGGGTCATGTCCTGGAAGCTTTGGGTGAAGATCGTCGTGCTGGTAGGCATTCTGGCGCTCGTGACAGGCGGCGTGCTGGCGGTCACAGCATACAGATCGATGGAAGATATCGTGGAAGTTATGAACAAGGATGCAGAGATACCTGAAGATTATGACCTGAGTCTGCAGCCGGTCGATGGATTCATTAATATCCTTTTGTTGGGTGTGGATACAAGGGATATGGACGAAATCAAGGGCTCCAGATCTGATATGATCATGATAGCTTCGATCAACGCTGAGACATCCGAAGTGACGCTCACGTCGGTATTCAGAGACACGTATCTTAAACTTGGAGATACCCCGACTTATGACAAGATAACACATGCTTGCGTTTACGGCGGCCCTGAGATGACGATCAAGAGCCTTAATCAGGCTTTGGACCTTAACATAGAACAGTATGTCATAGTCAATTTCAAAGCTGTAGCGGATGTGGTCGACGCGGTAGGCGGCATCAC
>JAFYJM010000088.1 GCA_017538125.1 Bacillota bacterium
GTGACAATCGATAAATTCAGCGGACTTGCCGCAGATTATGTCAACGAAAATGGATTTACAGCTTATGTACGCGGTCTCAGAGCAGTGAATGACTTTGAAAACGAGCTCCAGATGGCCCAGATGAATGATCTTCTGTTTACCGGAGGTACCGAGACGGTACTTCTTATGACCGATCCGAAGAATTCATTCATAAGCTCAAGCCTTATCAAAGAGGTCGCTTCGCTGGGCGGCAATGTGGACGAACTCGTTCCGCCTTACGCAGCAAAGAAGATAAAGGAGAAACTCAGTAAATAATGCGAAGGGCATAAGCCTTTCCTGATTAATACAACGGGAGGAAAAACCATGAACGACGACAGCATCAAATTAATGTCTCTTCTTGAGGAACTCGAAGATCTGATCACTTCTTCAAGCAAGATGCCATTCTCTGAAAAGGGAATCATTGACCTTGACGTAGCCCAGAAAATCATCGAGGACATCCGTGCGAACCTGCCTCGCGACATCCAGCAGGCAAGATGGCTCGACCAGGAGAGGGACCGCATCATCAGCGATGCCAAGAGAGAGTACAACAGGATGATCAACGAGGCCAAAGATCAGGTCGAATATCTTGTAAACAACAACAATATCTATAAGGATGCTCAGAAGAGAGCCGATGCTATCCTCAAGGAGGCCGAGAACCACGCCAACTACATGAAGTACAGATCGTATGAGTACATCGATCAGCTGCTTTATGACATGCAGACGGACATCGCCGGCGTGAGCAGCCAGTACGTACAGCCTATGACTGAGTACTTCAACCAGATGTTTTCCAACATCAACGCCAGAGTCAATCAGAACCGTCAGGAGATGAAGACACTTGCCGAGAGAGTACGTCTCGGTGAAGAGCCTGTAGCAGAAGAGCCTGCAAAGCCTGAAGGCGAAGAATAATAATGCAGATTGATTGACTTAGCGGGGCCTGCCGTTGAAGCGGGCCCCGTATTTACTGAGAAGAAAACCATGAAAGAATGCGGCATCATAGCTGAATACAATCCTCTTCATAACGGCCATGTATATCATATGGAACAGGCCCGTCTTCTGACGGGTGCTGATGCCGTTGTAGTGGCCATGAGCGGCGATTATGTCCAGCGCGGCGAGCCTGCGATCATGGACAAGTGGATCAGGACAGAGCATGCTCTCAGAAACGGTGCCGATCTTGTAATTGAGATACCCGTACTGTTCTGCCTCGGTAATGCCGGTCAGTACGCGTCAGCAGGTGTCAGGCTTCTTGAGGCGACCGGAAAAGTATCTCATATCGCGTTCGGCAGCGAGTCAGGTGATGCGGAATCGCTGAAAAGGATAGCGGAGACGTTACGGGACAGCGAGTCTGAAATAGAGAACGCCATACTGGATATGCGCAAGAAAGGCTTCTCTTATCCTGCAGCAAGGGAGCTTGCTTATGCGAAGGTTCGTGCGGCTCTGAAAGGTACTGATCCCGACAGCGACAGCGAGATACTCAGCGATATTAGACTGTTCGATAAGTCGAATGATATCCTGGCTGTTGAGTATATAAAGGCAATGAAAAGCGCCGAACCTGTAGTCGTACACAGAAAAGGCGCGGGGTACAGCGATCCTTATGATGAAACGATCACATATCAGAGCGCATCAGCCATAAGGACGCAGTCACTTGACGGCCGTGATGCCGGAAGGTATGTGCCTGACTGCACTGCAGAAGCTTTGAAAACATGCCATCTGACCGGCCCGGACAGAGATAAATGGTTCGATGCTCTCACATATGCCGTACTTTCGACTGATGCGGAAATCATAGAAGACTGTCCTTCCGGAGGCGAGGGACTTGCCAATCTGATGAAATCAGCATTGAGCGAAGCTTATTCATGGACCTCTTATGTCAGAAGGATAAAATCAAAAAGGTACACATACACCAGACTCTCTAGGCTCTGCATGCAGCTGCTTCTGGGCATCACAAGAAGCAAGTATGATATTTCCGGACCTGAATATATAAGGGTTCTTGGATTCAATGAAAAGGGAAGAGAACTGCTCGCTGAGATGAGAGATGATGGATCGGCAGAACTGCCTGTGATCATCAATGTCAATAAATCCTCGGGTGATCTGAACGAAAGCGCGCTTAAGCAGCTTGAGCTCGACATACATGCGGCAGATATTTACAACCTGATGACAGGCGCTGATATCGGGCAGGGTAGCGAACACAGGCACGCTCCGGTGATCATTGAATAAAAGAAAAGACCGCCGATCCTTAGATCAGCGGCCATTGGTCGGGGTGACGAGATTTGAACACGCGACCTCTTCGTCCCGAACGAAGCGCTCTACCAAGCTGAGCCACACCCCGATGCGCAAGACAGAATATAACACAAAAGAAATCATAAATCTACAACTTTATAAAAAAAGTTTTTTGAAAGCTCTTCAAATATCGCATCAAAACCGTTGACAAGGCTGAAAGCGGTGAATATAATGTATCGGTGCGACAAGATAAACAAAGATAAAACAGGTAATTTGAACATATAAGGAGGTGTCGACAGTGGCAGTACCTAAGAGGAAAACATCACAGGCTAAGACTAGCGGCAGAAAGGCTGCTAACATGAAGAAGAGCATGACCGGACTTTCGATCTGTCCTCAGTGCCATGAGCCAAAGCTTCCACACAGAGTATGTCCTACATGCGGTTATTATGACGGCAAGGACGTCGTGAACGCAGAGTAGTGGAAAGAAACAACAAAAGATCAGACGAAGCCCCTTCGCGGGGGCTTTTGTTTTGTTAAGAAAACCGTTACAAAATCAACATCTTGTAGTATAATTAATAGGCTTTATACATTATATATGACAGGGGATGTTTATATGGCACAGCAGACTAACAATAACGGACAGAAACGCGGACCGGGCAGACCGCCGGGGAGCAAAAATAAGCCTAAGACTACAACAGCAAAAACCACTGCATCAAAGACCGGAAATCCTACAAAGCAGGAAGTGCTCGAGGAGATGCAGCGCAGGAGCGACCGTGACAAGCGCAACATCGACGTTATCTGGAGCATAACGCTGTTTGCACTGGGTCTCTTCCTTTTCATTACCGTAGTCATGAATTCTACGGGAAGTTTCGGCAAGGCAGTGCATGATGTGTGCAACGGATTGTTTGGCATCATGGCATATGTCCTGCCTTTCCTTGTGTTCCTTTTTGCCACGCTTCTGCTGCTGGGCAAACTCAGGCATATAGGAACAGGCACAGCCATTTTCAGTCTCCTCATTTATATAAATATGTGCGTACTGAATTCATCCAGATTCATCGAGATGGAAGAACTCAGATACGGGTTCAAGGATATAGCTTACTATTATTCCAATGGAGTGGACGGATTCATGGGCGGTGCAGTCGGCATGGAGATAGGTTCTCTGCTCGCCAAGTTCTTCGGCAAGCCGGGGCTTCTTATCATAGCAGGCGCAGTGATGGTGATATCCATTTTCATGGTAGCCAATACACCAATTTCAAGATTCGCGTCCAACCTGGGCAAAAA
>JAFYJM010000089.1 GCA_017538125.1 Bacillota bacterium
CAGGCAACTCCGCCGGCATTTGCTGCCTTTGCGGGACCTACTGCGATCATGTTCTCCATGAGATAAGCAAGTGCATCGTTTGTGGTAGGCATGTTGGCGCCTTCGCAATAGAACTTGCAGCCGCCCTCTACCATCTGCTTAGCATGCTCCATGTGAACGTCATTCTGCATTGCGCAAGGAATGAACATGTCGATCTTGCAGCCTGTATCCTGATATACGCCCCAAGGCTTCTTGCCGGGGAAGAATGTAGCTTCAGGGAACTTCTCAGCATAAGGAGCGCATATGTTCTTGCCGGATGCGCGGAGATCGAGGAGGTAAGCAACCTTCTCATCTGTGCTGATTCCTTCAGGATCATAGATGTATCCGTCAGGTCCGGAAATCGTCACGAGCTTAGCTCCGAGCTGCTGCAGTTTCCATGCTGTTCCCCAGGATACGTTGCCGAATCCGGAGATAGCTACTGTCTTGCCCTTGATATCTTCGCCGTTGGCCTTGAGCATTTCTTCGGCATACCATACGATACCGAAACCGGTAGCTTCTGTTCTGCCTAAGCATCCGCCGTAAGGGATACCCTTGCCGGTGAGAACACCGCCGTCAAATCTGTCGGTGATCCTCTTGTACTGTCCGAACAGATAGCCGATCTCTCTTCCGCCTACGCCCAGGTCACCCGCGGGAACGTCGGTGTCAGGGCCGATGTGTCTGTAGAGCTCTGTCATGAAAGCCTGGCAGAATCTCATAACTTCAGCATCGCTCTTGCCGTTGGGATCGAAATCCGAACCGCCCTTGCCGCCGCCGATGGGAAGTCCAGTGAGGGAGTTCTTGAAGATCTGCTCGAATCCGAGGAATTTGATGATTCCGGGATATACGTTCGGAGCAAATCTCAGGCCGCCCTTGTAAGGTCCGATAGCGGAATTGAACTGATATCTGTATCCCTTGTTCACATGGGGTACGCCGTTGTCATCTTCCCAAACTACTCTGAAAGTAACTCCTCTTTCGGGCTCTGTAAGTCTCTCAAGAAGAGCTGCCTTCTCATACTCGGGATGCGCATCCATTACAGGTGCAAGTGAAGTGAGTACTTCTTCAACAGTCTGATGAAATTCCACTTCACCGGGGTTTCTTTTTTTGCATTCTTCGATGACTCTTTCTACATATGTAGCCATTACATATCTCCTTTTCTCATAATACTACTGGTTTATGATCAATCCCGCCTGCCGGCGGAAAATCAACCGTAAATCACCATTTCGCTACCTTAGTTTTAACACTACGACATAACAATGTCAACAGTTCAGGCTGAGGGTTTCATATGTTTATTTTTTAATACATATCCACTGTCATGCCGAGGTTCGTCAGGTAAAGGTAACTCTCGCTCACACTGAGTCCAGTGGCCTTCTGAAGGGCATCTTTGTATATATCCATCTGGACTTTATAGCGTTCTCTGACACTGCCCGCGTTATGCGGCGCGGTGGTCTTGTAGTCCACCAGGATCAGTTTGCCGTCCTCCTCGAAATAACAGTCTATGATGCCCTGCACCATGGCTTTCGATCCTTCGACTTCCATGATCAGGTTAAAAGGTTTCTCCCTGTAAAGGCAGCCTTTGCTCTGAGCCTCGCCTATCCTCCTGCCAAGAGGCGTATGTGAGAATTCGTACAGCTTGTCTGTCTTGACCGCACCGGCCTCCTCCTCAGTGATAAGTTCCTCTGAGACCATCTTCTTAAGAAGCTCTCTGATGGTCTCCTGCCCTTCTTCAGGCTCCATTCTTCCGAGCACGGAGAAATCCATTCTTTCAAGGACGCTGTGCGTCACTGTGCCTACGTGCCTCGAGCTCAGTGTAGTTTCCTCCGGAAGCCTAGGAACCGACGGATCGAAGACCGGTGTCTCAGTGAACGAGCCCCTGTTCAGTTCGCTTACGGAGTACTTGGATTTGATCTTAAGCTCGCCTTCGAATGGATAGCTGTAGTTCATGATCCTTTCGGTCTCCTCGTCCGGCATATAAGTCTCTTCGTCCAGTATTTCAAGAGCTCGCTTGATGGAGCGTTTCCTCAGCCTGCTTATCCTGGCCAGTTCCCTGTCGCTCACGGAGACGATCCTGCCCGGATGTCCGGCGATCAGTCTCCCTGTCATACTGAAATAGTCTCCCTCCTTCGGGAAGGCTTTGGTTATCTTGTCTAAGTACTGTTCAGGTTCTCTGGCGCTCCCGGTCATGAGCAGGATATCTTTTGCTCTGGTCATGGCCACATAAAGTATCCTCTTCTGCTCATCCAGTTCTTCTGAATCGATGCGGCGTTTGATCAGTGACTGCAGAATGGTATTCCTGTACCAGAAATGTCCGCGGTTCACGATCGGAAGCCCGATACCCAGGTCTTTATGCACGGGAAGTTTACTGCCTGTATTCTTGCCTTTGAGATCTCTGGTATAACCGGCGATGATAACCATGGGGAATTCCAGACCTTTGGAGTGGTGTATGCTCATGATCCTGACCGTATCCTCGTCTTCGCTTACGACCTTGGCCTGCCCCATCTTTATCTCTTTTTTCTTGATGTGATCCACGTATCTGATGAAGCCGTAAAGTCCGGAGCTGCGGTTCTTTCTGTAGTCCAGCGCCTTGTCCGCGAGAAGGCGGAGGTTGGCTTGTCTGAGCGCTCCTCCCGGCATGGCTCCCATAGCAGCGTAGAAGCCGGTATCCACCATCAGTGTCCACACCAGTTCTTCCAGAGGAGCTACTCTGGCCAGTTCCTGCCATCCCGATATGCTTTCAAGAGCGCTGCAGCACTTTAACCTGAGTTCCTCTGACCCACCTTCTATGCTGTATGCCATGAGACTGTCATAAAATGAGCCTTCTTTATGAGCGGCGCGGATCATAGCCAGTTCGTTTATCGTGAATCCGAGGATCTCTGACCTCATTACTGTCAGAAGCGGCAGATCCTGCTTGCGGTTATCAATGACCTCCAGCAGTGAGATGAACGTATTGATCTCGATGGTATCAAAAAAGCCCTTGTTGTCATCCACGTAAGCCGGGATATTGTTCTCCATGAGAACCTTGTAGAAAGTGTCTCCTCTGTTTTTGATGGTTCTCATGAGGATGACTATGTCTCTTCTGGTAAGCGGTCTCTCCATCCCCAGTTTAGAGTCGAAGATGGGCTTACCCAAATATTCTCTGATGAGCTTGACCGTAAGAAGGGCTTCCTTCTCGGTCTTTTTAAGTTCTCTGATCGAGGAGTCTATGTCATCATCTTCGCTCCAGACCTCGTCAACCAGATAGAACTTAGGCGGATAGTTATCCTCGCTTCTGTGAGGATCTCCGGCATGGAGAGCTTCGTCATCTCCGTAATCCTCCATGACTTCAGAGAAGATCTCGTTCACGAAGTCCACCACGCTGTCCTTGCTCCTGAAATTCTGGTTAAGGTCGATCTTTTCAGACGAGGTCTCCTGCCCCATCGAAGCTTCTTCAGCCTTGTATCTCTGATATCTGCCCTTGAAGATCTCAGGCTCAGCCAGTCTGAACTTGTAAATGCTCTGCTTGACATCGCCGACAGTGAACAGGTTGCGTTCGCCTGCGATCCTCTCTATGATAGCCTCCTGCAAAATATTGGAGTCCTGATACTCATCCACAAAAACATACTTGAACAGTTTCCTGTAGTGATCAGCAACTTCTTCATTCTTCAGGATCTTGTATGCATAATGCTCCAGATCGCTGAAGTCCATTAGAGTCTTTTTGTCTTTCTCTTCGCGGTATTTCTGATCGTATTCCCTGACCAGACCTCCCAAATAAAGCACATCGTCATATGTAGCGCTGATGTCTCTCGCCATCTGTTCCCTGCTCATGGTCAGGATGTCTTTTCTAAGGTCGTAAATAAGCTCTTTGGCGTAGTCTCTGCGCTCTTTGATGTCATTCATCGCATCGGTCAGTTCAATGGCTGAAATCCCCGGATTTACGTCAGCTCCGAAAAGCTTCTTATTGAATTTCGCAATGCCGAATTTCCATGCAGCTTCTTTCAGACGGTCATAGTCTCCGCTTTTAAGAGCAGCATCTATCTCATCAAGCGATGTGATATCAGATTCAGGTAATGACCTGCCTGCTTCCAGCCCCAGCCTATCTGCAAGAGCCAGATTCTCTGAGAATATCTTTCGGCTCTTTCTGACCACCGATCCGGCTTCCCTGAAGATCTCCCTAATGACGGAGCTGTCGCCCATGTCTTCGCTGCCAATCCTGAGTTCTTCGGTCTTTTCATCAAGCCACTCCATCGGTTCAGGCATCGATTCAAGTTTGTAGCTCAGACTGTCTATCATCTCCCTGACGTTTTCATCAGTCTTGACAGAACCGAACTTTCTGAGGAAGCCGGTGAAAGCCTCATCGCCCGATGCATAACGCTCTTCAAAAAGCCTGTCCATAGCGTTTCCCTGAAGGATCGCCTTATTGGCATCGTCGCAGATCTTAAAGTTCGGCTCACAGCCTATCGTGAAGAAGAACCTTCTCACCACCTCCATCGCGAAAGAATGGAAGGTACTGATCTGAGCCATCGGGATCAGGTCAAGCTGCCTCTTGAGGAGGTCCGTCTTCTCCCGCGATTCCCTGCTGTCGTCAGAGCTCAGGCTACTGATCTCGTCCCTTATAGCCTTCTCGATCTTTTCCTTCATCTCAGAAGCCGCGGCGTCTGTAAAGGTCACCACGAGCATCCTGTCTATGGAGCAGCCATCGTTCAGAATGAGCTGCTTGATTCTCTCCACAAGGACCGCAGTTTTGCCTGAACCAGCCGCCGCCGCGACCAGTATGCTTTTGTCTCTGTCGTATATGGCTTTGTATTGTTTGTCTGTCCAATTCATATTTTTCACCTTAGTTATATTATACTATATTTAACTGCTTTTGAAACCAGTTATTTTGTGGTATAATCTTAAAAGACCAAATGACGTACACTTAACATATCAGGAGGTTTTCAATGAAAACACCAACCATGCTCATGATACTCGACGGCTTCGGCCTCAATCCGGATACCTATGGAAACGCCATCAAACAGGCGGATACCCCGAACTTCGACAGGATCTTCGGATACTATCCTTTCACTTCGATAAACGCTTCAGGCGAATACGTGGGACTGCCCGACGGGCAGATGGGAAATTCCGAGGTCGGACATCTCAATATTGGCGCGGGCAGGATCGTATATCAGGAGCTCACAAATATAACTAAAGCTACTAAGGACGGAAGGTTTTTTGAGAACGAGGCTCTGAACCACGCCATGGATCATGTGATCGAAAACGCAGCAGATAACCCGGATCAGGCCCTCCATCTCTTCGGTCTCATGTCAGACGGAGGCGTTCACAGCCACATCGATCACATCAAGGCCGCCATCGCCATGGCCAAGGCCAAGGTTGTCCCTAATCTCTATGTGCACTGTTTCATGGACGGACGAGACGTGCCTCCTACTTCCGGCATCGGATACATCCATGAGATCGAGGAATATATGGCCAAGGTACAGCTGGGATGCGTAGGCATGGTCTCCGGCAGATACTACGCCATGGACAGGGACAAAAGATGGGAGCGTGTAGAACTGGCCTATGACACTTTGACCATCCCCGGCATAGTCGCGAACACTCCCGGCTCGAACGCCATGAACCTGATGCAGGCTTCATATGACGCCGAGATCACAGATGAATTCATACTCCCTGCCATGACATCCAAAGACGCATGGGTCAAAGACGGAGATTCTATCATATTTTGCAACTTCAGGCCGGACCGCGCGCGAGAGCTCACCAGAGCCTTCGTAGATCCGGACTTCGAGAAACCTATAGAAGACGGCGGCATGGGAGGCTTCCAACGCAAAAAAATCATCTCAGATCTCATCTACGTATGCATGACGCAGTATGACGCTGAGATGCCCAACGTGGAGATCGCCTTCCCGCCCAAGCGGCTGGAGAATACTCTTGGCGAGTATATCTCTTCTCTGGGCCTCAGACAGCTTCGTATAGCCGAGACGGAGAAATACGCTCACGTAACCTTCTTCTTTAACGGAGGAGTCGAGGAGCCCAATCCCGGTGAGGACCGCATACTTGTGCCCTCGCCCAAAGTGCCTACATACGATCTGCAGCCTGAGATGAGCGCGCCTGAGGTCAAGGAGCGTGTGATCAATGAGATTCTCTCGCAGCGCGAGGACGGCGCATCAAAGTATGACCTGATAATACTTAACTTCGCCAACTCCGACATGGTCGGGCACACCGGAGTAATGGAAGCGGCTGTCAGAGCCGTGGAGACTCTGGACGGATGCGTGGCGGAGATAGTAGACGCGATCCTCAAAGCCGGCGGCCAACTTCTGATCACAGCAGACCACGGAAACAGCGACATGATGCTTGACAAGGATGGTAATCCTTTCACAGCGCATACCACCAACCCTGTGCCGCTCTGCTACGTTTCAGGAGACGAAGGACACGTTTTCAATGAATACGGTCTGTCAGGCGAAGGCAAACTCGCCGATCTGGCGCCCACCCTGCTCTACCTCATGGGTCTTGACATCCCTGAAGAGATGACAGGCAGCGTGCTGATGGTGTAATTATCAATTGACAGTAGTAAAAGACCCCCTTTTCGGGGGTCTTTTTTACGTTATAGTTATTTGACTTTAACTTTACTTATTTCGGAGAACTTACCATAATACCACGTGCCTTTGACTTTCTTTTTGGCTCTTACTTTGACCTCATAGGTCTTGCCGCTCTTAAGTCCGGTTATGGTCGTCTTAATGGTCGAGGCTGTGGAAGTCACAGTTTTGGAACTCCATTTAGATGAGCCTTTTACCCTGTACTTTACAACATATTTGACATTGCCGCCTTTCTTTTTCCATTTGACGGTCAGTTTCTTTTTCCCTGCAGTCACGCTGGTGACGGTTACCTTACCGGGTTTGATCTTAAAATCAGCTTTGATTGTACCGGTATACTTGCCGATACCAGTGATCGTCAAAGTTCCCTTGCCGATACTCTTTCTGGAACCGCTTACCTTGAAGTCTTTGCCCTTGGTAAGAGTCTTGCCTTTTACCTTAAGTGATTTGATCGCGGGCAGTTGTTTATTGCCGTTATATACCAGAGACGATGATTTGAGTTTAAGTGTGCCTTTCTTGACAGATCTTTTGGCGAATACGAACTTCACCTCGCTGTAATAAGGGGTCCTGTAAGAATGGGCCTCTCCGTCGAAGCATTCAAGATTGCCGAAAGGCATGCCGTTCTTGACTCTTATGGTCTTGGATTTTGTACCCATGTCCACAACATCTTTAAAAGATATCGTATGCAGCTTTCCGTCGTAATAATCGGTAAATATATTTGCGTCGTCCACTCCGTCTTTGTTGAAATCCGTAAAGCCTCCGTCTAAAATGCAGCCTTCATTGTAATCGGAGATCAGCAAAGTATTAATTATAGCATCGGGATCTACACCGCTATGGATCTTTTCCTTTCCGACGGCGGGGAGGTTTATGGTGATAGAGCCCAGATCTTCCATGAAGCCATCTTCTTTATCGTTGTCTACGTTTCTGGTTTTGCATGGAAGTGCCAAGTTTCTGTTAGTATAATACCAACCGCTTACCTGATCCCATACTTCAAGGTAAATATACGTGCAGTCATCTGCTTCGTCGGGTACTGTGACCGATACGCACGAATCACTCAGCTTGCCGCTTTCTCCGAGGGGTTCCCACTCTGAGTCAAGAGTCATTTTAATATAGAACCGGATCCTCACCTCATCGTCGTCAGCTGCATCCTTGACCGGCGTGGCTTCGCCATCATAATCGCTAAGGCTGTCCTTGGTGACATAGAGCTCAGTGCCGGCGATCGCGTATCCGTTATGCCAACCTTGGACAGAGTGCAATACCCACCAGCATTCGTCATCCGTGCCGTTTCCTGCATAAGCCTTCTGGACGCCCAAAGATCCGGGTGTAAGCGTGAATAACAGCGCAAACGCCATGATCACGACTAAAACACGTTTGATACTTCTCATCTTTATCCCTCTTTTCTTCATCATCTCTCCTGCCTATGACCCGCTGAAGCAGGCTGCTTAACATGCCAAAACAAGCATAGGGGCCATAAGTCCGGCTAATGCTTTTTCATTCTTTACACCGCTATAAAAAATTATGAGGCAGACTGAGCTGCCTCATAATCAATTCATTGGTTTATTTCAACAATGATCCTAAGATGGAACCTAAATCAAGCCCTGCGCTCTGTTTGGAACCTCCGCCTAAAGCTGCTCCCAGGAGTGAAGCCACGTCCAGGCCGCCCTTGTTTGAACCGCCGCCTGCCAGTGAAAGCACTCCGCCGAGAAGATCTGCGAGACCGTCGCTGTTGGAAACGGCTGAAGTCTTGTTGGTCTTCTTGTTGGTCGCTGCAAGCATGGTAAGTACCGCAGGTGCTGCGGCTGCCATGATCTTGGCTACCTTAGCAGCATCGATGCCGGCCTTGGCTGCAACTTCTTTCTGAGCCTCTGCTGTCTTCTTCTCATCTCCGTAGATGTGGTTGAGGATCTTAACGCCGTCATCCATATCTGCTGTCTTGATGAGCTTGACGATGTCAGCATCACTCAGATCGTGCTGATCCAGCGCCTTGAGAAGGCTGTCTGCGCCTGCCTTGGTCTTGGCATTGGACTGCATCTTGCCGAGCATTGAAGGAAGTGCCTGAAGCAGTGCCTGTGTAATCTGATCTTCAGATGCGGAAGTCTTGCCTGATAATGCGCTGACTGTCTCCTTAGCTGAAGATACTCCACCTAATAAACTGAGTAAATCTAAAGCTCCTGCCATATTTATAGCTCCTTTCTGAATTTACAAAAATCTTATATTGATATTATATAGCATTTTTTCACATTTGTGAACAAAAATTATTCAGATAATTCAATAATCTTCAAAGCGACCTTTATGCCGTCCACAGCGGCAGATACTATGCCTCCCGCATAGCCAGCGCCTTCGCCCGCAGGATAGAAGCCCTGTAGGGTATTTTCAATGAGCTCTCCCATGAGATCTTCGTCTCTTTTGAAGCGTACAGGTGATGAACTTCTGGACTCTACCGCGTAGATCACGGCCTCATCATCATCGAAGCCTTTGAGCTTCCTTCCGAAATCAGGCATTGCTTCTTTGATCGAATCATATACGAAGTCCGGCATGCATTCCCTGATCTTAGGTGCTCTGCCCATCCTGAGTTCTCCCCATGAGGAGCTCGGCGCGTGATATCCTCCGCCGTTCTGATAGGCCAGCCTTTCGTATTTTTGCTGGAGATATACTCCTCCGAGCACGTCGTCAGTGCCGAAGTCCTCCGGTCTCACGTCCACAAGCACTGCGGAGTTGGCTTTGCCGGAATTACGTGCGTGATAGCTCATTCCATTTGTCACGACCATACCTTCTTCAGAGGATGCCACGATCACGCGGCCTCCGGGGCACATGCAGAAAGTATACACTCCCCTGTCCTCTACTGTCCTGTAAGAAAGCTTGTAATCCGCGGGAGGAAGCCCCAGCTCCGCTGCAGGCCGCCCATACTGAGCGATGTCGATCAGTTCCTGAGGATGCTCTATCCTGACGCCCATCGAGAACTGCTTCTGAGCCATAGTAACGCCCATATCACGGAGCCACTTCAGTGTATCTCTGGAACTGTGTCCGATGGCGAAGACCGCATGATCAGTCTCTACCGTACGCTCTTCTCCTTCGAGTAAGTATCTTACACCTTTAACTCTTCCTTCACTGATCTCAAGTCCGCTCGCTCTGGCGCCGAAGATGACACGGCCGCCAAGCGATGTGATCTCTCCTCTGATATTCTTAACGACGGTCTTTAGCACGTCCGTTCCGATGTGTGGCCGCGCTTTGTAAAGTATCTCTTCAGGTCCCCCGTGACCAGCCAGTTCCCTGAGGACGAATCCGACGCGCGGATCTTTGATGCCTGTAGTAAGCTTGCCGTCCGAGAAAGTGCCTGCGCCTCCCTCCCCGAACTGGACGTTTGATTCGGTATTGAGCTTGCCTTCTTTCCAGAAGGTCTCTACCTGGGCGGTCCTGGTGTCCACGTCTTGCCCTCTCTCGAGGATGACGGGCTTGAGTCCTGCCCTCGCCATGACCAAAGCAGCAAAGATGCCACAAGGGCCGAAGCCCACGATAACAGGAGGTTTCTCAGAACTGACCTTCGGTATCTTCATGGTACTGTCTTCGCCCGTGTCATAGTTTATCTCCACCGAATATACCAGAAAGATATTCTTTTTGTTCCTGGCGTCTATCGATTCTTTTAAGATCCTGTAATTATGTATTTTTTGCCCGGCCTTCTTCTTGATTTTATGGAGAAGGACGTCCTTCCCCTCGCCGGGTCTCAGCTTTATCTGGTTGATTATCATGATCAGCCTTGTTCTTAACGCGCCAGTCCTTTGCCGGCCTTGATTCCTGTCAGCCACGCGTTATGCAGGTTGTATCCTCCGCAGGGCCCGTCATAGTCGAGCGTCTCTCCAGTGATGAAAAGTCCGGGCACGACCTTGGACTCCATGGTGTTCGGATCGACTTCCTCCAGGTCCACTCCTCCGGAAGTCACCTGCGCCTCGTTCCAGCCTCTTAAGCCTTTGACCTTTAGTCTCATGTCAGCAAGCTCATCCGCGAGGAAACCTGCTATCTCCTCCACTGAAGGCTTGGCCTCCAGCAGCCTTGCGAAAAACACCTTTTCCTTCCTTATCACATAGGCAGCAAGCTCTTCCTTGACCAGTGTCCTCAGTGCGAACGCCTCATCGTATCCGGGCATCTCAAGCCTTTCAGCTATCGTCTCCTTTATCTCCGATGAACTGAAGTCCGGCAAAAGATCCAGCCTTATCTCATAGTGTTTGAAACCATCCTCAGGTGTCTCCCCCTCGACCGGCTTGATGTATCTCGAAAGGTTCATTATGCATATGCCGGACAGAGCCTCCTCTCTGAACTGAACCTCGCCCTCTTCGATCCTGATGCTTTCGCCGTCCTTGAGGAGATGCACGCGCGCCTTGGCTCTGACGCCCTTCAGGCTGCGTATGTTCTCTATCACTTCCACGCCTGTAAGCGCCGGCGCCAGTTTGCTTACCTGGTGCCCGAGACGCCTCGCAAAGATATATCCGTCACCTGTAGTTCCATAATTCGCATAGGACTTACCGCCTGTTGCCAGTACCACGTTCTCGGCATATACGAGTTCTTCATCCTCACCCACATAGATGTCGAAACCACCTCTCGGATTGGCATAGTATGAAACTGCTTCAAGCCTTGTCACGTTCGCCTCTGTATAGAGTTCAACTCCGCAGGCCTCGCAAGCCCTGATAAGCAGCTTCGATACGTCCTTGGCGTCCTCTGAATACGGATATAGCCTGCCTTCTTCATCGCTTCTCAGGCTGATGCCTATGCTCCTGAAGAAATCTTGAACCACATCCTGTTCGGGACAGTTCACGTTCGAAATGTTGCACCTGCCGTTTCCGGTCTGAGAGACTTTCTTCAAGAAAACGTCCTTTTTCTCGAATACGGCCACATCCCAATCCGGACATTCCCTCTTAAGAGTAATGGCGGCTGTCATTCCTGACGCTCCGCCACCTATAATCACAACATCATATTCGTTCTTCATCATGTCGAATCCACCTCCGGGATCTACATTTTCTCAGAGACTCCTCTGAGCGCGTCTTCTACGCTGTCGACCGGCTTGGGCGCCAGCGTCTTATCTATGACTTCAGCAGGAGTGAGAGCGACCTCTCTGAACTCCGTCTGAGCTACCTTTGCGGCTTCCAGAGCCTCTCTCGCTGCCAGCTGAGCCTCTCTCGCCTTCTTAGCAGCATCCGAGAGCATCTCTTCCTTGGTCTTGATGAGATCCGGTTTGAGGATCCTGATAGTAAGGCCAACGTTGCAGAGGTTGATGCCCTGCACCACGATGCACATGCCGACCAGAGTGATGGACGTCAGGCGGAAGATGTCTGAATCAAAGAATACATACAGACCCACCACCAGATTGAGTATACCTACTATAAGGTGATCGTAAAAGAAACTGTTTCTCACATCGAAATGCTCCGCAGCCCTTACGAAGTTTCTTATGCCCGCGATGAGTACCCAAAGTCCGAGGACCTGAGGTACCACGATGTCGGCAGAGATCTTGTCCAAAATGATCAGCGCGCCTAATGCGAAAGTCGTAAGTCCGTCTATGAGGACCCAGGTCCTGTCCTCGCCTTCACCTCTGTAAGCCGAATGAGACAGCACCTCTATCAGACCCGCCACTATGAATAGTACTCCAACCGCGAAGGCCACCGACAGGAAGGTGATGCCTTCCTTGGCGATAAGGAAACCGCCGCCCGCGATAAACAATATACCTGTTATAACCGTTAATATCCTCATAGGGATCCTCCATGTCTAAATAAATATCCAATTTATTATACTAAAAAACACCCTGACGGTCAAGAAACCGCGGGTGTTTTTCACCGAGTTTTCATATTGCGTTTATCTGGGAATGTCTCCTCCGGAGAGTTTATCGTCATATACTGCCCTAGAGCCTCCGATGAACTTCGGTCTTGTTCTGGCCGCTACGACATGAGCCTCTCCGATAGACTTCTGCTCTATTCTGACAGGCACAGCCACATGTTTGAGATGCATGCCTATCAGCGTGTCCCCGATGTCGAGTCCTGCGTCAGCCTTTATCTCCTCGACCGCCACGGGCTTCTCTGCGTTCTGATATACCGTCATCGCAAAAGACCCTCCGGCGTGCATCTGCGGCACCACGTTACAGATCTCCGTCCCTGGCAGAAGTGCTGCCTTCTCCACTATGACGCATCTGTTCAGGTGCTCACAGCACTGTGCCGCCAGATATATGCCTCTGGGCTTAAGCACGCTCTGAATGCCTTCATAGACTGCCTGAGCGGCCTCGAGGCTGGAGCCCTTGCCTATATGCTGACCGAGTATCTCCGAAGATGAGCAGCCTACCACGAGTATGTCGCCCTCAGTGATGCGAGAGGCTTCGACTATCTGTTCACAGGCCTTTGCGGCTTCTTCTTTGATTATTTCAAGATCCATCATACTTCCTCCTGCAGTTTCCAGCTGTTCAGATAAGCTTCCTGTTCTTCGGTGAGAGTGTCGATTTCGATCCCCCAGGCTTGGAGCTTTCGGGAAGCGATCATCTTATCCATCTCATCGGGTATCTTGATCAGGTGTTTGGGAAGTTCGTCCTTGTGTTCTTTGATATATAAAGCTCCGTATGCCTGCACAGCGAAGCTCATATCCATGATCTCTGCGGGATGTCCGTCAGCTCCAGCGATGTTCACCAGTCTGCCGTCCGCGATGACGTCCACCCAATTGCCGTTCGGAAGTTTGAAGCCTTCCACATTATGGCGTCTGGGCACTCTCTCGAGAGCGATCCTGTAGAGACCTTCCATGTCGACTTCACAGTTGAAGTGGCCTGAATTCGTGAGGATCGCGCCGTTCTTCATAGTCATCATGTGCTCCGGAGTGATCGTCTTCAGGCAGCCCGTGGCTGTGCAGAAGATATCTCCGAGAGGTGCAGCGTCTTTCATCGGCATGACTCTGAAACCGTCCATCTTGGCCTCTATCGCCTTCACCGGATCGATCTCAGTAACGATGACCTGCGCCCCGAGTGACTGCGCGCGCATGGCGATACCTCTGGAGCACCAGCCGTATCCGGCGACAACTACGGTCTTGCCCGCGATAATGAGATTGGTGTTCCTCATGATGGAATCCCAGGTGGACTGGCCGGTTCCGTAGCGGTTATCGAAAAGATGTTTCATATCCGCATCGTTAACTGCCATCATAGGGAATTTGAGCAAGCCTTCGCTGTCGAGAGCCCTAAGCCTTATGATGCCGGTGGTCGTCTCCTCGCAGCCTCCCCAGGCATCCACGGCAAGGTCAGGCCTCTTCTCGTGCAGGCAGGTTACAAGGTCGCAGCCGTCGTCTATAATGATGTTAGGCCTGCATTCGAGACACATCTCTATATGCCTGTCATACTCTTCCTGAGTAGCGTCGTGATATGCGAAGACGGACAGTCCATCCTCCACAAGAGCCGCACATACGTCGTCCTGAGTGGAAAGAATGTTAGAGCCCGTGATCGACATCTCCGCCCCGCCCGCTGCGAATACTTTGCAAAGATATGCGGTCTTCGCTTCAAGGTGCACAGAGAGTGATATCTTCACGCCCTCGAAGGGCCTGGTCTCTTTGAACTCCTCTTCAAGAGATCTGAGGAGCGGCATGTGATCTCTAACCCACTCTATCTTCTGGTGTCCATAGGGCGCCAGGCTGATATCTCTTATATCAAAATTCATGATCTGTCTCCTGTTATTATTTCTTGACGTCGATGGTTATCTTATGAGGTCTGAATTCGATGCTGTCTAAACCTGTATCATCTGTTACCACTTCCAATTCCACGGTATGTGTGCCCGTGGTCAGGTCGCTTGCGTCAGCCGACAGAATGAAATCATCTTCTGTAAGTGAGTTGACCGCCGTAGCTGTGCCCTTAACGGTGACCTTGATCTCAACCTCGTGTATCGTGATCGAGCTCTTCTCATCGATCCCGACTATGTTGACGTTCGTCTCATTGAAAACAAATTCTCCAACTCCCGCGTTGTATACCGCGACATCCATTATGAGATAAGGATTGTCAGCTGACAGTTCCACTCCGTCCGGCAGGATGGGCACCAGATTAATACTCTTACTCTCATAGAGATCAGATATGTCCACTGACTCGCAGCTGATGCTCTCTATGCCTTCAAGGACTTCTTCGGAGCCTTTGATAATGATCTTATCAGGCGCTGAATAGCCCCTGCTGACCGATCCGCTCTCCTTACCTGTTACAGTTACCTCGAGGGGTACAGTCTTCAGGTATTTGAGTATCGCAGTGACAGATACGGTTTTTTTATAAAGTTCCACGTCTTCTACGGCGTAATTGTTCTTGTCCACTGCCTCAAGTTCCGCAGAGATCGAATTCGGCTCCGTTGTGAGTCTGGTAGCGTCAACCTTGGCTATTACCTTCTCTACGTCGCTTACTATTGACGCTGCTCCTGTCACCTTGACACTTTCATCAGACAGTCTGAGTATCTTGGCCTCAGTATCTTCGCTGTCTTCATTGATAAACACGACTTCTATGTCCTTCACGGCAGTGATCAGTTTATCTGTCTTAACGTTTATGTGCTCTGTGGAGATGCTCTCAATGACGATATTGCTCGGTCTTGTCACATTGACTTCAACGATGTTATCGCCCTGCGTCACTCCTCTTAGGTTAGCGGTGGCATTGAAATCTTTTTCTTCGATCTTGTTGGCGACTGATCTCTTCGCACTGAAGGTGACAGACGTCACAGTGCTGTCCATATCGGTTATGATAAGATCGTCGTCGCTCAGTGTGCTCTCGTTTAAAAGCTTGATCGGTATATCTTTGATCGTGATCGTCCTCACCGGATCGACCTCTCCGAGAACATAGGCCCAAAGTATGATCGCCATTATGATGGCAAGAACGAAAATGACTCTGTTACTCTTCAGCATTGTTCCTGCCTCCCTTCAAAAATCCGGTGATGCGGCCCAGGAGCGTATCCTTCTCCTGAGCGATGTAAATGCTGTTCAGGATCTCTTCGATCCTCTTGCCGTCCAGTTTCCTTTCAAGCTTACCGTCTTCAGCCTTGGATATGATGCCGGTCTCTTCTGACACTATGAACACCAGAGCGTCGGAATTCTCAGTGATGCCAATACCCGCTCTGTGTCTGGTGCCTAATTCCTTAGATAGTTTTTTGTCCTCCGTGAGCGGCAGCACGCAGCCAGCGGCTTCAAGTTTATCGCCTCTCACGATGAGAGCGCCGTCATGGAGCGGAGCGCCTTCATAGAAGATGTTTCCGATCATCTCCTTAGAGATGCTGGCTCTGATCACCGTGCCGGTCTCTATGATGTCCGTGAGTGTCGTCTCCCTCTCGATGACTATCAGAGCGCCTGTTCTTGTCCTGGACATGTAAAGCAGAGCTTTCTTGATCTCATCAGTGATCTGTTCCGCCTCCTCGAGATCGATACCGCTGAAGTTATTGATCAGCTTGTTCCGGCCAAGGTTCTCAAGAAGCCTCCTGAGTTCCGGCTGGAAGATGATCACGATCGCGATCAATCCTACGTTTACAAGGTTGCTCAGCACCCACTGCAAAGTATAAAGGTTGAGCACGTTGGCAAGGACCGCCACCAGGATAAGTATCAGGATACCTTTGGCGAGCTGCTCCGCCCTGGTCTCCCTGATGAAGCCCAAAAGCTTATAGAACAGGAAGGCGACTATCAGTATGTCAAGAACGTCATTGAACCCTATATTGGATAAAATGTTCTGAAAAAATTGATTCATTGGATTCCCTTAACTCATAATCACTTAGCATAAACCCATAGATAATAAGATTATACAATATTTTGGGTTTTCTTTCAAGGAGTTTGAGGAATCATTAACACAATTTGAGCAAAAAATAAAAAAAGGGCTGCAGCCCTTCAATGGGCTGCAGCCGAGTGTATCACCCGTTAATGCTCTGTCTCCAGAAGTCCGTAATCCTCATCGTTTCTCTTGTACACTACGTTCACGTTTCCTGACTCTGCGTCAAGGAAAACGAAGAAGTTGTGCTGAAGGAGCTCCATCTGAAGGATGGCTTCCTCTGCTGTCATAGGAGTGAGTGTGAACTTCTTGGTCCTGGCGATCTTCGTCTCTTCATCTGCCTCAGATGTCTCGGGGATCATTTCGAACCTTACGGATTCTTTGCCCTGGTTCTTCTTGATCAGTTTCTTCTTGTACTTGGACATCTGCTTGAGCAGTTTCTCTGCCACGTCGTCGATGCAGTCATATACATCCTGCGCTACTGACTCTGCTCTGAAAATGTTACCTTTGCCGGAGATGGTAGCTTCTACCTTGACCTTGGCCTTTTCGGGATGCATGAGTACCTTTGCCTGGATGTCATCCGCGAAGAACTTGCCGATCTTGGCAAACTTCTTATCGATGGCGTCCTGCATCTTGTCATTAACTACAATGTTCTTCCCTGTTACGGTAATCTTCATAGTGATACCTCCCTTTACTAAAAGCTTATCCGGCTGACCTGGTCTTTGCCCCCACACTTGCCTTTATCCGATTTCCGGAGGACTTACTTCTAAAGCACGCCATGCTCACAGCCTACTCTCCTTCAGCTGCTTACGTGGATCCCTTCGCCCGTGCCTGGCCTGGATTTGCAACCACAGACCCGGATCGCTTTTTCTTTATTATACCACCGCTTACTGTCCATTTCAAGTGAGGGTTAGGTGAACTCTCACATTAGAAAAAAACATCTCCGGTTTCCGCGTCCTTCACACTAAAAGCTTATCCTTTGGTTACAGAACCGGGGAGAAAGGATCCAATATGTATTATTTCACAGGTGAAGACAGACTGAGCTCAGTTCTCGAGAATGCGCTCCAGCTGCTCTTTCCCATGGGTACTTACTGCATCTGCTGCGGCAGATACATCGATCTTACCAGGGCCTATTGCATCTGCGACAGGTGTATGGCATCCATCAACTGGGGCTTCATCAAGATCGACCTTGATGAAGAAAGGAAGCACAGCGGACGCACAGAATACCTTGACTCCGCCCTTTCCTGCATGGTCTACGGCATGCATTCGAAGAGGCTGGTCTTCGACCTCAAATACAACAAAAAAACTTACCTCGCCAGACCGCTCTCCATGATTATGACCGACCGTATTCTGAATGATGAGGCCACTTGCGATCTTCCCGGCACGATCGACTTCATCGTACCGATCCCTCTTCACCGTTCCAAACAAAAAAACCGCGGCTTCAATCAAGCCGCTCTGATCTCCGCAGAACTGACAGCAAGGCTGAACCACGCGCTAGAGGCTCGTGTGGATCATGATAAGGCCCAAGCGCTCCAGATCCATAAGATCCGACATCTTCCGAACTGTCTTAGGCGCGATAAGCCGACAATAGCCCAGAGAAGCGTGACCGGCGGTCAACGTTTCACCAATCTTGAAGGAGCGTTCTCAGTCGATCCGAAGTACGAAACCATGCTAGAAGGCTCTTCTGTCCTTTTGGTGGACGATATATTTACCACCGGAGCCACCGCTGACCGCTGCGCCAGAGTCCTCAAGGAAACCGGCGTCAGCAAGGTGCATCTTCTAAGCCTTGCCACGGGAAACTACTACCTCAAAGGCTCATTCAGAAGAAGAGATGATGAAGATTTCCTGGATTCGCTCGGCTGAGTTCTACCTGTACATCTCCATGATCCTCTCCGCCAGGCCGCTCATGCGCTGTGAGCTTCTGTCGTTATCTACCATGGCGTTCATATAGTCAGGATTTCCAACGATGATGACGCGTTCTTTGCCTCTCGTGATGGCGGTATATATCAGGCTTCTCGTAGCAAGCACCGGAGGGAACCATGAAACCGGTATTATCACGACAGGATATTCGGATCCCTGACTCTTATGGACGGTAACGGCGTACGCCTGCTCCAGTTCATCGAGCCTTGTGTACTCATAGAGAGCGAATCTCCTGCCCCAGGTCTTGCCGAAGCGGTCGTCATCGAAGGCAATGGTCATGGTCCTGGCATCCTTGTCGATGCCGACGATCGTGCCGATCTCACCGTTAAAAATGCCCTTGCCGTCTTCTCTCGAATAGCCTTCTTCAGTGCCGTCTCCTCCGTAGGAGTCGTGTCTCTCCCTCTTATATGATATCCTGTAATCGTTCTTTATCTGCATGACACGGTCGCCCTCGCGGAAGATCTTTTTGCCGAATTTCAGCTCGACTTTATCCTCTTCCGGAGGATTGAAAACTGCCTGAAGCAGCGGATTCAGTTCTGCTACTCCAAGTATGCCCTTCTTGACCGGCGTCAGTATCTGCACCTTTTCCAGATCCATACCGCGAGCAAGTTCGCAGATCCTGTCGCGGATATCCTTTTGCTTGTCCAGTCTGATTATCTCGAAGTCCGTATCGTTCTCGTCCCTTACCGCCGGATAATCTCCATGATTTATCCTGTGAGCGTTCACGACTATGTCGCTCTCGAGCTCCTGACGATAGATCTCCCTGAGTTCCACGGTATTGAAGTATTCGCTCTTTATCAGATCTGCCAATACGTTCCCTGCGCCTACCGGCGGCAGCTGGTCCTTGTCGCCTACGAATACAAGTCTGGTGCCGTCCTTGACCGCGTCCAGAAGCGCTTCGCAAAGCATGATGTCCATCATGGATGCCTCATCTACGATAACGCAGTCATAGTTCAGCGGATCCTCAGAATTCTTAGCGAAAAACATGCTCTTCCTGGTCTCATCATAATAGTACTCAAGCAGTCTGTGGACGGTCTGGGCGAAGTGCCCTCCTGTCTCCATGATCCTCTTAGCAGCCCTGCCTGTCGGCGCAGATACCGCCACTTTGTGGCCTGACTGTTCTAGAATATATATGAGAGCGTTGATGATCGTGGTCTTGCCGGTGCCCGGGCCTCCGGTGATAATGGTAACGCCGTTCACCAGGCTCGTTAAAACTGCCATTCTCTGATCCTTTGAAAGGATGAGACCGGTCTCGTCCTCGAACTTTCTGAGATATGCGTCTGGGCTTGCGAGTATCTTCCTTAATTCACGAGCCTCCTGATCAGCCAGATGCACCAGGCGGGAAGCTACTGAATTCTCTGCCTTGAAGTAGCCATAGAAATACACCGCTTCCGTCCCTTCGACGAAAGACAGGTGCATTATGCCTTCATAGACCATCATTTTGAGAGCATCCTCTGCAGCTTCGCCGGACACGTCGAGGATCTCAGTACATTTATCGATGAATTCACGCTTAGGCGCAAAGGTATTCCCCTCGCTCACGTAATATGAGAGCACATATCTGATGCCCGCCCTGAGTCTTCTCGGATCTTCCTTCTGAAGTCCCAGATCTCCTGCGATCCTGTCAACGGTCCTGAAGCCCATATGGCTGAACTCGTCGAGCAGCCAGTAGGGGTCTGCTTCGGTCATAGCGACACAGGCAGAACCTGCCTGATCAAAGATCTTGATCACATAGTAATCAGATAGTCCCAGGCCACGCAAAAACCAGGCCGCCTCCGGGGCGACCTGACTTATTCTCGTTATCTTTTGGCCTGTCAACGCATCCATGTGACTCCTCTTAAATATGCCTTGAGTTTATTCTTCTTGTATGTCTTGGCCAGTTTGAAAAGTTCGGCTCTGGTGTTCTTTTTAGGCTCGACGTGAAGTCTCTCGATCAGCATGTGGAGCATCTTATCGCAGGCTTCCGGATCGTCCAGTATGCCAGCTTCCATCAGGTCGTTTGCATCTATGGCGAGATCCTCCACGAAGATGGGATCGCCATTCTTCTCGAATTCTTTGAGAAGGTACATCTTGGACTTGATCTTGGTATCGATGCTGTAATCGAACACGATGAGAAGCGCTTTCTGCAGGTTGAGCAGATAATCAGACCTCTCCATCGGCGCATGCTCATAGATGAACTTCTTGTAGGTCTGCGGCTGCTGTGCGAAATGGAATGAAGGCAGATCCTTGGCGACATCTATGAGATTTTGTCTAAGATCCCCCTGGAAATCCAGTCTGTCTATAACGCTCATCGCCTTCTTCTCGCTTAAGATCGAGATCAGGACGCCCATCCTTCTCTCAGGCACAGGCTTAGTTTTATCGATGTTCTCGCAGATAGTGACCATATCAGTCTTCTCTCTGTGTGAAAGGTTATTGCCCGCCTCTTCACCCAGTATGTCGGGGAGAAGGCCCATATCAACTATCATGTTCAAGGCCTTGCCGGCATGCTCGCCTCCGATTATCGCAAGGAAGTCCTTCCTCACCTTGTCGGGCGAGAGCTGGTTGATGAGACCGTGATTTGCCTTTATGGCTTCATAGACCTCCTGTGAAAGGTCGAAACCGAGGTCCGCAGTTATCCTGAGAGCTTTGAGCATCCTCACAGGCTCTGCTTTGAACAGTTCATCGGCATTCCCTATGGTCCTGATGAGCTTGGCCTGGACGTCATTCCTTCCTCCGAAGTCGTCTATGAACTCAAATCCGCTGTCAGCCATAGAGTTGACAGTAAAATCCTTCCTGTTAAGATCACCCCTGATGTCGTTTGAGAAGGTGAATCCGCCGTCGCCGGGTTCTTTTTTTCTGAAAGTGGACACGTCGACTATGATATCGTCCTCGCTGTCATAGTCATGGAGCCTGATAACGCTGTATTTCTCGCTAAGTACCCTCGCGTCCTCGAAGACTTCCTTCAAAACGTCGAGTCTCGCGTTCGTCGCGATATCCCAGTCTATGGGCTTCCTGCCCGCCAGACTGTCTCTGACGCAAGGTCCTACAGCATAGGCGTCATATCCCTTGTCTCTCAGCTTCTTTATGATATCTTTGACCATCTTAGGTAATTTGATCATCTTCAATCCCTCTCCTTTCTTCTTCAGATCTGGAGATCCTTCTGTTGTCCAGCGTCCAGATGCGATCGCTGAATCCGCCCGGTTCAGTGTTCTTTAAAGCTTCTTCCATGTCGTACAGTCTCGCATCGAGAATGTCGAGATAATGGAGTACTTCAGCCTCAGGGAACAGCGGCCTCTTGGGGCTTCCGAACTCCGGTTCATAGTGGTGCGACAGGATCATGTGCTCCATCATTATGCGCTTCTCTGACGGCATGCCGAGTTCAAGCGCGAGGTCGTCCACATACTTGACGCCCATGACGATGTGACCCAGCATCTGACCTTCGAAAGAATAGCCTGACGCCATGCCATCCGTGTCAGCGTCTATCTCGAAAAGCTTCTGCATATCATGCATTATAACTCCGGCGGTAACGAGATCCTTATTAAGATCAGTGTAAACCTCGCATACCCTCTCCCCATTCATCAGCATGCGCTTGGTATGATAGAGCAGTCCGCCGAGCTCTGCATGATGGTTCCGTGATGCTGCTGGATAATACATGAGTTTCTCTTTGTTGTCATCCAGCGCCTTCCGGCAAAGCGCTTTAAGGTCTTCATCTTCCATCGACATACAGCTGAACATTATATAGTCGTACATTAAAGCAGGATCCTCCGGCGCGGCCTTGACGAAATCGCCCATGTCCATCACATCGTCAGGAATGCTGTCAGGAGCAGCCTTTCTGATCCTCTGGATCTTAAGCTGGAGCTGTGAGTTGAATTCCGTGACCACTGCTATGATCTTGACGATGTCCTTCTCTTTGAGCAGGTGATCCGAAGAGCCGACGTCCCATTTTTTGCCGTTGATCTCGCCGGACTTATCGCCAAGCACCACGTCAAGATATAGTTTGCCGGTGGAGCCGGTCTTTATCGAAATAGTCTTGACCATGAAGAAGTCGGTGACTTCCATGTCTTTTTTAAGGTCTTTTACAAAAGTCTGCTTCATAACGATCCTCTCGCTGATTTATGCAAAATTATTCTGGTTCATACTCGAAACAATCCATATATCTGAGCTTGAACTGATTGATCCTATGGAGATAGTCTATACGCTCCTTGGTCTTCTGATCCTCTATGACGCCCTCTCTGATATACTTGTCGAGTACAGCGTAAGTAAAGCCCAGATTGTCCTCGTCCGTCTTGGACTGGAGGCCGTCTGAAGGCACCTTGTCCACCAGGAAATCAGGCAGTCCGAGGACTCTGCCGATGGCTTTGACCTCCTGGACCGTCAGCCTTGAGAGCGGGCTGAAATCGCCGGCGTTATCGCCGTATCTCGTGGCGTAGCCTACCCAGTCCTCGGAGAGATTGCAGGTATTAGCCACCCTTCCGTTCAGCGACTGGGAGACCGCATAAGTGGCCGCCATCCTAACCCTCGGAGGCAGATTGACCTTGGTCTGCGAGGTCACCGCGTCAGCGCCCATCACGTCCTCCATCTCTTTGATGAGAGCATCCATGGTCTCTCCGATATTTATCTCATAATACTTGATGCCGAGGTGGTTCACAAGAGCATAGGACATATCGATATCGGGCTGCACACCTCTCGGGAGCAGCACTCCGATAACACGGTCCTTGCCGAGGGCCTCCACGAGAAGCGCCGCTACTACGGAGGAATCTTTGCCTCCCGAAACTGCGACGATTCCGTTGCATCCCGGTCCATTCTCTTCGAACCAGTCTCTTATCCATTTGACTACGTCGTCTTTGACTTTTACAGGATCAAACATCTCAGTTACTCTCCTCTTCCATGATCTTTTGAAGTACCGTATTGGCTATGGGCCCTGCCACCGTCGCGCCGGCTCCGCCGTGCTCGACCATGACCACAAAGGCATAATCTCCGCTGTAGCCCAAAAACCATGCGTTGGTAGCGTTGCCGTCTCCGGTCTCGGCCGAGCCTGACTTGGCTCTCAGTTCGAGGCCGGGGAAGTTTTCGTCACCGTAATTGGACAGCACATTGTTGCGGAGCATATTATCAAGTTTTCTGGCAGACGATGAGTCTACAAGGTCTACCCAGCCCGTGGATCCGCCTTTTATGATGCTGGGTTCTGCGGAAGTTCCTCCGCCCGCTATCGAACCCATGAAGACCAAAAGCGACATAGGATTCGCCTGGTCATTATACTGACCGATGCCCGCCCAGCCTAAGTTCACCGGCTCAGAGTCAAATTCGAATTTGCCCATGGCGGTCTCGATGCCGTTAATGTCATATGAGCTGGTAAGGCCGGTCTTTTTGACGTATGATTTCATAGTCTTGGAACCGAGTTCCGCTGCCAGTTCACCGAAGGCACAGTTGCATGAATTAGCCAGGGCGCCTTCGAAATCCATAGTTCCGTGAGCATATGGGCAGGTTATCTTGTTGCCGCCCAGATCATGGCTTCCTGTACACGTGAAGGTCCAGTCGCTCATGCCGCTCAGTTTCTCTATCGCCGCAAGCGAAGTCAGCACCTTGAAGGTCGATCCGGGAGCGAATCTCGAGCTGAAAACCTTATTGATGTACGCGCCGGAAGCAGCAGACTCGGCTGCGTTCGGATCCTGAGGATCCACGGTAGGTGTGCTCACGAGGCAGATAATATCGCCGCTCACATAGTTATACACGCACACAAAGCCTTCTCTGTTTCCTAGAGCGGCATAAGCGGTCTCATTCACTTCCTTATCTATGCTCAGGGTGACCTTACCGCCCTTGTTTCCGAAGATGCCCTCCGTGCCTGTCACGAAGTTGTAGTTTATAAGTTCCGGTCTGAACACCATGTTCACTCCGGTCGGTATGCTGTAGTTTACGTCTCCCAAAATTACGGACTCCGCCCGCCTCTCATATTCTGTGCCGGTGTAGTGAGCTCCGTCTGTGTCATATTTCAGGAGAGTCATGCCGTCTCTGTCTTTGACCTCGCCCGCTATGAGGGTGCCGTTATTGAAGATGTGAGTGTTGGCATAGTAGCTCGACCACTCCGGGCCATTCACTTCGAGTCTCACAACGAAGTATATGAGCCCTGCCAGCATGACCAGCACGAGCAGCAGACATATGGTGGCTCTTCCTTCCATTTTTTTCATGACTTGCCACCCCCTTTCACAGCAAGGCTGGCATATAGTCTGGTATCCGCAGATTTAAGGAAAGCCAGCAGCGCCCAGGATACGACCATCGACGTTCCTCCGTTTGAAACGAAGGGGAAAGTCACTCCGGTGAATGGCAGGATGTCCGTGCATCCGAAGGTGCTCAGCATGGTCTGGAACACTATCATCGACATAGCTCCGCAGGCCGCGATCGTATAGAACGTAGATCTGCCTGAGGTGATGGATCTCACCGCAAAGAACGCCAGCGTGAGTATGGCGAATACCGCAAAGCACGCTATGATCAGGCCCCACTCTTCGATCAGCATTCCGAAGGTAAGGTCCATATCGGCGGCGAAGACTCCTGAGAGCCATCCTTCGCCTGCGCCTACTCCGATCAGTCCGCCTGATGAAGCCGCGCAGAGCGTCCTGCTCTGCTGGAAGCCAGCCGCATCAACTATGCCCGGATCCCAGACGTGCATCCAGGTGGCGAATCGGTCTGCTATGTAAGGTTTGAACTTCAGTATCAGGAAGCCGCCCGCTCCAGCCGCACCTACCAGAAGGAAGAGTTTCGAAAGGTCGCCGGACCTCAGGAATGATATCACCAGGTAGGTCACGAAGAAGATTATGGCCGTGCCGAAGTCTCCCATGAGTCCCAGGCAGCCGAAGCAAAACAGCGAGAATGCCATGTATATGTAAAGATGTTTTTTCTGATATAATTCGTCTAGAGTGCCCGCACCTACCCAGATGAAGGCTACCTTGACGATCTCTGACGGCTGAAGTGATATGCCGGCTATATATATCCAGTTCTTCGCGCCGTATGTCGTGGCTGCCAGCGCCAGATTGAGTATCAGAAGTAAGACCGATCCGATGATCAGACCCCACCTGATTACCTTGGAACGCTCCAGATCCCTCAGATAGACGCACATGATAAACATGACCGTCACGCCGATCGCTATGCTCAAGGTCTGTTTGACCAGTGCGTCAGGCGATTTCGATGCCACTACTGCAAGGCTCAGGGTAGACAGGAAGAAAGCGATCACTTCCATCTCGAAGCCTTCTCTCCTTGACATCCTCAGGATGCCGAAATACACCCACTCGATGACCATGATGCCACCGAAAGCGGTCAGGAGCTCCATGTAGTAATCCGTGCCCTTGACCAGCCACAGCTGGAAGAAGGTCAGTATCTGAAAAAGCGTCAGAGCTGCCATGGCCGGCCCTGCCGTCATGACTTTGGTATCGCTTTTTCTCATGTTCATGTTGTTGTTCTTCTCTTCAACGGAGATCGGTATCAGGGTGAACTCAGTGAGGCCGGTCCTCAGCACATCTCCGTACTCCAGCTCTATCGCCGGTCCCTGGATGCCTTTGCCCTTGGAGATCTGGATGAACTCGTTCGACTTCGCATGCTTTGGTTCGTTGACTGCGATATAGTCAAGATAAGCGTTCCTGTCGTTCGCTCCCTTGGCACGGAATTCCTTGTAGCTGATCTCGTTCTCTTCAGAAGCTTTCAGCCAGGTGCCGTTCTGTGAGCCGAGGTCCTTGTAGGTCCAGTTCCCATCCTCGTCTCTAATCAGAAGACCGTGGTTTCTGGATACGTTTTTGTCCTCAACACAGATATCGCAGGACCTGGCACGCCCGATGACGTTCTCCCAGTGGGTCAAAGGCTCGCTGGTCTCCGATATCTGGATGAACTCCCCGTTCTCGTCCTGCATATATCCGGTCACCTTAAGATAAGCCCAGACCTCAGGAGGGTTCTTGGACTTTATAAGGGCCATGATGCATCTCACGAGCACATAAAGGGCAAGGAAAACAAAGACCGGACGTATGGTGATGCTTATGATCGCTTCACCCATGTCGTAGTCTGAGAACATGCCCGATAGCTTTTCAAAAATACTGCTCAAATCCATTTTTGTCCTCTTATAAACAGCAAAATGCCTATAGATATTATAATTATACCACAAAGGGACCGTCATGCAAAATAAAAGTTTCAGGCAGCCTTGCGGCTGCCTGTATCTTTGTTTTAGTCGATAGCTCCTGTGTACAGTCTGTAATATCTGCCTTTCTTCTCCATCAGGCGGTCGTGGCATCCGCGCTCTATTATGCGTCCGTTCTCCATGACCATGATCACGTCGGCGTTCTGGACCGTGGACAATCTATGAGCGATGACGAAGACCGTCCTGCCCTTCATCAGGTTATCCATGCCCTTCTGGACGATAGCCTCAGTCCTGGTATCTATTGATGAGGTAGCCTCGTCGAGTATCATGCAGGGCGGATCCGCGACTGCCGCTCGGGCAATGGATATGAGCTGCCTCTGGCCCTGTGACAGGCCGGATCCGTCTCCTTCAAGCACAGTGTCGTAACCCTTTGGCAGCATCCTGATAAAGCTGTCCGCGTTTACGAGTCTCGCAGCCTCGCGGCATTCCTCATCTGTAGCTTCCAGGTTTCCGTAGCGGATGTTTTCCATTACCGTACCGGTAAACAGGTTGACATCCTGGAGCACCACTCCGAGAGACCTTCTGAGGTCTTTTTTGGCTATATAGTTTATGTTCAGACCGTCATATTTGATCTTGCCATCGTCAATATCATAGAAGCGGTTTATCAGATTCGTGATGGTAGTCTTGCCGGCACCGGTGGCGCCTACGAAGGCCACCTTCTGACCGGGCTCAGCGTAAACATCCACGTCATAGAGCACCTGCTTGCCTTCTATGTAACTGAAGTCCACGTCGTCCAGCACGACCTCGCCCTTAAGAGGCACGAGGTTGCTTCCGACCTGCCATGCCCAGCGGCCTGTCTTCTCATCGACTTTCTTCAGCTTGCCGTTCTCTTCTGTAACGTTGACCAGGGTGATGTGTCCCTGATCCTTCTCGGGCTTCTCATCCAAAAGCTCGAAGATCCTGCCTGCGCCGGCCATAGCCATTATGACCGAGTTGAGCTGCTGGGAAACCTGGGTGATAGGGTTCATGAAGTTTCTGGATAATACCAGGAAGCTCGCTATCGTGCCCATGGTGACCGTCGGCTCTCCGCCGATGCTCAGGTTCACCACTCCGGCGATACCCATGGCGCCTCCCACCAGCGCTACGAGCACGTACAGCACGTTGCCCAAATTGCCCATGAAAGGCATGATCAGCATCGACAGAGCGTTGGCGCGAGACATATTTTTGCGCAGTTCCTCGTTCTTAGCTATGAACTCTTCCTTGGCCTTCTCCTCGTGACAGAACACTTTGATGACCTTCTCGCCGTTCACCATCTCCTCGACAAAACCGTTCAGCTCGCCCAGCGACTGCTGCTGCTTGATGAAATACGCTCCGGACTTCGAGGCTATGGTCTTGACAAGGAAGAGCGACAGGAAGGTGAAGCCGACCGTTAGCAGTGTGAGCCATACGCTTAAGTGCAGCATCGAGCAGAACACTGCTGCGAGGCTTATTACCGAACTGAAAAGCTGAGGAAGCGTCTGGCTCAGCATCTGTCTGAGCGTGTCAGCGTCGTTCGTGAAGTGAGACATGATGTCTCCGTGGGTGTTCCTGTCAAAGTACCTGATAGGCAGACTCTGCATGTGCGTGAACATCTCGTCACGGATGTCCTTCAATGTGCCCTGCGAGATGACCGCCATCGTACGGTTATAGAAAAGCACGCTTATGACGCCCGCAAGGTAAATAACGCCCATTATCATAAGAATGTGCAAAAGATCGCTGTAATCGGGCGATACGGTCCCTACAAGGGGCATTACGTAGTCATCTATCAATGCCTGCAGGAAAAGTGACGACGCCACGCTTGCGAGCGTCGCTATCAGTATGCAGATGAATACCGCGATGAGTTTGATCCTGTATGGTCCGAGATATGCCAGAAGCCTCTTCACCGTACCCTTATCGAGGGTCTTAATGGCTCCCTTCTGGAGCATCTGGCGTCCGCCTCTTCCGGGACCGCCCAGCTGTTTGACGTTTTCTTTCTTCGCCATCACAGAGCACCCCCTTCCATATCGAGATCGACACCGGAAGTCTTGTTCTGGGTCTCATATATCTCTCTGTATATCTCGCTGGACTCCATGAGTTCATCGTGAGTGCCCGCCGCCATTATCCTGCCGTGGTCAATGATCACTATGAGATCCGAATCCATTACGGAGCTGATCCTCTGGGCGATAATGATCTTGGTCACATCGGGCATCTCTTCTTTGAAGGCACGCCTGATCTGCGCATCTGTCTTCATGTCGACAGCCGAAGTCGAGTCGTCCAGGATGAGGATCTTAGGGTCTTTGAGAAGCGCCCTGGCTATGCAGAGCCTCTGTCTCTGGCCGCCCGAGATGTTACTTCCGCCCTGCTCAAGATGGGTATCATACCCGTCAGGCATCTTGTCAACGAATTCCTCTGAGCAGGATACCTTGAGCGCATGCCTGATCTCCTCCTCCGAAGCGTTTTCGTTGCCCCAGAGCAGGTTGTCTTTAACGCTGCCACTAAAAAGAACATTCTTCTGAAGCACCATCGCGACCTTATTCCTCAAAGTCTCCAGGTCGTATTCCCTTACATCGTGACCGCCGACTTTGACCGTTCCTTCGGTGGCGTCATACAGTCTAGGTATCAGCTGTACCAGCGTGGATTTGGATGAACCTGTGGCGCCGATAAGTCCCACGGTCATGCCTGGATCTATGTGGAGATCGACCTTGAAAAGCGCCTTTCTCCTCTTATTGCCTTCTTCGGTGAGAAGTCCTTCCTGGTCTTCGTGCTTGTATTCAAAGGTAACGTTCTCGAAGTCTATCGAGCCGTCAGGCACTTCCCTGAGTCCTCCCTCAGGGCTGAAGATATGGCTGTCCTCGTCAAGGATCTCCACTATCCTCTTGGCGGACTCCCTTGCCAGGATCAGCATGACGAAGATCATACTGAGCATCATAAGACTCATCAGTATCTGCGTCGTGTATGTCACCATGCTCATGAGCTGGCCTGTAGTGAGACCGAGGATCTCGTTGTTACCGGATTCCACGATCATATGGCCGCCGAACCATGAAAGAAGCAACATACAGAGATAACTGCTGAACTGTACCAAAGGAGCCATCCAGGCCATCGTCTTCTCAGCCTTTGAGAAGTCTTTGAAGATAGAACCCGATACTGCGTCGAATTTCTCTATCTCGTGCTCCTGTCGGTTGAAAGATTTGACTACCCTCATGCCTCTTATGTTTTCCTGCACGACGCCATTCATCTTGTCGTATGTCTTGAACACCCTCTCGAATACCGGGTGCACGGTTACCGACATTATGGTCATCCCGATCGCCAGGATCGGCATTATGGCAAGGAAAATAAGGGACAGCCTGTGATTCACTCTGAAAGCCGCGACCAGCGCGAAGATCAGCATCGAAGGCGCCCTTACGAAGATCCTTATTATCATCTGGAAGGCCTGCTGCACATTGGTCACGTCTGTGGTGAGCCTGGTCACTATGGAAGCTGTTGAAAACTTGTCTATCGACATGAAGTCATAGTCCTGGACCTTCTCGAACATGGCGCGCCTCAGGTTCGCTGCGAAGCCCGCAGAAGCGAACGGCGCTGTGATCCCTGCCGCCACGCCGAAAGCGAGCGACACAAGAGCCATGCCGATCAGCATGAAGCCGTACTTGGTGATCTCCGACATGCTCCCGCCATAGATGCCCTTGTCTATAAGGTCCGCCATGACGAAAGGTATGAGGATCTCCAAAAGCGATTCCAGCATGACCAGCACCGGCGACAGCCCTGCCAGCAGCCTGTAGCCTTTTGTGTGTTTTGCGAGTTTTTTGATCAATTTAATATCCTCTATTCCATCTTTTTTTCGTAATCCTGAAGTTCATGAAATATTTTATCTATAAGCACTTTGTCGCCCTCTATTCTGAACAGCAAAAAATATCTGTAATGTGGCAATCCTATCCTTCTGTATCCGTTCTTTTTCAGTTTCTCATTGTTGCAAAGTGCTATGCTACCTGCAGAATATGAAAGACGATTTGTTGTTACTTCAAATCCGAAAGCATTTCTGCAGCCCCCCTATACTTCCCCTGTTTCGAATGTTCTCTTGCAATATCAAGAACCGCCATCATTTCTTCTTCCGACAGAGGTTTATATAGTTCCGATATGTTTTCTCTTCTCTTTATTTCAAAAGGGAATCCATTATTTGCTACTGCCTGTGCCAAAAAAATCCTGATAGCAGATGTAGTATCGGTCCCCAGTGCCCTGAACAAAGCATCCGATTTGATCTTTAGTTCGTCATCCACTCTAACCTGAATCATACTTGCCAACTCATTCACCTCTTTAATTAATAGTTATTATATATTATTGATAACTTATGTATTATTATTGAATTATACTACTTTTTTATTAAACAGTCAACGCCATATACATGTCATTTTTGATCATTGATTAAAAAAACAGGCAACGGTCTTCAAAATCAATCAACTTGCTAACACTTCATCTATTTGCTATAATAATATGGTAAAATATTCGACAAATCTTATCAGGAGGAAATTATGAGATATGAAATCTTAGGGGAGTCCCTTCCCGTGGTCATCTGCCATCTTGACAGGAATGAGCAGATGTTCAACGAAGGCGGCGCCATGGCATGGATGTCACCCAACATGAAGATGGAGACCTCTTCAAACGGAGGCCTCGGCAAAGCTCTCGGCAGAATGTTCGCAGGCGAAAAGATCTTCCAGAACATATATACAGCCCAGGGCGGCGAAGGTCTGATCGCATTCGCTTCCAGCTTCCCCGGCTCCATCGTGCCGTTTGAGATCGGTCCCGGCAAAGAAATGATCTTCCAGAAGCGTGCCTTCCTTGCAGCAGAAATGAGCGTCCAGCTCTCCGTACACTTCAACAAAAAACTCGGAGCCGGACTTTTCGGCGGCGAAGGTTTCATCATGCAGAGGCTTTCCGGCCGCGGGATCGCTTTCGCTGAATTCGACGGTCATGTCGTCCAGTACGAGCTCCAGCCCGGCCAGACCATCATAGTTGATACCGGCAATTTGGCAGCTATGGAACCGACGGTGAACATGGAGATCCAGACCGTACCCGGCATGAAAAACATGCTCTTCGGCGGTGAAGGCTTATTCAACACAGTCCTGACCGGTCCGGGTAAAGTATGGCTCCAGACTATGCCGATCTCAGCGGTGGCAAACGTGCTGAAACCTTACTTCCCTGCCACATCGGGCTAATTTAGGATCGTTGGCAGAACTGATAGTTCGATCAGAAGGAACACTTACAAAATAGAAAAATGCCTCACGCCATTAGCGTGAGGCACTTTTGTATTTCAGATCCTTGTTATCAGGAAGATCAAAAGACCGATGGCCACGATGAACACGCCTCCCACCAGAAGGGCTGCGGTCACAGTACCGCCTATCAAGGCTCTGCGCTCTTCAGCGCTATACTGCACCTGGTATTCCGGATGCTGTTCGGCCTCCGGTTCCTGCCCCATGTCTCTTCGCTCGCTTTTGTGGAAGTGATCGAAGCGTGGCACGATAAGAGGCTGACGTCCCACGTCGCTCATATCAGCAACTACGCGGCCGTC
>JAFYJM010000090.1 GCA_017538125.1 Bacillota bacterium
GGCACTCCGTTCTTCTCAAGGGATTCAAAGATCTTTTCTTTTCTGAAGTCGAACTGTTCTACCACGTCCCCGAAAGGCGCCAGCTCTTCCGTGGTGTGGCGCAGCGTATCGTTGAAGACTTCCTTGTCATCGTCATAAACCGCGATCTTGCTCGAAGTCGAGCCGAGGTTCATGACCAGGATCCTTTCTTTTTTCATTGATTGATTCCTCCGTAACCAGATGAATAACTGTTTTTTTTACATAAAAATTCTATCACAGAAACAGGCAAAAAAAGTGAGCCGTTTGTGAAAACAGCTCACTATATTCATTGTCTGCTTATCTTGTCGAAGCAAATGTTTTAAGTTTATCTTCTGCACTGGTATCGTCTGCGTCTTCGTACTCATTCGTTAGTTTGAACTTGTCAAGCAGGTACATGACGAGTCCGAGCAGCATGCCTACGACTGCGGCAAGGCTCATTCCCTTGAGCTGTACGTCGCCGAGATTGATCGCGATGCCGGAGAGACCGACAACGAATACCACCGATGTGAGCGCCAGATTACGCGCCTTGGAGTAATCGATCTTTGAGTCGACCATCAATCTGATTCCGGATGCCCCGATCATTCCGTAGAGCAGGAAGCTCACACCGCCCATTACCGGGCCAGGGATGGTCTGGATGAGAGCCGAAGCCTTGCCGATGAACGAGAGCAGGATCGAGAAGACGGCCGCTCCGCCGATGACCCATACGCTGTAAACCTTTGTGATCGCCATTACGCCGATGTTCTCGCCGTAAGTCGTTGTAGGGCAGGAACCGCAGAATCCTGAGAGTGCGGTCGAGAAGCCGTCAGCGAACATCGATCTGTGGAGACCAGGGTCTTTCAGGAGGTCTTTGCCTACGACCTCGGATGTGACTACCTGGTGTCCGATGTGCTCGGATACGACTACCAGAGTGGCCGGGATGATGATCGCTATGGCCTGCATGCTCCACTGAGGAGTCTGGAAGGCCGGAAGCTCAAACCAGCCGGAGCCGCCGATCGAACTGAAGTCTACGAGTCCGAAAACAAGAGACAGCACATAGCCGGCGATGATGGCGATCAGGATCGCGATGGCGCTTGCGAATCCTCTGTAGAGGACTCCGCCGAATATGGCCAGCAGCAGTGTTACGAGGAATACGATCAGGACCTTAGGATCGAGGTCTGCGACCATGCTTCCGTCGCTGCCCAGGATACCGGCTGTCTGCGCGGCGCTGCCGGCAAGCTCAAGACCGATGAGCGCCACTACCGGACCCATTGCGGCAGGAGGCAGGATCGCGTCGATCCATGCGGTGCCCACGAACTTGATTATGATGGCCACGAGACACATCAGCAGACCCGTGACTACGAAGCCGCCGAGCGCGTATCTGAAGCCTAGGTCAGGATTCGTCATTACTATGAGTGCAGGCGATATGAACGCGAAGGATGAACCGAGGTAAGCAGGAGCGCCGCCCTTGGTCACAAAAATAAAGATAAGCGTTCCTATACCGTTCATGAGAAGGGCGATGGAAGGGCTTATCCCGAAGATGTAAGGTACCAGCACCGATGCGCTGAACATCGCGAATGTGTGCTGGATGGAGAGCGGGATGCCTTTACTCAGAGGCACTTTCTCCTGGATCTGGATGATCTGTCTTTGCTTAGCCATTGTGTACTCTCTTTCTTCTGATTTAGCACTTTATTTTTTTATTGCGTCCATTATACAAATCATATAGTGGCATGACAATAGAAAAAACCACTATATATTGTATGTATTAAAAAAAGAAAATTGTGATATTATATAGACAATTATGGGCAAAGATATCGATGAAAAAACCTTAAAAGAGGCAAAAGAGAAGCTCGCCTGCAAAATAGAACCTGCTGCTTACGGTGACGGGAGTCTTTCGGGCGGTTCTTCGCATGCCTCCGGAGGGCAGGCAGACTTCATCGATTCGACCGGAAAGGTGCTGCTGACGCAGATGACGAGTGCCGGCGGATGAGGCGCCAAAATAGGGCCGGGAGTCCTATCAAGCCTTTTGGCGGGTCTGCCTAAGATAAGCGACCCGAACATACTCGTCGGATTCGAGAGCAGCGACGACGCCTGCGTCTACAAGCTCACCGACGACATAGCGATCATTAATACAGTGGATTTCTTCCCGCCTATAGTGGACGATCCGTACATGTTCGGACAGATCGCCGCGGCTAATGCCCTGAGCGATGTGTACGCTATGGGCGGTGAGCCTAAGCTGGCGATGAACCTTCTGACTTTCCCTAACGGGAAGCTCCCGCTCGACGCGGTCAAGGGCATTCTCGAGGGAGGCAATGACAAGGTCACTGAAGCAGGAGCAACCATAGTGGGCGGTCACAGCATAGACGACAAGGAGCCTAAGTACGGTCTGTCCGTGACGGGCTTCGCTCATCCGAGCGAGATCCTCAGCAACAGCGCGAGCGCGGGCAACCTGCTGGTCATCACAAAGAAGATCGGCACGGGAGTCCTCACGACGGCCGCGAAGGCGGATCTTCTGACGGAAGAGGAGAACGCAGAGATAGAAGCGACAATGGCATTCCTGAACAAATACGCCTGGGAGGCTATGAAGGGAGTCAAGGTCGACGGATGCACGGACATCACGGGCTTCGGCCTTATCGGACACGCCGCCGAGATGGCAAGGGCAGGGAACGTCACTCTTGAGCTTTACAGTCACAAAGTGCCGATCTTCCCGAGGGCGATCGAGATGGCCACCATGGGCATAATCCCTGCGGGCGCTTACCGCAACAGGGATTACGCCGGCAAGGAAGTCATAGAATTCCTCTCGAAGGATCCTGAAAAGGACGCGGAACTCAGGGCCAGGATAGACTGCCTGTACGATCCACAGTCATCAGGAGGCCTGCTGATAGCCCTGAACGAGAAGGAACTGCCTCGTCTCATCGAACAGCTGGGAGAGAAGGGCTGCGAGACCGCCGTCATAGGCTGCTTCAAGCCGAAGACAGGGAAGTACAGCATAGAGATCCACGATTAGAGACCGTGAAAACTACAATAAAAAGCTGCAGGACCTTGTGTTTGCAAGGCTCTGCAGTTTTTTCGTCTGATGCGTTATATTTA
>JAFYJM010000009.1 GCA_017538125.1 Bacillota bacterium
CTTCCTTCCTTCATGAACATCCCCGGAGAGAACCTGATCGGCGTTTGCTCCGCAAATGAATACCTGACCAGGATCAACCTGATGAAGGCTTATCTTCCTGAATATGATACTCCTATCATGCACGGTGACAGGATCGCTGTAGTAGGCGGCGGTAACGTTGCTATGGACGCTGCCAGATGCGCTAAGCGTATGGGCGCTTCCGAAGTTACCATCATCTACAGAAGATCCATGGCAGAGCTTCCCGCTCGTGCTGAAGAAGTCCACCACGCTATGGAAGAGGGTATCATCTTCAAGCTTCTCAACAATCCTGTGGAGATCCACGGGGATGAGAACGGCAACGTCAGATCCATCGAATGCGTTGAGATGGAACTCGGCGAACCCGATGCTTCCGGAAGAAGAAGACCTATCGAGAAGAAGGGCTCCAACTTCGAGATCCCTGTTGACATGGTCATCATGTCGATCGGAACCAAGCTGAACACCCTGATCCTCGATACCACCGATCAGCTTGCGGCTAATGCCAAGGGCGGTATCGGCACAGACGATGAAGCAGCCACCAACCGCGAAGGTATCTATGCAGGCGGCGATGCTGTAACAGGAGCTGCTACAGTAATCAAAGCCATGGGCGCCGGCAAGGTTGCAGCCGCATCCATCGACGAATATCTTTCAAAATAATTTTGCTATTACATTACAATAAAAAAGACTCACGGTTTCTGCCGTGAGTCTTTTTTATTTACCATTATTCTGTTACCTTCTTGGCTCGCCTCTTCTCTCTCTAACGAGTTCGATGGCTTCTTTGCCGGTGATGAATTCCACGTCGATGGCGGTCATGCCGCACTGGGCGCGTTCGATGTCTATCTGGTGCACGATCTCCTCATTGGTGTGCACTTCCGAGGTGAACTTAGTGGCCAGGTCAGCCAGGGCCTTATAGTATTCGGCCTCATCCTCCACCACTCTGGCGGTGCCGAAGCAGATGACGGATCTGAAGTCGGTGCTGTAATGTTCCGGATCGTTCACGTCCATGTCCACCACGCAGAAGGAGACCTTGGGCTGCTCCTTCATGTAGTCCCAGCGCATGCCTTTGTTGGCGCCATGGAAGTATATTTTCTTAAGTTCCGGGTCGAAATAATAGTTGATCGGCACCGCGTAGGGATAATCGTCGTCCGCCACGATGGCCATGACACCGTGGGTGCCCTTCTCAAGTATCTCCAAGCATATATCTTCGGAAAGTATCTGTTTGAATCTTCTCATCTGTCTCATAGTTGTCTCTCCTTATCTGCTGTAAAGCATCATATTCAGCATGTATTCATCATTCTCGGCCTCTACGTCATGGACGATCTCGCCGTTAACTATGGTCATGTCGCAATATAACTTGCCGAATTCCGAGGGCCTTTTCTCCAAAAGGTTCTCTGAGAAGACCGAGAAGTCTGCGTACTTGCCCTTTTCGATCGATCCCAGTACGTCTTCTGCTCCGAGAAGTTCTGCTGCTTCCATAGTAAGGTGCTCGATCGCATCCTCTGGATCTCTGATGTTGCCGTCGAAAAAGCTTCTGCCCATAACGTCCGATCTCCATGTCCAGTATGCGCTCCCGTTGTAGCTCAGCTCGGATTCTTCCTCATCCGTAAGCTCCTCGTCGGTCATGATCACGATGTTGTTTTTGTAGCCTTTGTTTCTGACGTAGTCGACGGCCTTATAAGCCTTGAGCAGGTCATCGTGTCCGACCGCCTCGATGAAAAGAATGAAGCCTCTGTCGGAGCACTCCGTAAGCATGTCATTAAGATCAGACTGCGGGAAAGCATGACCGGCATCGGAATCCAGCTCCAGATGCAGCACTTCGTTTCTGATCATGTCGCCGACCTCAGTGCACTTGGTCCTTCTCATGCTGAGAACTTCCTTTACGAGTCTGGCGGGCACAGGTCTGTTCATATACAGCGCGCCGAAGAATCTCGCTCTCAGCTGATCCTCTGTATAGAGTTCTATAAGGCTGTCGGTGAATTCGTTTTCGATCTGGTTGGGCGTCTTGAGATTGAGAACTGCTGTATAGCCGTGGTCTGAGAGGCTTTCCATGGTCTCTTTGACCTTGGCGGTGAACTCGCTGTTATCGACGAAATATTCTGTCTCGTCATCTAATTCTTCGGCAGGTTCGCCTTCTTCTTCGACCTCGAAGACTATCCCGCCGTCTTCGCCGAGGGCTTCGCCCGCGTCCACTTCGACAGTCACCTGTCCGTCCTCTTCATCCTCCAGGTACTCATAGACCTCCGCGTGCTCGAGACTCGCAAAGATATTCTTCGCCTCTGCTTCCTCAGCCTCCTCGGTCTCTTCCTCTACGATCGTGTAGTTTTCGTCCATCATCTTCATGACCGGACTGTGATGTATGTCGATGAAGCCTGGATAAACGTACTTTTCCCGGAGGTCCACACGCTCAGTATCATCTGCTAAGATGTCCTCCATCTGACTGTAGCTTCCGACGGCCATCACTTTGCCGTCTCTGACGGCCACCGCGTCCACCCAGGGGACTTCCGGATCCATCGTATAGAAATGTCCATTATAGAAAACTCTGTCTGCGTATGCTTCTTTTTTCTTGAAAAAACCAAAGGCCATAGGCACCTCCTGCGCTCTTATGTAATCATTTCGCTCGTTCATACCGTAAATGTTCGTGTTTATATGAACGTTTATCCGAAACTTTTAATAAGCAGCTAAAAAATCCTAAAAATATTCTACCACATTTCCGGGTGATATGTTATAATAAAATGTATTTTTGTTAGGGTTTTCTTCTGCTGACAGGGCGGATGGAAACAAGTATTATTGCATAAGGAGTTAGAAAATGCAGAGAAGAATTGGAACAGTATCAAGAGGACTTCGCGGCCCCATCGTTAAGGAAGGCGACGACCTGAGAAAGATCGTAGTCGATACTTTCATGGACTGCGTGAACAATGGAGAATTTGAGATCGGCAAAAAAGACGTATTAGCTATCACTGAATCCATCTTGGCTCGTTCCGAAAAGAACTACGCCACCACAGAACAGCTGGCCACAGACGTGAGAAATAAACTGGGCGGCGAGACCGTCGGCGTAGTCTTCCCTATCCTTTCCAGAAACAGATTCGCCATCTGTCTCCGCGGAATCGCCAAAGGCTGCAAGAAGGTCGTTTTGATGCTTAGCTATCCCAGCGACGAGGTCGGCAACCACCTGCTCGATTTGGACAAGTTGGACGAAAAGGGAATCGATCCCTACAAAGACGTTCTGACCCAGGAAGAGTTTGAGGGAATGTTCGGCAAGTCAAGACACACCTTCACTGACGTCGATTATGTCAATTATTATAAGGGGCTCATCGAAGAAGAGGGCTCAGAAGCCCAGATCATCTTCGCTAACAATCCCCGCAAGATCCTGGACTACACGGATCACGTGCTTTGCGCAGACATCCACACCAGGAACAGAACGAAGAGACTCATCAAGGAAGCAGGCGGCAAGGTCGTGCTTGGTATGGACGATCTCCTGACAGCACCTGTTGATGGCTCCGGCTACAACCCTGACTTCGGTATCCTTGGCTCAAACAAGGCTACAGAAGAGACGATCAAGCTCTTCCCGATAAACTGCGAAGAGTTCGTTTGCGGCGTGCAGGATGATATCAGAGAGCTCACTGGCAAGACTGTGGAAGTCATGGTCTACGGCGATGGCGCTTTCAAGGATCCTGTAGGCAAGATCTGGGAGCTGGCAGACCCTGTCGTTTCCCCGGGATTCACCGCTGGACTTCTCGGACAACCCAACGAACTTAAGCTGAAGTATCTGGCCGACAACGATTTCGGTCACCTTAGAGGCGATGAACTGAAGGAAGCTATGATCAAGGCCATCAAAGAAAAGGACGCTGACCTCAAGGGAACCATGGCAACTGAAGGTACCACGCCGAGACAGCTTACCGACCTCTTAGGATCGCTTTGCGACCTGACATCGGGCTCCGGTGACAAGGGCACACCTTTCATCTACATCCAGGGCTACTTTGATAACTACACAGACGATTAATAATCAAGACGCTCTTTTTGAGCGTCTTTTTTGATCACTATTATTTTGAAACCATTATAAAACCCCGCCGGGTGCCGACGCAAGCTCCGCCTGGCGGGGTTTGGTTTTGTTATTTCAGGTTCCAAACGGACTCTGTCCTCTTACGTGACTCAGAAAGATGCACATGGATGGCCTCCAGAGCCTCCTCGACATTTCTCTCCCTGACTGCTTCCAGAAGAGCTCTGTGCTCCTTCTGTATATCCTCCAGGAAGGTCTCGTCGTAATAAACGCTCTTTCTGGACTTGTCCAGGTAGCCTTTGTACGAGCGTAGCACCTGCGCCAGGAATCTACTCCTCGTGGAGTTGTAGATGATGTCGTGGAAGGTGCTGTTCATGGCGAGGATCTTCTGGGCGTCTTTTTTGCGGGTGTAAAACTCCATGAGCTCACACTGCTCCTCAAGCCGCTCGATCTCCTCGTCCGTGATGCGCTCGCAGGCCCAGGTCATGGCCAGTTCCTCAAGCGCTTCACGCACGGCATAGATATCCGATACGTCGCGTTTGGTGAAGCCCTTGGCGTAGCAGCCGCGATTGGGAAGATAGTCCAGAAGTCCTTCCTCCTCCAGCATCTTGAAAGCCTCTCTGATCGGAGTACGGCTCACGCTGAGCTCAGTGGCGATCGAACTCTCTTTGATCTTCTCACCGATCTCGTACTCGCCTTTCAGGATGCGCTCTCTCACGATATCTGCGATCTCGTTGGTCAGAGTATTTTCGTTTTTTCCTTCTCTTTTATTAGCCATGGTCGGTCCTGAAGTTTAGATGATGTGGTTCTCAAGTACCTGCTTCTCGAAGTCGAAATCGGTCAGCTGGATATAGTATTCAGCGCAGTCTGTCAGAGCCTTCATTGGAACGAGTCCTACGATCTCGCACTTTAAGATGCGAGCGCCGTACTTGGCGGCTTCGAACTTAACGGTCTCGACTACTCTATAAAGCGGTGTCTGCTGATAGTTCGTCATGTTGCAGGAAACCTGCGCGTACTTCTTGCCTGTAGCTTCGTCTTCTATCTCAAATCCCATGGACTTGACGCATTTGAATCCGCCGTCTTTCTCTCTGATGATCTTGGCGATGTTCTTTGCGATCTGAACGTCGTCAGTATCGAGATAAAGATTGAAAGCTACCAGAGGTGGTCTGGCTCCTACTGCCATAACACCTGCTGTAGGGTGGATCCTGCGGCCGCCGAAATCAGGTTCCCAGTCGGGTTGCTGTACCTTCTCCGCCATGCCTTCGAACTGGCCTTTGCGGATGGTTACAAGATTCTGTCTCTCAGGACGGGTAGCGCTCTGCTCATAGAGGAAAACAGGCACGCCGGCTTCATCAGCGATGCGTTTACCGACTTTCTTAGAAAGTTCGATGCAGTCCTCTGTGGTGCAGTCTTTGATGGGCAGGAAAGGCATTACGTCCACAGCGCCCATTCTCGGATGCTCGCCGGTGTGGTGATTGAGGTCGATGAGTTCAGCTGCCTTTTTGACGAGCTTCACGGATGCCTCCTCTACCGCTTCAGCGTTTCCGATGTATGTGATGACCGATCTGTTGTGGCTCTCGTCCGATGAATAGTCGAGAAGCGTGCAGCCGGGCGTAGTCCTGATCTGATCTACGCATGCTTCGATGACGTCTTTGTCTCTGCCGTTTGAAATGTTGGGTATGGATTCGATGATCTGTGCCATAGTAATACTCCTTTATCATATAATAATTACTTTCAAATTATTTGTATCATGGAGCCGTTTGCACTTTGTCCTCGCGCAGCGGTTCTAAGCTTCGGCTTCGCCTCTGGCTCGCCGCTCGCTAAGTACCGGCGCTCCGGAAGCTCCCTGATACAAATTTTTTCAAAGTGATTGTTCTACGCTCTCGTAGATTTCAGAGGCAATTATCTCAGCCTCTTTAAGCATATCTTCGGCCTGGGCGAATTTGGCCTGAAGGGCTTCGTCCTTGACGCCGGGAAGATTGATCTTCACATTGAGCCAGGCGCCTCTCGCTCCAGTCAGGAAACTGAGCGCAGCTACTCCGAAATCGGAGGCCGCATTCTGGTTGAACTTGCCTGCCATCTCCTTCATGGCTCTCAGACCTTCAAGGCTGAGTTCCACAGTATGATAAGGCACTTCCGTAGCGCCTACGTTGGCGGCGCGGATAGCCGCAGATCTCGCGGCTTTCAGCTCGTCAGTGTCCTTCGGCATTTTGTATGCCGCGGATACCTTCATGAACGCGTCAGTGTCATTGTCAACGCCGGCATAGAGTTCTTTGTAAAGTTCCTGCATCTTTGCCTTGGTTGCGGCGCAGACTTCTTCGAACTCGGCATATTTTTCTTTGCCGAGGGTAAGGTCGGCTACCATGGCCACCAGAGCGCAGGCCTGAGTGGAGCTCAAAGCTGCCACTGATCCGCCTCCGGGTGCCGGTGCGTCGCTCATAACGGTCTCAAGATAACCGGTCACTGTCATGTCTACTAGTTTCATATGTCTGATTCCTTTCATTGAAGCGTCATGCGCTTACTGTCTCATGAATTTTCCGGCTTTAATGGTCTGGATGGCCAAATCAGAGCCGAATCTGTAGCAAAGCATCTCCATGTTGGGAGCGTTCCAGACGACCATATCCGCCTGCTTGCCTACTTCCAAAGTGCCCACCTTGTCGCCGCGGTTGATGCCGCAGGCCGGGTTGATGGTCACCGCCGTCAGAACCTCTTCTGGAGTCATCCTGTACTTGAGATAACCAAGGTTCATGATGAACTGAAGGTTAAGTGAAGGGCATGAGCCGGGATTGAAGTCTGAAGCTGTGGCAACAGGGATCTCGAACTCGTCGATCATCCTTCTTACCGGCGCAAAGGTTGCTCCCAGATAGAATGAAGTCCCGGGCAGGCACATAGCGATGGTGCCTCCCTTGCTCATGCTCTCGAGGCCTTCGTCGTTGATGACGATCAGGTGCTCTGCCGAGGTGGCGTGCATCTCGCCCGCGAGCTTCGATCCTCCGATCGCTTCGATCTCGTCAGCGTGGATCTTCAGAAGGAAGCCCTGGTCTCTGGCCGCTTCGAGATATCTCTTCGACTGCTCGTAATTGAATACCGAGTCTTCGGTGAAGATATCCACGAACTCCGCCAGATCGCGCTCCTTGACGTATGGGAACATCTCGTTGATGCAAAGGTCGATGAACTCGTCCTCTCTGCCCTTCCAGTCTGCCAGTACCACATGGGCCGGCATGAAGGTGGAAACGATGTCCATGGGATGATCCTCATTTAGTTTCTTAAGGACTTCGAGGAGCTTCAC
>JAFYJM010000091.1 GCA_017538125.1 Bacillota bacterium
CTGTTATCTATCCTGGCGTCGCCCGCGAGCTGCACCAGGATGCATGCGTCGTCGCCGTCCTTGAAGGACATGGTCTTGCAGATCCTCGCGCCTTCCACGCCAACAGCAAGAGCCGCCAGCTCCACGGTGGCCGAGCTCACGTCAAACTCCATGATACGATCTTCTATACCTAACTTTCTGAAATACTCTCTCACTTTGTCAATAGCCATGTTGTACTCCCATCTGTCTGCTGTCCGGTCAGATATCGCCCTTAGGCACGACGCATACTCAGACCTTCGTCAGTTCTTCGGCGTCATGTAGAACCTGCCGTTCACCTGATCGGTCTTGATGACGTTGGTGAAAGCTTCCTCATCGATCTCTTTGACCGCTTTGATGACCTTGTCAGCCTGGTCGCGGCCGATGACGGAATAGATTATATGCTTTTTGTCTCCGGAGTATCCGCCCTCGCCGGTTATAATGGTGCCGTCGTGGCGAGTCATCTCATATATTTTCTCCAGGATCTCCTGAGGCTTCTCGGTCACGATGAGCAAGGTATCCTGCTGATATCTCTTATAGAAGGTCCCGAGCATCGTTGTGATGACATACTGATATATGATAGAGTACAGAGCTCTGTCGAAACCGAAGAGCAGTCCGGCTGCCACCAGGATCACGATATTGCCTGCTAGGATGAACTCCCAGGCGTCTATGCCCTTTTTCTCGCTGAGATAGATGGAGATGAAATCCGTACCGCCGCTAGATGCTCCTGTGGTGAGACAGATCACAGCCGCTATACCGCCCACGATACCTCCGAAGATCGAGATAAGCAGGATGTCATAAGTGATCGTTATGTTCGGTATTATATCCGTCAGAACAGATGACAGCACCACCACATAAAAAGACTCGAAGGTGAATCTTTTGCCGATGTATTTCAGCCCTATGAATGCAGGGATGACGTTCAGCGGCAGATAGATGGCCGAGTACGGTATCTCCACGTTGAAGAACTGTCTTCCGATCTGCTGGACGAGCACGGTTATGCCGCTGAAACCTCCGGGTATGAGGTTACCGGTATTGATGAAGCTCTTCAGGTTGAACGCGAAGATGGCCGCGGACAAAGTAAGCAGTAGATATTTAATTATTATTCTTTTTGATTTTGTGTTTTCCTTCATATTTACAGATCAGTACGAATCTTATGGTATCGGAACTGTCGTCCGTGCAGGTACTGAGCACCATAGTCTCCGGATCTCCTCCGGTCTTGGGCAGCAGGTACACGTCATTTTCTATTGAGATGTATTCCCCGCTGGCTGCTTTGTATTCGATATAATGTCCGTCGGGAAGCAGTATGTACACTTCCTCATGTGCCTTGCGGTAGTCTTCGTCTTCAAATTTCTTGAGACGGCCGAACATGGAGCCATTGTGCATGTTATGGCCGTAGATCATCGTCTCGATGTCGCTGAAATCAGCGCTGCAGTTTACGTCCATAAAGATGGAGCCCGCGAATGAATACAGCCCTCTGTAGTCGTTGTGAAGATAGGTCGCGTTATCCGATCCTCTCAGCACGGGAAAGCTGACATTCGTGTCGGGGATATATATCCATGCCACGATGTCCGGATTGACCGCACTGAGCTGTTCGAAATCTACCACGGGAATACCGTCCGTATTGACGGACACGTACTTCTCCTCAGCCTCTTCATTAGCTACAGTAACGTCGTGATAATCTTTGAAGATGTTCACGATCTTAAAGCCTGAATAAGCGATGACCAAGAGCAGAAAAATGATCAGCACTATTCTTAATAAGTTCAGTGTTGTTTTCATAAAAATTAACCTCAAATCTCCCTTCTGCCTTCGAATGACTTGAGCAAAGTCACTTCGTCAGCGTATTCAAGGTCCGAACCTACCGGCACGCCGTGAGCGATCCTGCTCACCTTGATGCCAGCCGGCTTCAGAAGCCTTGAAATGTACATGGCCGTAGCCTCCCCCTGGATAGTCGGATTGGTCGCGATGATGACCTCTTCACAGTCAGTGTTCTGAAGCCTTTTGATCAGCGATTTCAGATTTATGTCCTCTGGGCCGACTCCGTCCATGGGCGAGATCACACCATGAAGCACATGGTAAGTGCCGTTGTAGTCCCTGATCCTCTCCATGGCCATCAGGTCCCTGGGTGTCTCGACTACGCAGATCAGATCCTTGCGCCTGCCCGGATCCGAGCAGATCTTGCAGGGATCGGAATCGGTCAGATTGCCGCAGACCGAACAGTGTCTGAGCTCTCTCTTAGCGCTCAGAATGGCTTCAGACAGCGCCTCGACCTGCTTCTCATCCTTGTCCAGGATATGAAAAGCCAGCCTCTGGGCGGACTTATCGCCTACGCCCGGAAGCTTGGACAATTCGTTTATCAAAATCTCCAGTTGTCTAGGATAATCTCTCATGATATCTTCCTGTCACCTGAACTTCAACGGATATCAAAGTCCGGGGATGTTAAGTCCGCCGGTGAACTGTCCCATAGTGCTTTGGGAGATCTCTTCGATCTGTCTGAGCCCCTCGTTCACGGCCGCCATCACCAGATCTTCCAGGGTTTCCACGTCGTCAGGATCTACGACTTCAGGCTTGATCACAAGCTTGGTGAGTTCCTTCCTGCCGTTTATCGTAGCTTCCACCACGCCTCCTCCTGCGGTGGCTGTGATCTCTTTTTCCTCCAGATCTGCCTGAGCTCTTTCCATCTGCGCCTGAAGCGCCTGCATCTGCTGCAGCTGCTGCATGTTGAATCCGCCTGCAGCCTTAGTCTTCTGAGGTTTTTTGGCCTTTCCGGCTCTCATACCTTTTCCCATATCATTCCTCCACGATTATGTCCAGTCCGAGAGCATCCTTGACTTCCTTGGCATAGTCCGGCTCTGAAGCCTTGGATGCTCCGCTGACGTATTTCTCTACTACTATACCGCCCTGCATAGGCCGTTTAAGTATGGACGACATGATCTTATCCATGATGTCCATCTTTTCCTGGACGTGCTTCCTGGCAAAGTCCGTCGATACCGAGACCGTATATGTGGCCTGACGGACGTCTTTGAGCCTTGTCCAGCTTCTGATGAGGTTGAAGCTTCCGCTTGTCACCTCTCCTTCCTCCATCACGTCTCTCCAGAGATCGTCCAGGTTCAGGTTGGAAGTGTCGAAGATCTGCGTCTTCGGCTCATCCTGTCTAGGCTGAGGCTGTGCAGGCTTTACTTCCTGTCTGGGTTCGGGCGCTTTCGCCGGAGCTTCAGTCTTAGGCGTTACGACTGGCTCCGCAGGCTCGTACTTTGGCTGAGTTTCGGCAGCCGGCTTGGCCTCAGGCGTCTCCGTCCTCGGAACGGCCTCTCTCATGTAACTGCCCCTGCCCCCGGATAAGGCTACGATGTCAAGTTCCATAAGGATCCTGGGCTGGGTCGACCATCTCGCCTCGTTTATCGTCTTGGAGATCCTCATGATCGCCTTGTCTATCTCATCGAAACTTATATGCGAGGACTGCTCCTTGACCTTCTGGATGTTTTCCTCAGACATGTTCAAAAGATCCTCAGGCTCCTTCATGAACTTGGTCACCAGGAGATTCCTGTAGTGAGAGTTCCAGTCTTTCATGAGCTGCTTTGCATCCTTGCCCTCGTTGAGAGCCTTATCAAGAAGCACCAGCGCCTCACCGGTCTTGTGCAGTTCCACGAGCTCGGTAAGTTCGATAAAGAATTCATTACCTACCGTACCGAGATACTCCAGCACGTCTTCTCTCTCGATCTTCGTATCTCCTGAGGCAAGTACCTGATCCAGAATGCTCAGACCGTCACGTACAGATCCGTCGGCGTTCGAAGCCAGGAGCTTCAGCGCGCCGTCATCTATCATGACTCCGCGCTCTTCGCAGATCTGGCGCATGTTCTTGGCGAGGATGTTCTGCGGCACGCGCTTGAAATCCAGCCTCATGCATCTCGAAAGGATCGTCTGCGGAAGTTTCTGCGGCTCCGTGGTGCAAAGCACGAAGACCACGTTCTCCGGCGGCTCTTCAAGGGTCTTCAGGAGCGCGTTGAAAGCACCGGAAGACAGCATGTGGACCTCGTCTATGATGTATATCTTCTTGCGGCCGACCTGAGGCGGATATTTGACGGATTCACGGAGCTCACGGATATTGTCCACGCCGTTGTTGGAAGCGGCGTCGATCTCTATCACGTCCATGAATGTGCCTCTCGCGATAGCTTTGCAGTTGGCGCAGACTCCGCAGGGTCTCTCGCCCTGACCGGTACAGTTGAGCGCTTTGGAAAGCAGCCTGGCCATGGTGGTCTTGCCCGTCCCTCTGGTGCCAGCGAAAAGGTATGCGTGGCTCACACTGCCTGTCGCGATCTGATGTTTTAATATCTTTATTATGTGCTCCTGACCCAGGACTTCCCTGAAGACTTCCGGGCGGCGGGCACGGTACAATGCCTGATACATGGATCTTCCTCTGAAACGCACTTAAACGACGGTCTTGGCGGACCGCCTGTCTTAAAAAGTATGATGTAGTTAAAAAGACTGCCCTTGGAGAGCTCCGCCAACTTAGAGAAGGCTGATCTGCGGCACATAAGAACTTCCGCTTATTGCTGCTTCCTTCCGGACCTGACAAGGTTCACGGCATCCCATTGCGCAGGACCCAAACCGAGCAGGTGAAGCTCTCAAAAGGCAATCTTATTTAACGTTATTAGTATA
>JAFYJM010000092.1 GCA_017538125.1 Bacillota bacterium
GTCAGAGATCAAGTGGGCTGCCGGCGCGATGGACGGAGTCACGCTCTACCATACAGCCCACCAGGGCCTCGGCCCGGACGAAACGAAGAAGATGGCGAGGGCGCTCAAGGCGGCCGCCAGTGATAACTTCCCGGAGGCCGATGCGCTTTTCAAAGAATGGACGGAGCGAAACCGCGCGGTCAGCGTCGTAGACGAGCTTCAGGATTACATCATCAAACACGCAGATAGACTCCCGCCCCGGGGCATGCATAATACCGCGATGAACCTTGTCCTTAACTCAGAGCACAAAGAATGCGTGAAGATCGGACTTGAGATACTGGAGCTTTTCGGGGAGCCGGACGAGGCAATCAAAGAGATGATCCGCAGAGTCGGCCTCTACGAGGAATTCACGATTTTTTCAGTATGGAACATGCAGAAGTGGGAGAGCGGCAACGATGAGATCTTCAAGCTCGCCAGGAAGGTGAGTTCCTGGGGCCGCATCCACGCAGTCGAGAGACTGGAGCCCGAGACCGAGGAGATCAGACACTGGATACTTACGGAAGGCGCGATGAACTACGTGATGCCGGCATATACCGCGCTTACCTGCTGGTACAAGTCGCAGGCTGAGGAAGTGCTTTTTTGCAGGCCGACGACGGAGGAGTTCGCGGGTATTGCCACGATGATCGAAGGGCTCCTGGACGAAGGCCCGGTAGCAGGCATATCCAGGATCGATAACGCCTTCGAGATCCTTTCGCGCTTCGTCACGATCGCCCCAGAGTATCAGCTCACAGACGATGAATTCAGGGTGGTCGAATCAGCAAAAGAATGGCTGGACGCCCCTGATGTTATGAATTAAAAGTTCTATTAAGAAGATTAGACAGAGGAGTAGATCATGGAAAACAATCAGATAATACTGACTTTAGATAAGATGCAGCAGTTGGCGAGATACGAGATCACGTTCACGGACATACTGGGGTCAGAAGATTTCACGGGACAGGTCATCTGTCCCGAAGTATATAAGTTCACGGTGGATGACCTTTATCAGGCACTGAAGAATCTGAAAGCCAAGGATCCGGACATCGATGATTTCGGTGAGCACTGGCTCTACCCGATCAATCAGATGGGCGAATACTTTGGATTTAAACAGGATGAAGAGGAGATCCCCGAAGAGTATCAGGGATATCCTGGACTTAGACTGACGGACGAAGAATATTTCGACAGCATCTGGTGGGACCTCGAAGATGCATGGGAATATGCCGACGACGGCGGACGGATCTCAGAAATTCTGGATCTGGATATGTTCATTTCGGAGCTTGGAACTTATCTTGCCGAAAGAGGCAAGCCGGTAGAAGAGAGGACTTTCAGCGAGGACGAGAAAAAGGATTTCATCAGACACTTCAACAATGATGAGTTCGTAAACGCGGCAGGAGAGAAGCAGCTGGCACTTGGCAGGAAGTTCATCGATGAGCTTTGTGAGAAGGACAGTGGACTCGCTTTATACACCAAGGGCTACGCCTGCTATGGCGGCAACCGCTTGTATCCATGCGACTGGAACACGTCCAGAGACTGCATGCTGAGACTATATGAGAAAAAGGATGATCCGCAGTATGCCAACACGCTCGGATATATCTATTACTACGGACGCTGTAACGATGGCGTGCCTGAGTATGACAAAGCGTTCTACTACTTTGGAATAGCCGCAGCGAACGGCTTATACGAAGGAATGTACAAACTGGCAGATATGTTCAGGCATGGCTACGGCTGCAAACAAAGCCTTCGCACGGCACGAAACCTCTATGGAATGGTCTATGAAGACAGCATCAAGCACTTCCTTAAGGGCGAACACGCTTCATTCGCCGATGCGGCGCTGCGCATGGGAAACGTGTTCGCCAAAGGGATCAATGAAGAGGTCGACATGATAGAAGCGTATTGTTACTACCTCCAGGCAGATTATGCTGCGAAACTACGCGCGGCGGAGTCGGACTTTTTCGGTAACACTACGGTAGTTATCAACATACAGAAAGCCCTGGACGAGATCAAGGCCAAGCTTCCCGAAGGATTCTTCCAGAAATACATAGAGTATGCTACGCCTAATTTGTTTGCAGATCTCGCAGATAACAATAACAGATGCGAGTTGACTATAGACGTGGACTCCGAGGGCAGGAGAGTAATGACAGCCAGAAGACTGCCCACACAGTCGTTGCCTGACTATGAAGATATCCTGATAACCATCCCGGAACTCTCATTCTGCGCGCGCACCGACAGAGCGTCTTATGTGATCGATGACAGTGCCATAGTTTGGCTTGCAGTAGACGATACTGCAGTAACCTTTGATTATTGCCGCTGGAATCACTTCGAAGGCAGGTATGATTTTTACTTTAATGATGGTCTGGTCGCATGGTGCAAATCCGAGAATTACCGCTTCTATGGCTTGCCTGAAGAAGCGCCGAATGGACCGGAGTACCGTATAGTAAGCGTGCGTTTCGAAGCAAGCGGCAGGACATATGATTACATCTGCGACTTTGAAGACGTGGAGATCGGTGATACCGTCATAGTAGAAGGCTATAGCGGAGAGACCGAGGTGACCGTGACCGGCGTTGCGACCAAGCGCGAATCAGAGCTCGGGCTTCCCATCGAAAGGTATAAGAAGATATTAAGGAAGGCATAGAGCCCACATAGTCAGCGCAAAAAACTCTCTCCCACATACACACCGTGACGTCAGCGGCAGCGGCGGTAAGGAGTGCGGTGAGTGCGGAGGAGATTTGGGTGGATATTAGACAGTTTACTTGAAAACTCAGTATTAATATCTCATTTAAAATGCCCCTGAAATGTTCAGGGGCATTTTAAATGGTAAATACTTTCCACTTGACCCTCCGCGGCCCAATAATCCATTGCACCTCAATTTACCGGATGCTATAATTTAACCGCCTGAGTGTGTTAACAGTTATAGTAAAGGGATATTTCAGTACATATATTAAAAGGAGAGGTGTCAATATGAAAAAACTCTTACCAATTCTATTAATAATCGCAGTGGTATTCATGTTCAGTGCCTGCGGTGGATCAGATGAATCGTCTGCGTCGCAGAGTACAGACCAGAATACAGAGCAGGCCGAGGAAGCAACTGACAGCGGGGAAGCGGCGTCAGAGAGCGAAGCAGCAAGCGAACCTGAGGAGGAAGCTCCGGAGTTTGAAGAGATAACCGTTGTCGATAACGATGAATGCACGATCAAAATAACAGGCCTTGATCCTGACGGATTCTGGGGATACACGCTTGATACATATCTTGAGAACAAGTCAGAGGACAAGACATACATGTTCTCTGTGATTTCAGCTTCTGTAAACGGAGTTGAGTCAGATCCGTTCTTTGCCACAGAAGTGGCCGCAGGCAAGAAGAAGAACGATAGCATCAGCTTCCTGGATGACAGCCTTAAGAATAATGGCGTCGGAGATA
>JAFYJM010000093.1 GCA_017538125.1 Bacillota bacterium
CCGTCCTATAACTCAGTCTCATTTGAATAATCTCATTTTAGACTGGGTGTTTGGAATGATTGACCAAGTCTTTTTTTGCATTTTTTGCGTGAGACTAAGTTTTCAAAGAAATATCCCAGTTTTTTTCAGCATTTTTTGAGTGAGACTGAGTTCCCTCAAAATTATCCCAGTCTATTTCGGCATTTCTTTCGTGAGACTGGGTTCCCTCAAAATTATCCCAGTCTATTTCGGCATTTCTTTCGTGAGACTGAGTTTGTGTAATGTAAGGCCAGTCTTTATAGGAAAATAGCAAAAAAGACTGAGATTTCTCAGTCTTTTCTCGCGGTGCGGAGCCAGAGCCGACCCGGGGCGCGCACCAAACGGGGCGCCTCGAGAAAAGCGCGCACCAAACGGGGCGCCCCGGGAAAGGGGCGCCCCGCGCCATAATACTGTTTCTTGCACCTGGCTTTGGAGGCATTGCTGCTTCTGCCCCGAGATCGCTACTCCATTTTTTTGTTATCAGTACTCCAGGTATGGCTCCCACTCCTTCTCGAAGCCGAAGCTCTTAGGTCCGAAGCATGCTAGGCCTTTCTCGGTCATCCACGGTTTGTCCGCGGGCAGACAAAGCACTTCCACGTGCTCGCCTGCTCTGGCGTAAGGATTCATCTGAGGCAGCCTTTCATCCAGATCCAGCACCACCACCAGCTCCGGCACGGTGACATAGGTCTCGCCGTCCAGGTAACTCATGATGTTTTCGTTCTGGTACCAGATGTGGAGTTCATGGCCTTCCCACTCACCTTCGCCGGTTATGTACATATCACCGAAGGTGTAGCCGTCTTTGGTCTCATAAGCGTTGTCTCGTATCGTTCCCTTGAAGATCGTTTGGCCGCCTGCTGCGTCTGTCACAGCCGGGCCAAGTTCACTGCCTGCCTTAACAGCCTCTCTGAACGATCTGCCGATCTTCTCAGCTCTCGTTATGGCGCCGCGGATCACGGAAGCTCCGATATCCTTTGCGGGTGCAATGTGATCCACGATTGCCACGGAATTGCGCGACGCCGCGGCTACTGCCCTCAGAATATCCTCGCCTCTCATGTCGTTTGCCAGGTAGCTGATGACCATGGACTCGCCGAAGTCCGTGCATGCGCCAAGCGGATACATCGGTATGTCGTCCAGATAGTATGTCGAGTGCTGTAGGGCAGGCACGGATCTGCCAGCCGGATCGCCATCCAGGATCACTCTGCCTGTCATGGCCGCTACATAAAAAGCTATGGCCGTGTTCTCAGCCCCGAGCTCCGTGGAGATCATCGCGGGCACTTCTTTGCCGAGCAGTTTCTCCACTGCTTCCAGGGCTATCAGCGAAGGGGCTTTGTCAGGCACGGGCAGGTCAGCGAATTTCCGCTCTTCCTCCTCCGTCAGCGGAGATATGGCTCCGCAAAAATACGGTGTGCCGATCAGCGCCTCCGGGTCGACCTCGTTGAAATCCGCCAGGAGGAATTTTTGGCCGGCGCCCAGCGCTTCGTCTATAAGAGCCGTTCCCTCTTCAAGAGTTCCCCCGCCTCCTGTCCCGAGGATCGCGCATCCGTATAAGATGTCCAAAAGGTTTTCCCTTGTCAATTCTCTCATATCTTTTCCTCCTTATTGAGCTCATCGGGTTCGCCCGGCATATCGATTTCATCAGGTTTATTCAGCCCATCGGGCGCCCCCGGCTCATCCAGCTTGTCATAATTGATGCATCTGACATAGTGGCCTTCGGAGATGAACTCCTCTTCAGGCACTCTTTCCTTGCAGGCCTCCGTGGCATATGGACACCTGGTGTGGAAGGTGCAGCCGGGCGGCGGTGTGATCGGGCTCGGTATCTGCCCTTCCAAGGTCCTTATCGAATCCATGCCCTGGGTGCCGATGTGCGGTATCGCATCGAACAACGCCTTGGTGTAAGGATGCACCGGCGCGTTGAAGATCTCATCGGCAGGTCCGAATTCAACTATCCTTCCCAGGTACATTACAGCTATAACGTTAGACAGCTCATTTACTACCGCCAGATCGTGGGAGATCAGGATGTTCGTAAGACCGAACTCCTTTTTGAGCTCAGTTATCAGTTCCAGGATCTGGTTCTGCGAGAAAACGTCGATGGATGACGTAGGTTCGTCCAGCACTACCAGTTTCGGATTGGATGCCAACGACCTGGCTATCGCTATCCTCTGCCTCTGACCTCCGGAGAACTCGTGTGGGTACTTGTAGCAAGCGTCTTTATCGAGTCCTACCATGTTCAAAAGTTCGACGACTCTCTTCACCCTGTCAGTCTCGCTGAGCTTCTCATAGACGTCCAGAGGCTCTGCCACGATCTCCTTGACCAGCCACCTCGGATTCAGCGACCAGAAAGGATCCTGGAATACGATCTGCACGTTCTTCTTAAAGGCGTTGTCGCCCTTCTTTTTGTTGCCAAGTACGCTCTTGCCCTCAAAGAACACCTCGCCGTCAGTCGGCGGATAGAGTCCGAGGATCGTGTTAACCAGGGTGGACTTGCCGCAGCCGGATTCTCCGACGATACCCAGCGTCTCGCCTTTCCTGAGCTCGAAAGATACGCCGTCAACGGCCTTAAGCGTCTGATGCTTGATTTTCTTGAGCTCGTCGTTTATATCGAAATACTTTTTCAGGTTATTAACCTTGAGCAGGACTTCATCCGTCTCGACCTTTTCCTTCTTCTTGGCAGTGTCGAGGCAGGCGTTCAGAAGCATGCTCGTGTACTCTTCCTTAGGGTTCGTTACCACGCTCAGGGTCTCGCCCTCTTCAATGATCTTCGATCCGTGAAGGATGCCTATCCTGTCGCAAAAGGCCGAGACCAGCCCGAGGTTATTCGCAATGAAAAGCACGGTCAGATTGTGCTTGGCCTGCAGTTCTTTGAGAAGCTTCAGGATGCTCGCCTGTATGGTAACGTCCAGATTTCTCGTCGGCTCATCGGCTATCAGGAACTCAGCCCCGCAGCAAAGCGCGAGCGCTATGATGACCCTCTGTCTCTGTCCACCTGAAAGCTGGTGCGGATATTTGCCGAGCACCGAGCCTGGATCAGGGAGTTTGACTTCGCCCAGGATGCGGACTGCCTCATCGACTGCGGTCTTTTTGTTAAGTTCCGGGTGATTCCTCACGAGCACGTCGACCATGGTCTGCTTGACTGTAAATACCGGGTTCAGACAGCTCATCGGATCCTGGAAGATCATCGCGATCTTCTTGCCGCGAATCTTATTCTCCATGTCCTTGATGCTGACCTTCATCAGATCAGTTCCGTCCAGCAGTATCTCCCCGGATACGATCTTGCCCGGAGGACACTGGAGCAGTCTCAGGATGGTCAGAGCCATGACCGTCTTGCCCTGGCCGGATTCTCCGACCAGCCCGTAGATCTCGCCCTTGTCGATATGGATATGATCGATATCCAGCACCGTATGCGTTCCTTCGTAGGATCTGTGCGTAACTGTTAAATTGTTTATTTCAAAGTATGACACGGTATCCCTCCTTTCTAACGCTTACGGGTCTTAGGATCCATTATCTCACGGAGCGCGTCGCCCAAAAGATTGAAGCAGAGCACCGTGATAAAGATCGCTATTCCCGGGAAGATACAGTACCACCACATGTCAGGGAAGTATGTACGTCCGGTGGATATCATAAGGCCCCACTCAGGCGTAGGAGCTGAAGCTCCCAGTCCCAGGAAACTCAGAGATGCAACGGTCAGGATGATTCCGCCCGTGTCCATGGAAGCCTGTACTATTACAGGGCTCAGACAGTTTGGAAGGATGTGTTTGATTATGATCTTCCACTTCGGTGTGCCTATGGTCTCAGCCGCCTGGATGAAGACTCTCTCCTTGATGGATATGGCCTGTCCTCGTACCAGTCTCGTATACCAGGGCCACCACGAAAGAACCGTGGCAAGGCAGGCATTGGTGAGACTCTTGCCCATGATAGCGACGAAGGCTATGGCCAGCAAGAGCGGCGGGAATGAAAGGAACACGTCCGTGATCCTCATGATCAGGTTATCTATCTTGCCTCCGTAGGCTCCGGCTATCGCTCCTAGAGGAACGCCTATGATAAGAGCCAGGCCTACTGCCAGTATCGCAGCGGTAAGTGATATCCTGCCTCCGTAAACTACCCTGGAGAATACATCTCTTCCCAGCTCATCTGTTCCGAACCAGTGCTCGCCTGAAGGCGAGAGCAGTTTCTCTGAGATGTGCGCTTCATCGGCTATATCTTCAGGATAAGGCACGATGAGAGGAGCGAATATCGCGCTCAGCGCCAGTATCAGAAGCACGATGAGGGCTGCTGCAGAAAGCGGATTTCTGAAGAGCAGGTACATGCTCTCCTTGAAGCTTTCCCACTTCGGTTTAAGGGATTGTAAGAAATTATTCATGTCCTCACCTCCCCTATAACCTTATTCTCGGGTCAGACGCTATGATGATATCGGCCAGAAGGTTAAGTATGATATAACACAAAGAGCCGAAGATCGTCACGCCGATGATGGCCGGCGTGTCAAGCGTCGTTACCGCATCCGAGATGTATTTGCCTATGCCCGGCCATGCGAAGATAGCCTCCACCAGGAAGGTGTCTGTCAAGGTATAACCCATGGCCAGAGCTACGTCTGTAGCCGTCGCGCCGAGCGAATTCTTCAGGGCATACTTCCAGAGCATCCTGGATTCTTTGATGCCATAGGACCTGCCTGCAGCGATGTAATCCTCGTTCAGGATCTCCAGAAGAGCCGATCTGGTCATTCTGGCAACCAGTCCTATCGGATAAAGGGCTATCGTGATGCACGGCAGGATCAGGTGTTTCAGGGCGTCCACAAACATCGGGATGTTGCCCGTGAGCAGACAGTCGAGGCAAAGCATACCGGTTATGTTGGGCCTCTCGTAAAAGATGCTCATCTCCACAGATATCTCGCCGCCGACGGGCAGCCACTGAAGTGATTTATAAAATATCAGCTGCAGGAACAAAGCTACCCAGAAAGTGGGAAGCGATATCGCTCCTATGCTGAAGACCCTTGAGGCATGGTCAAAAAGCCGGTCCTTCTTTTTGGCCGAATATATGCCTAACGGAATGCCTATCAGGACAGCCAGGATAAAGGCCAGGATGACCAGCTCCAGGGTCGCAGGTATATACTGCTTGAGTTCCTTGGTGACAGGGCGCTTGCTGTTAAGCGAGATGCCCAGGTCGCCGTGCAGCAGATCCGAGATGTAGTGTCCGTACTGGACGATCAGCGGATCGTCCAGTCCCAGTTCCTGTCTCGCCTGTTCCAACTGTTCCGGGGTGGCTCTGGCGCCTGCCCACTTGGCAGCTGGATCGGAGGGCAAAACACGGGCTATGATGAAGGTGATGGTCACTACACCGAAGATCACTATTAAGCTAAGCAGTATTCTTTTCAAAATATACTTTTTCATAACTCGATCTCCGAATTAAGCTTCAGGTCTGAATGTTTTACTCCAAAATATTCTCTGACCGGTCCTTAGTTCTTCGTTACGTCATAGTAGAAGACGCAGGTAGGATATGCAGGATTCTCCCTTACTCCGCTTACGGCGTTTGAAAGGATATATACGTGGATATCATCAAAGATAGGGATAATGTCTGCATTGTCATAGATCTGTTTCTGAAGATCTACGTACTCCTGCTCAGCTTTGTCTCTGTCTATGGCTGTGTTGGCTACAGCGTCATCGATGATCTCATCATATTTTGGATCTGATACATATGCCAGATTGAAGTAGATCTCATCTTCAGTATGGATCAGTGATGTGAACCAGCTTACAGGGTCAGCGTAATCAGGCCACCACTGCATGAGGAAGATATCCTGTCTGTCTTCAGGCTTGTTGGATCTTGCCTTATCCCACTGAGAATCCCACTCCATGGGAAGAAGTTCAAGGTTGATTCCGAGCTTTTTGAGATTTAC
>JAFYJM010000094.1 GCA_017538125.1 Bacillota bacterium
AGAATTTTATAGAGGTCGGAGCTTACGGACTGTATGCAAAAGAGGACGCAGACATCATCATTGAAAGAGCCAGAAACGATTATGACGGTATGAGCAAAGACGCTCTCGAACCGATTATCAGGAAGATCCTGGAGCTGAACTGAAGAGGTTCAGCTCCTTATTTTTTAAGCTGCTCTCTTGCGATGGCTCGCTGTGACCGCATCTTCCTGAGCCGGTTGCTGAACTTGACCGGGATCCATCGGCATACTTTCTTGCATCTCTTATACATAAAATCGCCAAAAGTGGCCGGATCTCCGATAGTGAATCTGTCCATAGGGATAACAAAGAATTCTCTGCTTGTAAGACTGAGATAATAATAATCTTCATCATAGAAGACGGCATCTATGTCTTTATATCTGCTGCTGTATACAGACAACTCGCCGTCACGGTAAAACGAAGCGTCATTCTGCGTGAATTCATATACGAATTCCGTTCCGTTGCGGTAGTCCTCATCCGTTTTTTTTGTAAGAGCAAGTGATATATATTGGCGGAACAGTCCGAGAAGGACGACCAGTCCCCCTAATACCCAAAGAATTATCTTAAGCGCTTTGGCTTTAACGACAAAACCCGGCGCAAATATCAACAGTCCGTAGAGAACCATCCTGGCCGTGACCTTTGGGTGGAACACACGGTATGTAAAAGTGATATATGCTTTCAAAACGCCTGAATCACGCTTGGTCCTGATCTGATAAAGTACTTCCTTTGGCTTTTCAGGAGCTTTATCAGCGACCTTGTTTTCAGCATTCTTAACTTTGTTATTCTGCGCTTTTTTCTTCTGTCCGGACTGAGGGGCAGGCGCGCTGCTTCTTGATTTGTTCTTTGCCATTGGTGTTATCTCAGCTGATGATTATTAAACCGGGTCAATGATTTTAAATCGGATTACAGACAAAGTATATTCTGAAACATGCTGCTTGTAAACCGTCATACCTGCGAAAACCGGGCCTCGAGCTTCAGTTTCCAAAACGCTTTTTTATCACACTTGCCTGTTATATAATAAAAATAACATATGTTATTTATTGATACGGGGGCAGGGCGCCTTCGCAGATCAAAGACCAAAGAGGAGAAGAAAGATGAAAGAGAATGTAATATTCTGCTATTCGGGCACAGGCAACTGCCTTGACATGGCAAAGAACATAGCGAAGAGCCTGGGCAATACGGATATCATCATGATGCGCAAGTACCCAGCCGTCACTGACGTAAGAGGAGCCAAGAGGGTAGGGTTCATCTTCCCTTGCTACGGCGGCGGACTTCCGGGACATGTGGAGAGATACCTCTATGATATCAAAGTGGATCCGGACGCCTACACATTCGCGATCAACCAGAGCGCTGCCTACAAAGGCGAGGGCCTCAGAAAGCTCAACGAGATCATCCCGCTCGACTACTGGGCGGCAGTCACTCATCAGTGCAGCTGCATATGGCTCTTCCCGCATGACCTGATGATGCCAAAGATGGGAGCCGTAGAGGCTCAGGCAAGGTCGGAGCACTTCGCGGCAAAGTTTGCGAACGACATAAAGAACGAAGTGAAGTCAAAGAGAGGCGTGCCTAAGGCTTACTGGAACACGGCAGAACACGCCGGGTGGCCAAAGATAGCCAGAATGCAGGGGCAGAGCCTGAAAGCAAACGATAAATGCGTTATGTGCGGCACCTGCGCCAAGGTCTGCCCGACCGGCAACATCAGATACGCGGGCAAGGCCGTCGTATTCGGCGACAAGTGCATATCATGCTGCGCATGCGTGCAGTACTGCCCTCAGGAGGCGATCAACTTCGGAAAGATCACAGAGAAGAGAGAGCGTTATCACAATGTGAATATCTCAGTGGACGATCTGAATCAGGAAATCATTTCGTTTTGAAAGAAACACTAAAAAACGCCGGCGCGGGGCCGGCGTTTTGTCTTGCCTATTTTTGTGGATTGGTGTCGATCTCATCGTGAGAGGTCTTGGACTCGCCGTCGACCGCGTTGGCATCATAGAGGTCTTTCTTGATCTGGCTGCTGCTTATCTCAGGAGTGCGAGGCAGGTACACCACCTCAACGCCTTCTTCTCTGAGGAAGTCAAACTTGCCTTTCCAGTCATCGCCTATCACGAAGGTGTCGATGTGATACTCATGCATGTCGCTCTTCTTCTGCTCCCAGTTCTCTTCAGGGATGACCAGATCCACATACCTGACAGCCTCGACTAGGGCCTTGCGCTGCTCATATGTGAAATAGCATTTTTTCTGCTTGGAGTTCCAGTTGAACTCGTCGGTAGAGATGGCGACTATAAGATAATCGCCCAGGGCCTTTGCTCTCTTGAGCAGATTGATGTGACCGTAGTGCAGCAGGTCGTATGTGCCGTATGTTATTACTCTCTTCATATTTATGTACTCCATTCCGGGCGTTCCTGTATTACAAAGGTATTTTATCATTGAACTAAGAGAATGGCAATTGAAAGGCGCCCGTCTCAATGGACACATCAGGCGTGTAGTGGTATTATTTAATGGTTAATGATCAAAGGCATTTTATTGCAGGAGAAAGGGACAGAATATGGAAGCAAATATAAATAATGTAGGAAATCTCATTGAGAAACTGAGCGATAGCGCGATCGACATCGGATTGAAACTGGTCATCGCGATCCTAATCTATTTAATAGGCAGTTTTATCATCAAAGGTCTGGTCAAAGGTCTTGGCAAGCTGAAATCCCTGAAGTCGATAGATCAGACGGCTGCAGGATTTCTTACGACTTTTGTCAAAGCTGCTCTCTATGTGCTGCTGGTAGTATCGATAATCGCTTTCCTCGGCGTGCCGATGTCATCGGTGATAGCGGCGATAGCTTCAGTAGGCGTGGCGATAGGCCTGGCTCTTCAGGGAGCTCTCAGCAACATCGCAGGCGGTATCATGCTTCTCATCTTCCGGCCTTTCAGTGTTGGCGACTATATCGTTGCCGGCGGTGAAGAGGGCGTGGTCAGGAGCATCTCGCTCGTGTACACGGTGCTGACTACTCTCGACAACCGCAGGATCTCGATCCCGAACGGCAGCCTCATGAACTCGACCGTTTGCAATGCTACCGTTGAGGAACTCAGAAGGGTAGACCTCAATTTCGACATCGCGGGAACTGAAGACGCGGACAAGGTGGAGAAGACCATCATGGATGTCATCAAAAAGTCCGGATGGTTCCTTGAAAAGCCTGAACCTCAGGTCCTTATTACGGCGGGAGTACCGGGCGGACTCACTTACACCCTGAGAGTCTGGGTAAAGACCGCCGACTACTGGAATGAGTTTGGCGAGCTGATGAAAGAGGTCCCGGCCGCGCTCAACAAAGCGGGTATAGCAAGACCGTCGACACCGATCAGCGTAAGCAAATAAAACAGAAAACTTAGGAGAGACATTCTGATGAAAAAAGTTATTGGAGCAGTGATCACCGGAGGACTTTTTGCGGCTTTGATCGTACTTCTGAAAAGTTACGATGTAGCGGCTATAGGTCCCGCCGGCACATCGATAGGATTCTCACATTTCAATCAGTTCGTTCATGACCTTACGGGAGTGAATATGCTGTGGTATGACATCACCGATTATATAGGCTATGCCGCCATAGGTGTCTGCGCGCTGTTCGCGCTAGTTGGATTCGTGCAGATGATAAAGCGCAGGAGCCTGATCAAAGTGGACAAAGAGATACTGGCGCTCGGAGGACTCTTCGCTGTCGTGATCGGCTGCTATGTATTCTTTGAGAAATACATCATCAACTACAGACCGATAATCATGCCGGGCGAAGACGCGCCTGAAGCGTCATTCCCTTCGTCGCACACAATGCTGGTCGTAACGGTTTTCATTGCCGTGATGATAATATCGGACAGATACTTCAGCAAGGGGCTCGGAGCTCTGGTGAGGCTGATATGCTTCCTGACCGTTCTGGTCACGGTAGGCGGAAGGCTGTACTGCGGAGTACACTGGTGCACGGATATAATCGGCGGCGTATTGCTGAGCGCTACGTTGCTCCTGCTGTTCTCGGCTGTCGTATCTTCCGGAAGCAAAAAGAACCGCGAGGCTGACCTGGCATTTGAGGCCGCCAACAAGACAGAGCGCCCTAAAAAGACAGGCGGGTCGGAAACCATAAACGGCTACAAGCCTAAACACTAAGACGAAAGTATTTATTACTTCTCGTAAAACCGGTTAACAATATTGAAAAAAGCTATACGGGCAGCCGGCTCAATCGGTTTAGTCAATTAGTTTAAGCAATAAGATGACTATATAATCGTATGAGGTGTTTCAACACCTCATACGTTATTTTTTGAGACTTTCCAGAATGGTTATATGGAGGATCAATATGGAAAAGAAAAATGATAAGCTGTTTATCATCATCGCCGGTCTCATCATCGGTATCATCGCTGCAGGCCTTGCATACCTCGGAAACCCAAAGAACATGGGATTCTGCATCGCATGCTTCCTGCGTGACACTGCAGGCGGTCTTGGACTTCACAAGGCACCTCCGGTACAGTACCTCAGACCTGAGATCATCGGAATCGTTATCGGAGCTTTCGTAGCTGCATTCGCCAAGAAGGAGTTCAGCTCCAAGGGCGGAAGCGCTCCTATGACAAGATTCGTACTTGGATTCTTCGCGATGGTAGGCTGCCTTATGTTCCTCGGCTG
>JAFYJM010000095.1 GCA_017538125.1 Bacillota bacterium
TGACTGCGTTAGCTAATTTATCCACGCCAGCCTGTAAAAGTCTGCGTTCTTCTTCTCCGTAAATGATATCTTTTGCCATTTTATTGCCTCCGAAATTTATTCTATAACAGCGAGGATGTCGCTCTGTTTCATGATCGTGTACTCTTCACCTTCATGTTTGATGTCGGTTCCGCCGTACTTAGAGAAGACGACCTTGTCGCCTACTTTGACTTCCATGGGCTCTTCTTCAGTTCCCGGGCCTACTGCCACTACCTCAGCATACTGAGGAGCTTCCTTGGACTGAGACGTGAGGATCAGTCCGCCCTGAGTCTTTTCTTCTGCTTCGATCTTCTTGATGACAACTCTCGTGCCTAATGGTCTGATCATTTTAATTCCTCCTTATAGATCATTGAAAGCTGCGCTTTCATTATTTACTCATTGACCGGTGTTCCGGTGCTTTAGCACTCTTTTAATCCGAGTGCTAACATATTCTATTATACCCAAACAATACCCTTTGTCAATACGATTTCATGTGATTTTTTGGTGAAAAGTATCACTTCTCCAGGCATCTGATATAATAGAAAAGATACTGCTGCGCGAGGCCTGCGTATTCGCCGAAGACATCATTCGCGAAAGCATCCATTCCTGCCTTATCCTTCTCTTCGAAACCATAAAATCTATTCATGAGCCTCTTCACCCAAACATCTATCGGGAAGGCATCCAGCTCATGCAGTCCGAAAAGCCTGATGCACGATTCGACCTTAGGTCCAACTCCTGTGAAGCAGCCTACATCGCACCTGGAATCCTCGTCCTTCGCAAGCCACTGTCTGGCAGTCTCTATCAGGTATTTATCCCTATAGCCGAGGCGTACCTCAGCCAGATCTTCTGGTTCAAGCGATGCCAGTTTCTCTGCAGTCGGCACGCGGTACCACGACTTATCTCTGAATTCGCCCGCGTACTCACCATGCGCTTCTGCAAGTCTCTCGATGCAGCCCTTGATCCTCGGTATGTTGTTGTTCTGCGAGATGATGAAATCCACCACCGTCTCCCAAAGGTCCTGGCAGAGTATCCTTATGCCGGAACCGCAGGCCATGGCTTCAGGCATTACTTCAGGTTCTTTAGCAGCAAGTATCGCTTGGATCTCGCAGTAGTCTCTGTCAAGATCCAAATATTCAGCCCAGAACTCTCTTGTACCGTAGCCTTCTATGATCAGCCTATCTCCTTCCAGCTTCATGTTGGCAGGATAGCCCTGAGCGATACCGGTATAACTGCCGTCCCGCTCTTCATTCCAGCGGAAGCACTGGCCGCATTCAAAGGTCTGCTTCAGATCCAGATCGCGTATATTTTCAAACACAAAGGTCTCAGTCATTATCTATTCCTCTGACTTCAATGTTAACTTCCGATACGTTGAAGGCCGTCATCTCCTCCACTACGTCATTCACTCTCTTCTGGTAGTCCATGATGTCGTCCCAGAGGCTGCAGTTCCTGTGGATCTTCACTGCGATATTGATCACATAGTTCTCGGGCGAAGGCTCCTGGGTCACCATGATCACATCGCTTATGACCTTCTTCTCCCTGGCAGCTATCTCTGCTATGTCGGTGATCACCTTCTCTGAGAGCAGATAGTCTCCGATATAGCTGTAACTGGGTCTGACCACGGTCCTCTCATTGGTGGCCTGCGCCCTTCCTTTGAACAGGCCGAGCGAGTCAAGGAAATAACCCGCGAACGATCTTTTGAGCTGCATGGCAGGCGCAGGGATGACGTGTTTGCCGTAATTCTTGCGCTGCTTGCGTGCTTCGTCTCTCTCTTCTTCGGTCGTTATGTCGTCGATATATATCCTGTGGATGACCTTAACGGCTTTCTTATGGCCTCTCTTAGTGCGGTTTAGCTCGAGTCTTTCAATGATCAGATCAGCCATCGCATCCGAGGTACCAAGCACAAGTATGGCCTTAGGTTTCTTCGATCTGATCGCTTTGGCGACCTTATGAGCCTTCTCCTCATCATTAAAGATGGCGGCTTTGACGGCTCCGATCTTAGTGCCGGACCTCTTGGCTGACTCACCCGCTGTCACAGTTCCTTTATAGATAAAAAGGCCGTCGTCGATGACTCCGTCTATATTATGTTCTTTGCAGATATCCATCGCGCGGTAGCTTTTACCGGTGCCCGAAGGACCTGTCAGAGTATAAATTTCCATGATGAAAATTCTTCTTTACTATTTAAAAGTAATTTGCTATAATACGTCTGTAAGATATCTTATGTGTATGTAGGAGGGATAAAATGGCTTATAAAATTACTGATGCTTGCATCGCTTGCGGAGCCTGCGCACCTGAGTGCCCTGTAGAGGCAATCACTGAAGGCGACGGAATCTATGTTATCGACGCAGACACCTGCATCGATTGCGGAGCATGTGCTGGCGCTTGCCCTGTAGAAGCACCCGTAGAAGCATAATTAGAAGACTATATCTTTATAATGATTGCTCAAAAAACAACCGGCTCGACGGCCGGTTGTTTTTATTTATCCTTCATATAATAGGCTAACGCGTGTAAGCTGTCTGACATATGAACGTTCTCAACTGAAATCCTCTCAGGCAACTCAAGGTCGACAGAGGAGAAATTCCAGATCCCTTTGATACCGGCATCCACAAGCGTATCCGCGACGACCTGTCCCTCATCTCTCGGAACGGTGATCACCGCGATATCCGTCTTGTTCTTCTTGACGAATTCTTTAAGGTCTTCAAATGTGGAAACATATGCGTCCTTGAACTCGACATCTTCTATCTTGTTGCTCACATCAAAGATGCCCGCAATGTGGAACTGCTTCTCATTCTTGTCAAGATAGTTGGCCATAGCCTGCCCCAGTCTGCCGTATCCTACAACGACTACCTGGTACTCCTTGTCCAGACCGAGGATGTTGCCGATCTGATCGTAGAGATTGGCGACGCTGTAGCCATAGCCCTGCTGTCCGAAACCTCCGAAATTGTTGAGGTCCTGGCGGATCTGGGAAGCAGTGTAGCCGATGAGCTCAGACAGATCCTTGGATGAGATCTTCTCGACTCCCTTTTTCTTCAATTCTCCAAGATAACGTCTATACCTGGGTAGTCTCTTGATTACTGCCTTGGAGATCAGTTTAGATTGTTTCATGTCGTAGTCCTGCTGTCGTTATTTATTGTCTTCTACAAATCTTACCAGATCCTGTACGGTCTGGATATTCTCGGCATCTTCGTCGGGGATCTCGATACCAAACTCGTCCTCGATAGCCATAATGATCTCGACTGCGTCAAGAGAATCTGCACTTAAGTCCTTCATAAGGTTTGTATCCATGGTGATCTCAGAGTCCTCGACCTGAAGCTGCTCCATGATTATTTCTTTAATTCTGTCAAAAACCATTTTGTCCTCCTAGTGATAAAGCCTTTTCTAAAGCCTGTTTAACAAAAGTTATTATACCCACCTTGTTACTAATATGCAAGAAAAACTTTGTGAAAATCATGAAAATCTGAGCAAAATCAAGGCGTCTGCAGGGTTTCCCATTTTTCGTAATTTTCGTTGATCTCTTCCTTGAGTTTTGACATCTCTTCACTGAGTTTCGTGAGTTTATTGAAGTCTGACAAATTCTCCTGAAGCTGCATCAGATCTTCGATCTCGGAGACCCTGTTCTCCTTGGATTCAATGTCCTTTTCGAGTCTTTCGATCTCCCTAAGGCGTCTCCTCTCCTCAGCCTCCACAGCCTTCTTGCCGGCGCGTTCTTCCTTGGATGAAGTCGCCTTTGATGGTTCCTTCACTCCGGCAGCCTCTGAGAGGCTCAGTTCTTCTTCCAGAGCCTTCTTTTCCAGATAGTAATCATAATTACCGAGGTATTCTTTCATCCCCTCAGGAGTGAGTTCCAGCATCCTGGTAGGTATCTTCTGAAGGAAGTATCTGTCGTGGGACACTATGATCGCAGTTCCTTCGAAGGCTTTGAGCGCTTCTTCGAATACTTCTTTGGATTCGATGTCCATGTGATTCGTCGGCTCATCCAGTATCAATGTGTTAGCTCCGCTCATCATGAGCTTCACCAGGGTCAGTCTGGCCTTCTCGCCTCCGGATAGAGAACCTACGTTGAGAAACACGTCCTCTCCTCTGAAAAGAAATCTGCCGAGGATCGATCTTAACTCCGTATCCGTATACAGATGATAGGCGTCTCTCAACTCTTCGATCACCGTCAGTTCGTCGTGAAGCAGCTGCTGCCCCTGGTCATAATAACCGAAGGCAACGTTGGTGCCGAGTTTGAAGCGTCCTTCGGTAGGTTTGAGTTCTCCCATCAGCATCCTTAAGAGCGTAGTCTTGCCTACGCCATTCGGACCTACGATGCAGATCTTCTCTCCCCTCTTGATATCGAAGTTGACGTGTGAGAAAAGATGCCTGTACGGCTGTCTGTCATATAGAGTCTTTCCCAGATCTTCAGCGATAACTACGTCGTTTCCGGACTTGAAGTCCTGCTTGAAGCGGAACTTCATCTTAGGATCGTCGCCCTCAGGCTTCTCCAGCCTGTCCAGCATGTCAAGGCGCTTCACCCTCGACTGGGCGCGTTTCACCAGATGCTCGGTGTTATGCTCCATCATTATTCGTATCATATCCTCCTGGCGTCTTATCTCTCTCTGCTGGTTGTTGTAAGCTTTGAGTTCGCTCTCACGGCGGAGCCTCTTTTGCTCTGCGTACTGAGAGTAGTTTCCTTTGTATGAATAGAGATGAAGGTGTTCGACTTCGAATATCCTATCCACGACCTTATCCAGGAAGTATCTGTCGTGTGACACGATCATTATCGTTCCTTTGTAGGCAGCCAGATATTGCTCGAGCCATCTGAGAGTGTCGATATCCAAATGGTTTGTGGGCTCGTCCAGGAGCAAAATATCAGGCTTCTCCAGGAGGAGCGCAGCGAGAGCAAGCCTTGTACGCTCACCGCCCGAAAGCTCGCTGATCTTCTTCTCGTAGTCTGCTTTGGTGAAGGCCATCGAAGTCAGTATGCCTGTCATTTCCGACTTGTAAGTATAACCTCCGAGAGTTTCATATTCCATATGCAGCCTGTCAAGATCACTGATAAGGTCCTCAGGAGGTTCCAGCCCTTTATGACTGAGTTCCTCAATCTCGCCGGTAACCTTTTCCAACTCGTCTTCGACCCTGTGGATATCAGTATAGATGCTGTCGATGGCCTTTATGACAGTATCTGACCTGAAGAAGTTATCTCTCTGCTTCAGATATCCGATCCTGGCATCCTGGGACACAAAAAACTCTCCTCCCGAAGGCTCCCACTCACCGGAGAGCATATTGAGAAGAGTAGTTTTGCCCGCGCCGTTCCTTCCGATTATGCCGATCTTCTCACCGGCGTTTATGGCGAACGACGCGTCCTCCAGGACGACGTCCGTCCCGTAGGCCTTTGTCAACTTGTTGGCTGAAAGGATTATCATTTAATCGAGTTCAAGGAAGGGATAAGCGTCCATGCTAAGATCGTCTGCTCCCTCTTTCATGTATTTATAGTAAGCGGCGCAGGCTATCATCGCGCCGTTATCCGTGCAAAGTATCGGCTCCGGATAGTACAGTCTGATGCCGCGCTTGCAGCATTCTTCATCGAGCATGGCTCTTAATCTGGAATTAGCCGCTACGCCTCCAGCGAGGACCAGGCGGTCTTCATTTCTCGTCTCACAGGCGTCCATTGCTTTCCTGACGATCACGTCGAGTACAGCCTGCTGAAAAGACGCAGCTACGTCAGCTCTGTTGATCTCGCGGCCGGCCTGACGCTCAGAATTGAGATAGTTCAGCACGGCTGTCTTAAGACCGGAGAAGCTGAAATCCAGACTGTCCTTCTCAAGGAAGACTCTCTTGAAATGGACGGCTTCAGGATCGCCTTCTTTGGCAACCTTATCGATCTTGGGGCCTCCGGGGTATCCAAGCCCGAGGACTCTGGCAACCTTGTCGTAGCACTCGCCTACGGCATCATCCCTGGTGCCGCCCAGCACCGTCATCCTGTTATAGTCCTCCACCTGCACGATCTCTGTGTGACCGCCGGAGGTGATGAGAGCCATGAAAGGCGGCTCAAGTTCGGGATGCTGGATGTAGTTGGCGCTGATGTGTCCGTTAAGATGATGGACTCCCACGAGAGGCTTGTCCTTGGCGAATGATATGGCCTTGGCAGTGGATACTCCCATGAGAAGCGCGCCTACAAGGCCGGGGCCCATGGTCACTCCGATGAGATCGATGTCATCCAGCGTGACTCCCGCGTCCGCCAGCGAAGTCTCAAGCACTCCGTTGATGTTCTCCAGATGATGGCGCGAAGCGATCTCAGGAACTACTCCTCCGTAGTTTTTGAAAATCTCTATCTGTGAGGAAATGACGTTAGAGAGTACTTCTCTTCCATCCGCCACCACAGAGATGGCCGTCTCATCGCAGGACGTCTCTATTCCAAGTGTCAAAAATCTTCCGTCTTTCATTCTTCGCAGCCCTTCCACATTATGAGGGCGTCTGTACCGTCATAGGCGTAGTATTTCCTGCGTACGCCCGCTTTCCCAAAGCCCATCTTCTCATATAATCTGATAGCGGGCTCATTATCGACCCTTACTTCCAGGGTCCATCTTTTGATTCCGTCTTCTGTGGTGATCCTCAGTATCTCTTCGATCAGAGCTTCTCCGATATGGTTTCTCCTACAACTAGGAGCTACCGCCACATTGGTGATATGTCCTTCGTCCAGTATTTCCCATATGCCCATATAACCGCAGAGTTTGTTGTCGCCCTCCGCAGCCAGATATATCGTCTTGTCTTCGTTTTCGACGATCTCGTTATAAAAAGATTCGTATGACCAGGGATCGTATGGGAAGCATTCCTTCTCAAGCTCTGTAATGGCCTTAAGGTCATTTTCGGTCGCTCTTCTTATGCTCAGTTCCATGATCACTACTCCTGCTTCGGAAGCCTAGATATGGGCAGCTCACCCGCTTTGAGCTTCTGCTCGGCTTCGGCCTCTCTCATGTATTCGGGAAGCAGCTCATGATAGGCTAAGGTCTCGCCGCTCTCATAAGCCCGGAGTCCGCATCTCGCTATCTCCACAGCGTCCTGATATCTGTCCTCTTCAGGTGCAAATTCATATGCCACGCCTGCTTCATCGAGCTCGGTTCTGATGATCTCTCCGTAGGCATCAATGCCATCTCCGTAGAAGACTAGTTTTTTGCCCCTGCCGATCTCATCTTTCGCTATCCTCAGGATATCGTCGATGAGCCACGGGCCTTCTTCGAGATAGCCGTCCATGAAACCATAGACCTGCCTTCTTCTGGCGTTCAGGATGACCGTGATGGCCGTGTTATCGTCTTTCTTATCAATGGCGCTGTCCTTTAGAAGCGCAGAGGAAAGAGACGATACGGCCAGACAGGGTATGTCCCAGACCTGAGCGAGCGCTCTGGCAGTGGACACACCTATCCTTATACCGGTGAAGGAACCCGGGCCCACGTCACAGGCAATAGCTGAGATCTCAGCCTTATCTACGCCAAGATCTCTGAGCATCCTGTCTGTCATGGGCATCAGGTCTTTGAGATGGTTCATGTGATCCTTCGATGACTCGTGTCCCAGTATTATGTTTTTTTCGTTTATCAAAGCCACAGAGCCGAAAGGACCTGTAGTTTCAATAGCTAAAATGTACATCTGTATATCCTTTGAGTTTCTCCCTCGCCGTACTCCATGAATACGTATCCGGTGTTATCGGGAAGGGCTTCTTCAATGAGATCGGCCCACTCAATAACAGTGAGTCCATCGCCTTCGAAGTATTCGTCGGCTCCGATGTTATACAGCTCGTCGATAGCTCTCTCCCTGATCGCTTTGCCGGCTTCACCGCTGATCTCCTGGCCTGAGAGGATATCGTTATCCCCTGCCAGTCTGTAGACGTCAAAGTGATAGAGCGGAAGCCTGCCTGAGTGATACTCCTTGACTATGGTGAACGTGGGACTGCTTATCCTTCCGGTGATGCCCAGGCCCTCGGCGATATATCTCGTTAGAGCTGTCTTGCCGGTGCCGAGATCACCTATCAGAGCGATCACATCGCCGGGCTTAGCATTTGCAGCCAGTTCCAGCCCGAAAGCTCTGGTGCCCTCTTCATTTTCAATTGTGATCGTTCTGATTATGTCTTTCATCTGAGTTTTTTATCTGTGAAGGAAAGGACTGATCCTCTTGTAAACGAGGAAGGTCACAATGCTGTTCACGCCCGCTTTGATAAAGTTGAACAAAATGATCCATGGCATGAAAGGCATGAGCGCTTCCAGCGTGAGTCCCATGAATCTCGTCGTGATCAGCATATTGGCAGGTATCATAATGAGTACCATAGCCAGGGTGCCGAGTACGAGGCCGAGGATCGCAGTCTTCTTGGTCTTGTTTCTGGCATAGGTCAGTCCCGCTACTAGCACGAGCGCTGAAGTCGCGATCACGTGCATCAGGATGCCATAGGCTCCGGATGAAGCTGAGACCGTGACGCCCTGAAGGATGGCTGTCACCAGAGTGAGCACCACGCCTGCTGCCGGTCCGAAGGCAAAGGTTCCTATCAGGATAGGAATGTCCGCCGGATCATACTCCAGGAAAGGTACCATAGGGAGTATGGGCAGGTGTATCAGCGCTACAAGGACGATGGATACAGCCACCAGCATGGCCATTTTGGCGAGTTTGGAGTTTTTGGTTTGTGTGTTCATTTTGATTCCTTTCTGCGGCTTTGATGCCGCTGCCGGGCTTTTGGTTTTAGTAAATTCGGTAAGCTAAGCCCGACAAATATATTTGAGAGGAATCTGTTCAGCTGCGCTTGCCTTCATCTCCTGAAGTCCATTAAAAAGGCCTTGAAGAGATTTCAAGGCTCGCAAAAAATACAAGTAAAATACTCGTGTTTCTCCCATCCAGACTGTCACTGTCGGTTCCGGGATCTCACCGGATCAACCCTTGAGGCAAACGCCTTCCGGGCTCGCAGACTATACTGCCGGTGGGGACTTCCACCCCGCCCTGAAACAGATTACTTCTTTAATATACCTATATCATACTTTTCTATGAATGGCAAGAGATCCTCGAAAAATAATTCATAGGAATCACCCTCGGCGCTCATCTGGACAAGGGCGGCCTTTTCACCTATCTCAAGGTCCTCGACCTGCCCTATCTTCTCGATGTTTTCGTTGTAGAAAGCTATGAAATCGTTATGACTCTCGTTGACGAAATTGAGCTTACCGAGAAAGGCCATAGTGTCAGCTCCGCTTATCTCGTACGACTTGCCGATTCCCTTGACCTTAAGGGATGGCGTGTGTCCGAGAAGAGCAGATTCGGCTGCGTAGTAATCATATGCGTCTCTAACCATCTCATAGCCTCTGCCTGAGGTGTTGAAGACGACAGCTCGATCTGTAGTAGCGGATCTTAACTCCAAGCCCTTGATGTTATTCCTCGAGAATTTCTTTGCCAGTGTGAAATCCAATCTCATCAGATCGCTTCCACTCCCTGGATCTCAGGATAAGTTTCACACAGAAGTCTCTCGATAACGCCCTTGATGGTCATGGTAGCTCCCGGGCAGCCTACGCAGTGTCCCTGAAGCTGAACTCTGACGATGTGGTCTTCAGTGTATTCCACGAACTGGATGTCTCCGCCGTCTCTCTGAAGATAAGGTCTGATCTGTGCTATCGCATTCTTGATGTTTTCTTCCATTGTAAGTCTCCTTATATTAATTAAATGTTTAACCTATGCTGTAAGGCGCAAGTCTCTCGCCCATGAAGAAGTGGATGATCGTGACGTTCTTTGATACTTCCGTGCTGCCGTCATAGCTCAGCACGCCGGTCGCACCTTCGAAGTCATCGATATCCTTCAGTGCGTCTCTGATCTGAATGCCCGAAGGTATGCCAGTCTCCAGAGTCGTCTCATAGGACTGGATCTCCGCCTTGGTCTTGGCGTCCGCTTCTGTATCACTCTTTAATTCTTCAATATCAATGTCCTTCACATTTTCGTAGGCGTCCTCTATGGCTTTGATCGCCAGAAGGTACGCGTCAAAGGCCGCGGCCATACCGCCTGAAGGCTGTGAAGCATTGCCGTACTTCGCTGTGTAAGCATCCATGAAGATCTGATATGTATCTGTGGTCTCCGCCGCCTGTACGGACGGGTAGGAAACGCTGAGGTCAGGATTGGACATCACGTACTTGGCGAAGTCGTCAGTATCCCAGTCCCTCGTTCCCAGGAACAAAGGATAATACTCCATCTGACAGCACTGATCCATGAATACCTGAGCCACCGAAGGAGGTACCGCCAGAAGCAATGCGTCCACGCCGTTATTCATCAGTTTCTCTATGTATGTGGAGTAATCCAGGGCATCGGATTTGATCTCATAAGCGCCTTTGATGGCTTCATCCGAACCGATCTTCTTGGTAACCTTGCTCCTGAAGCGTTTGACCGTAGCCGTTGCAGAGTCATCAGAGATGATCTTTATAGTGGCAAAGGTCGTCTTGTTCATGGCGTCAATTGCATATTCAGCCAGGGCCGATCCCTGCCTTGCAGACGAGAATGAGGCCGTGAAATAGAAGTCATTGTTAGCGGTTATCAGCGGATTGGTGCTGGTTATCGTGATGGCAGGCGTATTGTTCGCGATCATGTAATCAGCTGCTACCAGAGAAAGCACTTCACCATAGCTTCCCAGGACGATGCTTGGGCCTTTGCTCATGAGCTCCTGGAGTGCAGTCTCTGCGTCGTACATGTTCGAACGGTTATCAGCATATATAAGTTCCACCGTCTTGCCAAGCACGGTCGGATAAAGGCTGTGCGCAAGCTCGATGCCTGCAGTCTCATCCTTGCCGAACTGCTTGTATCCGCCTGACATCGGTTCATAAACGCCTATCTTGATCGTTGCTTCCTTGACTTCAGGATCTCCTCCCAGAAAAGCTACCTTGAAATTATCATATGTAGTGCAGCCCGTCATAAAAAAGACGCACAAAAGACACACCACGAGCCCCAAAGCTATGATGCGCGCTTTTCTTAAGATATTGTTGTTTGTGTTCAGAGTATTTTTTCTCATAGCAAGTCGATTATATCACAAAAGCTTTGGGGATTTCAACCGAGGGAGCGATTTTTCATTCAATGTTCATAATTGAATCTTTTGAAAAATAATGTTTCATTTTCCTTTATTTGTGGTAAAATATTTATGTCAGAGTAACTTATGTGCCTGCACCGGTGGATCTGATATCCAGGCCGTGCAGGCAATGAAAAGATAAAGCTTTTTAAAAATACGGAGGTAAAAGATTATGAAATGGGTTTGCACAGTTTGCGGATACGTACATGAAGGAGATACTCCCCCGGCAGAATGTCCTATCTGCCATGTTCCTGCTGAGAAGTTCAACAAGCTGGAAGAAGAGAGAGCATGGGCTGCTGAGCACGTAGTAGGCGTAGCTCAGGGCGTAGATTCTGAGATCGTTGCAGGATTAAGATCAAACTTTGAAGGAGAATGCTCCGAAGTCGGTATGTACCTGGCAATGGCAAGAGTTGCACATAGAGAAGGATATCCCGAGATCGGTCTTTACTGGGAGAAGGCAGCTTTCGAGGAAGCAGAGCATGCAGCTAAGTTCGCTGAACTCCTGGGCGAAGTAGTTACCGATTCCACCAAGAAGAACCTCGAGATGAGAGTTGACGCTGAGTACGGCGCGACCAAGGGCAAGACAGATCTCGCCA
>JAFYJM010000096.1 GCA_017538125.1 Bacillota bacterium
CCAGAGTAGAAGATGCGTTCCTTGCGAGGACTTCTTCTCTGAGTTTCTGCTTCCTTGATTCGGCGATCTCTCTCGCTACCTTATCGTCCTTGACGGCGTTGAATTCGTCGCCTGCCACAGGTACGTCGTCAAGACCGAGGATCTCGACCGCGGTGGCCGGACCGGCTTTAGAGATCTTCTTTCCGCGGTAGTCAGTCATCAGACGGATCCTGCCGTAGCAGTTACCGACTACGACAGACTGACCGGATTTAAGCGTACCGTTGTCCACGAGAAGTGTGGCGACGGGGCCCTTGGTCTTGTCGAGTCTCGCTTCGACTACTGAACCCTTGGCCATACGGTTCGGATTGGCCTTGAGTTCGAGCACTTCCGCCTGCAAAAGGATCATCTCCAGAAGGTTGGTGATTCCCTCGCCTGTCTTAGCGGATACCGGTACGCAGATCGTATCTCCGCCCCAGTCCTCGACGAGGATGTTGTGCTCTGTCAGTTCCTGCTTGACTCTGTCCGGATTAGCGCCGGGCTTATCTATCTTGTTGATAGCTACGATGATCGGAACGCCGGCAGCCTTCGCGTGTGAGATGGACTCAACGGTCTGAGGCATTACGCCGTCATCAGCAGCTACAACGAGTACGGCGATATCGGTTACGTGAGCCCCACGAGCACGCATGGCCGTGAATGCTTCGTGTCCCGGGGTATCCAGGAAAACGATCTTTTCGCCGTTGATATACACTTCGGAAGCACCGATGTGCTGTGTGATGCCGCCGGCCTCGCCGAGGGCAACGTTTGTCTTGCGGATAGCGTCCAGCAAGGAAGTCTTACCATGGTCGACGTGTCCCATGACGGTAACGAAAGGCGCACGCGGCACGAGATCGTCTTCTTTGTCTTCGAAGTCTTCGATACCTTCCTCAACGTCGTCTTCCTCGACCTTGGCGACTACGATGGAGATTCCCAGCTCGTCCGCGAGGATCGATACAGTGTCCTCATCCAGACTCTGGTTGATGTTAGCCATGATGCCCATCTTCATGAGAGCCATGATGACGGTGTTCATGCTGATGTCCGCCTGCTCACAGAAACCTCCCACAGTGATGGGAACTGTGATGGCGATAGTGCCTGTAGGCATATCTTCCAGAATGTCGGGTTCTTCCTCGACCACCTGCTGTTTGTACTTGGAGTGCTTCTTGGGCTTTTCGGCCTTCTCGAGGGAACGCAGCTCCATGGCCTTCTTGGACTTCTTGCCGCCGTTCTCCAGCTTACTGAATTTATCGTGTTCTTTGTCGCCCTTCTTCTTGTCGGCCTTACCTGAGAATCTCTGTGACTGGTTGGCCTGTACAGAAAAGTCTCTGACTCTGGGCTTCTTCTCCGTTCTTGCCTGTCCGCGGCTGTCGGTATCTTTATCCTTGTCAGCGCCTCTGTCCTTGGACTGGCCTTTTTTCTTCGACTTGTCGAAGTCACCGGACTTCTTGTCGCCCTTCTTCCTGTCGCCGCGCTCAGCACGATCGCCGCGATCACCTCTGTCGCCCTTCTCGCCTTTTTCGCTCTTATCAGCCTTCTTCTTGGCGGTGTCGGCCTTCCTGGCTTCTTCCTTCTTCTTTCTTTCGAGGGCAGCGGCTTCCTCTTCAGCCTTGACTTCGGCAGCCTTCTTGATGATCTTCGGTCCGACGAATTCGGGCTTCTTCGTTGTCTTGGAAGCCTTCTTCTCCTTGGCGGCCTCATCCTTCTCGGGCTCAGTCTTCGCTGTTTCGGCCTTTGCAGTCTCAGTCTCAGGCGCCTCTGCCTTGACTTCTTCTTTGACCTCTTCAGCCTTCACCTCAGCCTCTGCAGGTTTCTCCTCCTTCGGAGCCTCTGCTTTAGCCTTGGCGGTCTTCTTAGGCTCGGCCTTGGCCTTGACAGTCTCTGCCTTGACTTCTTCAACTGCTGCGGCCTCTTTGGTCTCTTCAGCCTTCGCTGCTTCGGCCTTGGCCTTGACAGTCTTAGTGGCTGTCTTCGCAGCTGCAGTCTTGGCGGCCGCAGTCTTGGTCTCTTCCTTGACTTCCTTAGCAGCTGCCTGCTCCTGAGCCTTGTCTTCTATGGCCTTATCTGTCACGTCCTTGGCTACGGGAGTCATGCCCCTGGGTATCCTGGACGTCCTGTTCTCAAGATCTTTGTTTATGACGGGAGTGCCTATGAACTGGCGCCGCGCCGTCGTCTGTGGCTTGGCCTGAGACGCAGTCTGAGCCGCCTGCCTCTGCGCCGCGGTCTGTCTTGCAGGGATCACCGCAGCCTTGACAGTGACTCGGGGCTCTTCACCCTTGTTGTCCTGCTTCTTAGGCGTTGCCTTTACTATTTTGGTTTCTTTGGTGTTCATTTCTGTCATATAATACACCTCCTGTTTACTTTCCGGTATTGTCAATCGTCTTCGCGATAACTTCTGCGAATTTCTGGTCGGTCACGCAAAACACCCCCGCACCATACTTGCCTGTATAGTGACCGAGATCTTCAGCCTGACCGTACACCCTGTACTCCACCTCGTTCTGTTCAGCGGCTCTTAAGACTTTCTCCTTGCCGTTCTCTGCCAGATCTTCTGCGACGATGAGAAGCAGGGCTTTACCTTTAGCCATGGTGAAAATGCACGTATTGGTGCCGGCCATAAGCTTGCCTGCCTTAGCGGCGAAGCCCATGTAGGCGGCAACTTTTTTGGTATAATAAGCCTTTCTCTGCTCCGGTGTGAGCAAATTTTCATCGAATGCGGGCTTAGTTTTTTTCATCAGTCCCTCCTGAATTCCGCTCTCTTTCTCTTGACAGCCTTCTTCAGGCATTCCTCGGAACCCTTGCAGACGTACGCGCCTCTTCCGGGTGCTTTGCCTGACTCATCATAAAGATAGATCTTGTCAAAAGGCTTTATGACGTACCTGTCCAGTTCTTCCTTCGGTTTGCTCTGATTACATCCTATGCATCTTCTAAGTGGTATGGCTCTATTCTTCATCATTTACCTCTGTTTCATCATCTTCTGCGTTCTCACTGCCGAAATACTGGCTGTGGCTCTTGATATCTATCTTCCATCCTGATACTCTGGCGGCCAGGCGGACGTTCTGTCCTTCCTTGCCGATGGCCAGGGACAGCTGATAGTCAGGTACGACCACCTGCGCCATCTTTTCGTCCGGATCGGGGACGATGACGCGCTCTACCTTGGCAGGGCTCAGAACGTTGGCGATAAGTTCATCCGTATCCTCTGACCAGGGGATGATGTCGACTTTCTCGCCGTTCAGTTCATCTACGATAGCCTGAACGCGGGATCCGCGTGTTCCAACGCAGGAACCTACCGGATCAACGTTCTCATACTCGGTGTAAACAGCCATCTTGGTGCGGGAACCGGCCTCGCGGGCGATACCCTTGATCACCACGGTGCCGTCCTCGATCTCAGGGACTTCCAGTTCGAAAAGTCTCTTGACGAGGCCGGGGTGACTCCTTGACAGGAAGACCTGAGGTCCCTTGTTCGTCTTTCTGACGTCCATGATGTAGACCTTGATCCTGTCGTTTACTCTGTATTTCTCACCCTTCACCTGCTCATTAGGTGAAAGGATGCCTTCTGTATTTCCTAAATTAACAAAAATAGTGTCGTTGGAGATCCTCTCCACTTTACCTGTGACGATCTCGCCCTGACGGGAGATGAAATCGTCATATATCATTCCTCTTTCGGCCTCTCTGATCCTCTGGACTACCACCTGCTTGGCGGTCTGAGCTGCGATCCTGCCGAATTCTGAGGGATCTACCTGGAACTCGATGATGTCGCCGATCTCATAGCGGTCATCGATCTCCCTGGCTTCCTCGAGAGTCATCTGAGTCTCCTCGTCCTCGAGCTCCTCGACAACGTCCATCTGCATGAATGCAAGGATCTCGCCGGTCTGCTGATTGATCTCGACGCGGACGTTCTGATGTGAAGTTCCGAAGTTCTTCTTGTAAGCGGACACGACTGCAGACTCGATAGCCTCAAAGATCACATCCTTGGAAATATGCTTCTCTTTTGCTAAAGCGTCGATCGCTTCAATAAATTCCAAATTCATTTCTTTGCCTTTCCTCCGTATTCTGTTTTAGTTTTCTGTTGTATGATACTGTTTTTGATATAATTGTCGAAATCCGAATGCCTTACGAACAGCTGCGAAAGGTCGCTTCAGTCCCGTCTGGCATTTATTTCATTAATTAAGGAGTGGCTTTTGACCACTCCTTAAGCAATAACTTATGATTTACATTTGCATAATACACTAAAAGTGCAGAAAAATCAAGGGTTTTTTCGCTTTTTTGGCTACAGGCGGCTATTTGGACCGCCAAACTCTTATGATGCGGGTTTGATCTTGCACTTCACGTAGACCGTAGGACCGTATGCGATGAGTTTGCCTTTCTTTCTGACAGCGCGCACGGCGATCTTTATAGTCTTGGATTTTGTGAGCTTACCTGTGAAGGTAATGCTGAACTTCTTGCCGCTCTTTCTGATCGCGTCATGGACGTAGGTGGAAGACGATTTGCCGGCCTTCTTGAAGGTCACCTTGACCGTCGCGATGCTCTTGTCGGACTCATACTTGGTGACCCAATCGCCTTTAGTTTCATCCCATTCCTTATACTCGCCTCTGCCTTCCTTGAACTCCGTCTTGATGCAGGTGGCTTTGAGCTTGGTAGGCTTCGTGTCATACGCGGTGATCATCTTGAACGTCTTGGTTCCGCCCTTTGCGCCGTTCGCGTAGGAGACGACCCTCAAATTGTATTCCTTGCCTGGTTTGAGACCTTTGAAATTGATCGTAGGCGTAGCGCTCTTGACCTTCGTGACCGTTTTTAAAGTCTTCCATTTGCTGCCGTTCTTGACCTGAACTACCAGCTTGTCAGCCTGACCCTTCTCTACAGTGACGGATCCTCCTTTGACGTCTCCGACTACGCTCTTGATCTTGGCCGCCTTGGGACCGCCCTTCTCTTCGATCAGCTTGCTGATACCTTCAGAAGTACTGACCTTATATTGACGATACTTCTTCGCAGTATTTTTATCATATAAGGTCGAGATCTTGATCTTGAATGTGGCGACACCATTCTTCTGGCTGACCTTCTTGATGTTATTCCCTGCAGAATGATTGCTGGTTCCTTTTATACTTATCACGGAATCTGCGTCTTTAGGCGTATATTTGACCTTATAAGTGATAGTCTTGCCATATTCGCCCGAATATGTTGCGCTGCAGGTTATCTTCGAAATGCCTGTCCAGTCCAAACGCTTGATACTGATAGTACCGGTACCGCTCGAAGGCACAGGATAAGCGATAACAGTATAGGTGCCCTTCTTCATTGTGTACGTCTGTTTGTGATCGGAATCACTGGACCTGATCAGTTTCCAATAGTTTTCGCCGTCCTTATCCTTCTTGCCTTTCAAAATATAGATGACAGAAGACTCCTTGGCATCGAAGGTATATTTGCCTGACTCACTCAACTTCATTGTGTAATAGTACGGGCGTCCGTCGAGATCAATGGTCTTGGTCTTGCCTTTTTTGATAGTAAGGGCTTCGGCAGTATCTAAGGTATTATTTGTCACCTCGACCGCTTCCCACGTTACGGTTACCTCTGAAAGATTCTCTCTTGCCTTTTCAAATTTGAAATAGTTAGTGCCTGTTTTGCAGTTGAAATATTCATATTTATAAATCTTATCTTCACAAGGCCCATACCATTTCTCTTGATTGCTATCACTGCATGAAGAATCCAAACCGTAATAACGTATGTATCCGCTGTTCGTTGAAACCTTGACCTCGGTATCTGCATTTACTTTTACAGTATATTTCGTACCCTCTACCGGCGTAAATGCCTCGCCGTTTTTTATCGCCTTTGTTTCGCCGTAGCATATCCCCGCCGTAAGCAGTACCATCAAAACCAGTACAGCTGTGATCAGCAATACTCTTTTGCAACTGTTTTTCATAGGAGAACTCCTTTCTCTCGTCTGATTAACTGTAACGATCCTTTTATTTCTATTCTTTCAGAAATCTCTGCTCCCACAATGCCTGGGAACTGATATTTACTCGAAGATAACCGCCAGATTGATCTTGGCTATGTCCTTGAGAGGCAGCTCTATGATGCACTCTTTGAGTGCTGCGGGGCTCACTCTCGCGCCTGGCTTGCGGTTGGCCGCCTTGGTGTCCACCATGGTCCTCAGTCTGACCTTTTCTTCTTCACCCCCGACGTATTCCGTGAGGATGCCGCTGAAGTCCTTGATCTTCAGCCCGTTGAGCTCTAGCTGTCCTTCCTCTTCAGTGAGTTCGGCATATCCCTTGATCGGCACATAGGTCTTCACCTCGACCTCCTTGCCAAGGGATGCCATGAAATGCTCGGGCTTGATCAACTCTCTGTCCATGCCTGGCGAGCTCACCTCGAGATAGTAATTCTGCTCGATCGGATCTCTCTCGTCCAGTTTCTCAGAGAGGAACTGGCTGACCAGTTCGCAGTCATCAGTCGAAACGTATTCGCCGTCGGTCCTGTCTATGAAGACTCTCAGGAACCAGTCCCTGCCTTCCTTCGTGAACTCCGCGTCCCAAAGCGTCAGGTCATTTTCTTTAAGGAAGCCGGCAATGAGGTCTTCCACCAGGCTTACAACTTTATTTGCCATATCATACTCCGGATCTTTGATTTTTTGACAAAAAAAGGCGGTATCACACCACCCCTTTTCGCATCGGTTTTCATATTAAGATTATACATTAAAAACACCTGAAAATCAACCTTCACTATTTTTCGAATTCATCTCCGCCCTCACCCAGAGCTTTCCAGCCGAAACGAATGATCGAAACTATGATCGATGCCATTCCGATCGCCTCATTCAGCACTCCTGCCCAGGCTCCGACACAGATATCATATGCCATCCAACTCGGCGAAGCTATGAAAAGATTATATGTCCTGATGCTCCTCGGATTGCCGGTCCAAAAGGCTACGGTCGCACTCACCACCGCTGCCAGCGGCAAAATATCGTACCAGGCGTTCCAGTTCAATATCGTGTTGAGCAGATAAAGCGCGAGAAGCACGATGAGTGTCACCGGCGAATCCACGAACTTCCACTTCCTGCGGTTCATGAAAAGCGCATTCCTCACGATACAGATCAGTAGGCTGAAGCAGCCGACGTAGGCCCCCAGCAGTATGAACTGGATCGCGAACATGATGTTCGCCATGATCTGAACGAAATATAGTTTTTTGTTGGACTTTATCTGGAACGAGAGCACGAAGAGTATGACTCCCACTATTCCGAAAGCCTGAGCCAGAAGTTTGACGTTCATGTCTATACCCTGATGATCGCTCTCACAGGACAGGCATAAGCGCAGTAACCGCAGTCTATGCAGAGTTCCTGATCGATCTCAGCAAGTCCGTCGGAGCCGTAATCTATGGCTCCCGAGACACAGGCTTTGATGCACTCTCCGCAGCCCACACAGTCGTCATGATTCACTCTTAAGGCCTTGCCGCCGATGTCAGGCACGTAGCAGCTGTCCATCCTTCCATCAAGGAGATCCAGGAGGTCGTCTACTTCCTTCGCAGAACTCATGCCCACCATGACAGTATTCGTGAAAGGTCTCGTGAAGACGTAGTTCATCGCGTCTACATAGGAAGCAGCGAGATTGCCGCCGCCCAGGGCCTTCATGGTCAGCACTCCCTTACCCGCCTCGTGACAGGCCGCAAGAGCCGCTTCCATCTCCTCCCTCGTGCCTGCTCTGTCTGATACTCCGTATCCCGGAAGGCTCTCGCCCGGGCCTCCCTCTTCGCCGGTCCTTATGCCCAGCCCTTCAATGTTGAGAAGTGCGAATACGCAGTCGATGTCTTCCATCGAAGCCGCTTCCGAAGCAACGTCCGAGTGATGTGTCGAGAGACCTATGGCTCTGACTTTGCCTGAAGCCTTCGCCTCTTTAAGCGCTTCGAAAGCGCCGGATCTCATCTGAAGCTGACCGCTCCTCACCTCGTGCATGAGAAACACGTCCAGATACTCAAGGCCCATCTTACAGAGTGCTTCATCGATCGCGGCAACCATCTCTTCGCGATCCGAAGCGAGGGACTTGGAGCAGATGACCAGTTCCTCCCTTTCGTGACCTGACGACAGCACCTTATCGATGAATGCTCTCATCAGAGGATATTCATCATAATACTGCGCCGTATCAAAAAAATTGATACCCCGCATGAAGCCATAAAAGAGCAGTTCCGCCCCCTCTTCTAAGGACAGATCTTTATGATTCTGCCCCAGGGCGAGAACTCCGAAGCCCGCGCGGGATACCGATATTTCTGTATTTCCGAGTAATGTTTTGTTCATATGTCAGTTAATGACACCGGCTTATTTCTTGACCTCGTCGAAGATTTTCTGCATCTGCATGTCAAGCTTCGCGGAGACTTCCGCGCAGGCCTTCAGTTCGATATTCGTCTTCTCGGAGATCCTTCCTTCGTTGTTTTGCTTATATCTCAGCTGATGTTCCAGAGAGGCCCAGAAGTCCATGGCCACGGTCCTTATCTGGAGTTCCACAGGCACGACTATCTTCCTGTCGATCAGGAAGACTGGCACAGAAAGCCCCAGATGCAAGCTTCTGTATCCGTTCGGCTTGGGGTTTTTGATATAGTCCTTACAGGTGATGAGTTCGATGTCGTCCTGGTCGGTCAGCATGTCCGCCACCTGATAGACGTCCTCTATGAAGTTGCAGACTACTCTCAAGCCTGCTATGTCTTTTATATTCTCTCTGGCTGAAGGTATGGATACCTCGCAGCCTAGTCTCTCAAGTTTCTCCTGTATCGACTCTGCGGTCTTTAATCTTTTGACTATATGATGTATCGGGGAATAATCGTTTCTTACCTCAAAATCATTCGCCAGGATCTCTATCTTGGTATTGACCTTCTGAATGGCAGAATCGTACTCATGATGAAACAGTTCAAAACCTTCCTGCTTGCCGAGAGGAAGACTTGTCTCCTGATCAGTCCACTTCAATTATTTCACACTCCTGTTTCATTATACGGGCGGGTCATGTAAACAACCTCCGTCTGTAGTTCTATTATACTCCTTCGACAAAGAAATATAAAGTGAAACTTAGATGAAGCTTATCCCTTGGTCACCACCAGGTTCGCGTCGAGCCCCAGAACGTCCCTTACAAGGACTGTTCCGATCTCCGGTCTTTCTTCCAGCTCGATGCTGTCCACGAGCTTCATCAGATTCATGATCTCAGCCTTGGGAATGGGCTTCGAAGTCTTGACCGGTATCCTGAAATCATAAAGCGTATTGTCCATTGCCGGGCTCAGGCCGTCTTCGCCGAGCTCGCCCGGCAGCGACTTCCTCTTGAGTCTTACTGTGGACGTGACGACTCTCGTGGGGTTCGTCATCTCAGCCTTGCCGTAGGCCTTGCCCTTAGGGCAGCCGTTTCCCGTGACCTTATAGTCCTTCTCCGGCTCGACCTTGAGATGGCAGCCTCTCGGACAAACAGTACATATGAATTCGTTTTTGCCCATCTTGAAAGCTGCTCCGTCCGGGCTAGGCGGCAGGAAATTCACTATATCGCCTTTTTTGCGGAAATAAGTCGAAGTCTCGCAGCCCGAGCATATCTGGTTGTTCAGCCATAACGTGTAGTAGTTCGTAAGCACGTATTCTGCAGCTGATCTTCCCGCCAGCTCGCCTTCCTTCGTAACGTTGTCCACAAGGTCGTGTACATGAGCCACGTTGCCGCACGCAAAGAATCCTTCCACGGTCGTCTCCATATTCTCGTGTACGACAGTGCCGTTTGACTTGGCATCGACCTTGATGCCTGCCTTGAGGGACAGTTCGTTCTCCGGTATCAGACCTACCGAAAGGAGCAAAGTATCACAGTCGAAGTACATCTCCGTGCCCTTGATCGGTTTCATGTTAGAGTCAACTTCAGATACGACGACCTGCTGCACGCGGTCTCTTCCTCTGATGTCAGTAACGGTATGCGACAGATAGAGAGGGATGCCGAAATCGTCCAGGCACTGCACCACGTTTCTAGCGAGCCCTCCGCAGTATGGCATGACTTCTACGCAGGCCAGCACCTTGGCTCCCTCGAGGGTCATACGTCTTGCCATGATGAGTCCGATGTCGCCGGATCCGAGGATGACCACGCGCCTTCCCGGCATATAGCCGTCAACGTTTACGTATCTCTGAGCCGCTCCGGCTGTGAGAACGCCTGCGGGACGCATGCCCGGTGTGTTGATCGCGCCTCTGGTTCTCTCGCGGCAGCCCATCGCCAGAATGACGGATTTGGCTTCAAGTTTCCTATAGCCTGTATCCCTGCCGACCACGGTAACGAACTTCTTAAGAGGTCCTTTGCCGCCCTCTGCCTCTTCGGTCGAAAGATCGAGCACCATCGTGTCCAGCATGACCTGGATGTCCTTGTGGTGGACTTTCTCGATAAATCTGGCCGCGTATTCAGGCCCGGTGAGTTCTTCTTTGAAATATCTCAGTCCGAAGCCGTTGTGGATGCACTGGTTCAGTATGCCGCCAAGCTCCACGTCACGCTCTATTATGAGGATATTCCTCAATCCGCTGTCATGAGCAGCGCAGGCCGCAGCCATGCCCGCAGGGCCGCCGCCGATAACTATCACATCATACATTTAGCGTCCCTCCTTGGTCATACCTGTAAACATCTCCGAACCTGCTCTGTCCTGAAGGACCTCCCTAACGCTGAGGCCTCTGTTTTCAACGAAAAGCTCCGCGATCCTCGGCCCGCAGAAACCTCCCTGACATCTTCCCATACCGGTCCCGACACGCCTCTTGACGCCGTCGATAGACACAGGCGGTATAGGCTCGTCGAAGCAGGCCATGATCTCGCCCTCAGTCACGGTCTCACAGCGGCAGATGACTCGTCCGTACGAGGGATCCTCGCTGACTAAGGCTGCCCTCTCTTCATCGTTCAGTTCGTTGAACCTGATGCGTTTCCTCTCGAATATGAAGGCTTCTTTCCTCTCCAGGCTGAGACCGCTCTTCGACAGAAGCTCCGCAGCATACTCCGCTATGGCAGGCGCAGCCGAAAGCCCCGGCGAACATATGCCGCAGCAGTCAATGAAGCCCGGCGCAGCTTCCTCTATGATGAAGTCGTTATGGTCCGTCGTGGCCCTGACACCCGCGAAGTTGCGGATGCTCTTGTTGAACATTATGCCCTCGACGGATCTCATGGCTTTCTCTTTAACGAAGGCCAGTCCTTCGTTCGTGTTTGACGTGTCTTCCCATTTCACCTCGGATGAGTTCGGTCCTATCAGGAGATTACCGTGGACCGTGGGCGTTACAAGCACGCCCTTGCCGTCCTCGTTCGGACACTGAAATACAGTATGCGCCGTCCTGCTCCCTTCGACCTTGTCCAGGAGGAAATATTCTCCTCTTCTGGGCATCGATCTGTACTTCGGCTCAGCGACCATTCCGTGGATCCTTATGGCGTCCACTCCCGCGGCGTTCACGATATAAGGCGCTTCAAACTCGCCCTCGTTCGTCTCTACCTTCCAGAGGTCTTCTTCTCTCTCAATGGCCTTGACTTCGGTATTAAGCATGAGCTCAGCGCCATTCTTTACGGCCGTCTCAGCCAGAGCGAGACAATACTCCCACGGAGATACGATCGCGGACGTGGGCACGTAGAGTGCTCCGGCCACGCTCGGGCTCAAGTTCTTTTCTCTCGCCCTTGCCTCGTCTCCAGTGAGCAGCCTTAACCCTCTCACTCCGTTCACTGTGCCTCTGGTGAGAAGCCCCTTGAGCGTCTGCACCTCTTCTTCGTCGAAGGCCACCACGAGCGCGCCGTTTCTCTTATACGGCACGTCAAGTTTCTCACAGATCTCGCCTGCGAGTTCAGAGCCTCTGACGTTCAAGCGCGCCATGAGAGAGCCGGACTCAGGATCGTAGCCCGCATGGATGATGGCGGAGTTGGCCTTGGTCGTACCGAGCGCCACGTCGTTGCCCTTCTCCAGCACGCCGATCCTCAAATTATATTTTGACAATTCAAAAGCCGTCGCGGCGCCTACAATGCCGCATCCGACTATCAATACGTCGAATCTTCTGTCCATTTACTATATATTTGCAACCTTTCTGATGTGTGAATCGAATCTTTGCAGCCTCTTTAGGAGGCTGTCCGACATATTATAACAAAAAGAAAAACAAAATACAATCAGAGCTTGAAAAAACATAAAATCAACATAAAAGGGCGTATGATCTACTCATACACCCGATACAATTCCCACTTCATCTCCTTGACGAAATATCTGAGTTCATAGTCTACTATCCTGTCGTCCACTTCAGAATAGCAATAGTAGACCAAATTAGGGTGGCCGGCGGGAGTGACGCTGTCCACCCTCTTGATCTGGTCGACACTTACCGTCTTGAGAGTGCCGTCTCTGAATCTTATCTTAAATTTCCTGGGCTGCGGAGGTTTACCGATATATGAAACGCTCAGCATGTCCACTTCTCTTTCAAGCACCCTCATCTTACTTCCCCTTGATGCAGTCTCTAAAAAGAACATTTGTTCTTTTTTATTATAAAACTATGCCCTGTCATTGTCAATAACAGGGCGGGATTTTTATTATTTTCTTATAGATAAAGTATCGATACCAGGTAGGCCGTAAGCGGTATGGTCACCAGTGAGAACAGCGTCGTAAGAGCCACTCCCTCTGCCGCAAGCTGTGTGTTCTTGCCTTCCATCGCGGCGATCGGCGTGGCTGCGACTGCCGAAGGGAAAGACGCTCCGAATACCGCGACCAGCTTGATGGCGTTGTTCACAGGAAGCCAGTTCACCAGAAGGATCGTGATCAGCGGTGTGAGCACCATCTTGATGATCGACTCGGACATGAGTCTCTTATTTTTGATGATTCCCTTGAATTTGCTGCTTCCGAGCTGTATGCCGATTACGATCATCGAAAGCGGCGTGGTGGCAGAGCCGATGGTGTCTAAGCATTTAAGTATTACTTCAGGCAGACTGATATTAAGCGCCAAAAGAGCGACTCCAATCAGGCCCGCGGTGATCACCGGGCTTAAGATCATCTTCAGCACGCTCTTATTTTCACCCTTGTCGCGGTCGCCGTAATGCACCTGAAGGACGCCCGGGCCGAAGATGTACATCGTGAGCACCATCTGGAAAAAGATCATGTAGAAGAGCTTTTCCTCGCCGAAGATCGACAGCGTGATCGGCAGTCCTATGAAGCCGTTATTGATGGATGCGAAGAGCATCATGTAAACTCCGCAGTCCTCGTCGCCCTTGATCTTCATTATCTTGGCGCAGAGCACCCAGGCCAGGAAGCAGAAGACCACGAAATAGAGCGCGTAGCAAAGGAGCGACTTGATCACGTCGTCCCACATGCCCTCTTCAACTTCCCTGGACGCTATATTGGCCAGCACCAGGCATGGCGTGGTTATTTTGATGAGAAGCGGCGATAGATAATCGTTTGCTTTCTCAGGAAGAAGCCCCGTCTTATTGGCGGCGAAACCCACTCCCATTATCAGGAATACCGCGGCTATATTGTTGATTATTGTTCCCATTTATTCTTTACTCTCCGTTCTGGCTATGATGATCGTGGCGGTCAGTATGGCGAGACAGCCTATCACGATCCTGACGGTCATGTCCTCATGATACACCAGTATTCCAACTATTATGCTTGTGATAGGTTCGAAGGTGCTCAGCATCGCAGTGTTCTCGGAACCAATGTATTTCACTCCGATCTGGTAACCCAGGGCTCCCACGAAGGTCGTGAGCGTCGCCACAAGGAGCATTATACCCCAGCCGAGCGGCGCCATATTGAAGCCCAGTCCTCCCGAGATCAGGCCGATGATGCCCATCATCACAGCGCCTATCCAGTGCATGTGGAAGAGCCTTTTCGTCGGCTCCATGTCCCTCAGGATGCACTTATCAAGATAGATCGTGTAGAAGCCGTAGGTGCAGGACGAACACAGCGCGAGCAGTATGCCCGGGAGCGAGATGCTTCCGTCTCCGTTATAGAACATCAGCACGCCCACCAGACAGAGTATCACGCAAAGTATCTTCGTCGCGCTGATCTTCTCCTTATAAAAGATCATCAGCCCCGCGACCGTAACCGTCGGATAGAGGAAGTGTATCGTCGTCGTCATCCCCGTAGGTATGAAGTTATATGCCGAAAATACCAGTATCGTGGTCCCTGCGTATCCGAAAACGGTGATCTTCAGGAACTCCTTCAGTTCTTCCCTGCTTATGCCGATCTTGATGCCCCTGAGTTTAAGATAGATGAAGAGCGTCGGCAGCGACAGCGCGAACCTCAGGAATGAGGCTGTGAATGAATTCCCTCCGCTGGCGTATACAGTTTTCATGAAGAGGGGCATAAAGCCAAAGTATATGGCAGATATCAGGGTGGCTGTTATGCCCGTGACTTTTTTGTTCATCAGCCTGCTATATTATAGAGATTTTATTATGAAATATGCGAGGACGAACATTCCAAGACCGAGGCCCATACCTATCTTAAAGAATTTAGGCCTGGTATCTTTGGACGTGTAAGCCATGAAGAGTATACCGATACCCGAGGTGATCGTGTAGTAAGGCGCCCATGATGTCAGCTGCTTGGAATATGCGTAAACTCCTGCGAAAAGAGAACCTGCGATGAGGATGAAGGCCGCCAGATTCAGTATCCTGATCTTGTTTCTCGCGGCTTTGCGCTCTTCCCTTTCTCTGGCCTCTCTCTTCTCGTCTTCCTTTTTCTGAAGGTAGCGGTAGTCGCTGTTCTTTTTCTTCTTTTTGCTCATTAGTCGTTCTCCTTGAATTTTCTGAAGCTCACCAGCACCATGGATACCGAGAGCACGAAGGCCATGGCGTCTGATATAGGGCTGGCTATCAGTATGCCGTCTATACCCATGAACATGGGAAGGACGATCAGCAGAGGGATAAGGAAAAGCCCCTGCCTCGAGAGTGATACCAGCAGCCCCTGCCTGTTGTTTCCGGTGGCTGTGAAGTAATTGATCGTTATAGGCTGGATGTTCTGGAAGAATACCAGCAGCATGTATATCTTGAGATATTTCTCTGCGAATTCGAAGTAAAGCTCCGAGCCCCCGCCGAAGATCGAGATGATCTCTCTGGGGAAGGCCTGCAGGGCGATGAAGAATATCACGCCGACCAAGAAGGCCGCCGCGAAGGCGCGCCAGTAAGCGCCTTTAACGCGGTCGTATTTTTTCGCGCCGAGGTTGAAGCCCCAGATCGGCTGGCAGCCCTGGGCGATACCCACCGCGAACGATACCATGATCATGCTGGTCTTCTGAGCCACTCCGGATACCGCGAGCGGTATGTCCGCTCCATAAGCTGACATCGCTCCGTAGGTGGCCAGGACGTTGTTCAGCACTATGCTCGTTATCATCATGAGCATGTGGTTGCAGAAGTTCGGTATGCCCGCCTTCATGCTTCCCTTAAGGTGCCTGCCGCTGTAGCCGAGTTCTTTGATGCTGAGCTTGAAGGCTCTGAATCTCGGATAGTATCTTACCGCCAGGCTGAAGCTGAGGATCTGCGAGAGGACCGTGGCGATAGCCGCTCCGCGGATGCCCATGCCCAGAGGGTACATGAACAGCCAGTCAAGGAAGACGTTAAGGATGGCGCCTGAGACGGTGCAGAGCATCGAATACCGCGGGCTTCCGTCGGCCCTTATGATGGTCGACGACGAATGCGCGAACATCTGGAACGGCAGTCCGAAGGCTGTGATCGAAAGGTAGGCCATGGCGTAAGGATAAACGTTCCCTTCTGCTTCCGCCCCGCAAAGAACAATGATCGGACTTCTGAAGATGTACACCAGAATGCCTAGCGTTATCCCTGCCGTGATGACTCCTGTGAGCCCAGAATGTACGTATTTACGAGCCTCTTCGATGTTTCCCGCGCCTTGATTGATGCTGAAATTGGCCGCGGTGCCCAGTCCGAAAAGCATACTGATGCCTGTGGTCAGCGTTGTCGTGGGAAAGGTAACGTTAGTAGCTGCGTTTCCCAGCATACCGACCACGTGCCCGATGAATATCTGGTCCGTAATATTATACGCTGCTCCGACCAGCATGCTGATGATGGACGGAATCGCGTATCCCGCTATCAGAGGGATCAGCGGAGCTGACCCGAGGGGATTGTCCGGTGCTGGATTTTTTGCATAGTCAGTCATAATAGTATTTTATCATAAAATGTCAAAAAAGCGATAGATAAACAGATTATATTGAAAGATTTTTTGGGCTGTGTTAAACTAAATTTTGTGGAAGGGAGAAGTTAAAATGAACCAAATCACTATGAGGATCGAGCTCCTTAGGGGCGAGATGATGAAAAACGACATAGATTTCTATATAATACCCAGCAGCGACTACCATGACTCCGAATACGTGGGCGACTACTTCAAGGAGAGAGAGTTCATGTCCGGCTTCAACGGCTCAGCGGGAACGCTTGTGATCTCGCTCAGCGAGGCACTGCTCTGGACCGACGGAAGGTACTTCCTACAGGCAGGCCAGCAGCTTCAGGGGACGGGCATAGAGCTCATGAAAGCTGGCGAGCCCGGAGTGCCTGAGATAGACGAATATCTCAAGGACAAGGCCAGGTTCGGCCAGACCGTCGGATATGACGGGAGGACCACCACCCGCGCTTTCGGCAACCTTATGAGGGACGCCTTGAAGGATAAAAACGTCCACTTCAGGACTGACGTCGACCTCGTAGACAAGATCTGGAAGGACCGCCCGGAATTCCCTGCATCGCCTATCTTCATCCTCGAAGAAAAGTATGCCGGAAGGAGCGTTACCGACAAACTTGAGTCATTAAGAGCAGCATATCAGAAGGCAGGAGCCTGCGGTATAGTCATCTCTTCGCTGGACGATATCGCCTGGCTGTACAACTTCAGAGGAGATGACGTGGCTTACACGCCCGTAGCCATGGCTTTCACCATAGTCACAGATCAGGAAGCCATAGTCTTCATCTCACGCGACGCGGTGAGCCCCGAGATCAAGGAGTATTACGAAGATCTCGGCATCCGCTTCAGGCCCTACACCTCCGTATATGGCGAAGCATCCAGGCTCGAAGGGCCGATCATGATCGACCCCGACAGAGCGAGTGAGGCTCTGATAGATTCAGTGGCGGATCCATTGTTTGCTTCTAATCCCACCTGTCTAGAGAAAGCCGTAAAGAACCCCACCGAGGTGGAGAACTTCCGCAAGGCTCACATCAAGGACGGCGTGGCCCTGACCAAGACGCTCTACTACGTCAAGCAGATGCGCAAGGCCGACAAGCTCAAAGACAAGACTGAACTGGACATCGGCGCATATCTCGACGACATGCGCAGTTTCCAGAACGGCTTCCACAGTCTGAGCTTCGAATCGATCATAGCTACCGGCGAGCACGGCGCCATAATCCACTATGAGCCCACTCCAAGTACCAACAAAAGGATCGAGGACGGCTTCCTGCTGATGGATACCGGCGGACACTATCTCCAGGGAACTACAGATGTCACCAGGACGCTCTCGATCGGAGAGCCTACTGAAGAGATGAAGGAATGCTATACTGCAGTCTTAAGAGGCCACCTGGATCTGATGGCGGCCTGCTTCCCTGAAGGCACCATGGGTAGCCAGCTGGACGTGCTCGCGCGATGCCCTCTCTGGGGACTCGGCCTGGACTATAACCACGGCACAGGCCATGGAGTCGGCTATCTTCTGAACGTGCATGAAGGCCCGAACTCCATCAGGAAGCGCACTGCAAGGAGCGCAGAGGAGGCTCCTCTTAAGCCCGGCATGATCACTTCTAACGAGCCGGGAGTATATATCGAAGGGAAATTCGGCATAAGGATCGAGAATCTGATCCTCACTAAGAAGGCCGGCATCGCCGGCCGCGACGGCAAAGACTACTACGAGTTCGAGACTCTCACGATGGTGCCTTACGACAGGACGTCCATCATCCCGGAGCGCCTGTCAGACGCGGAGATCGAGACTCTGAACGCCTATCACGCCAGAGTATACGAACTCATCTCGCCGCATCTCACCGAGGATGAAGCGCTCTGGCTCGCTGAAGAGACAGCGCCGGTGTATAAGACGAAATGATAACAGCCGTTAATATGATGATTTTGACACAAGAAGGCAGCCCCTCGGGCTGCCTTCTTCGTTCATTAATCATTTACATCTCCACTTTATCGGTTTCTTTACGTCCGGATCCCACTTGATCTCTTCAGGCGGTGTTTCCAGGATCTCCGGATTCTTCAGGTACTTATCCAGCTCTCTGAA
>JAFYJM010000097.1 GCA_017538125.1 Bacillota bacterium
ACCACAACGCTTCCCTTCTCTTCGATCTCGGAGATGAAAGCCTTGGGGTCGACCTTAGCCATGTATGCTCCGAAGGCCTTGACATTCTTTCCGAGTGCAGGACCTGCAGCTCTGAAGTTTGGCTTCAGCTGGAAGTTCATGTACTGGTCCAGATCGTTCTCGAAGACTACCCTCTTCACGTTGAGTTCCTCGGTGATAAGCGGGGTCAGGTCGGAGATGGTCTCCTCGTACTTGCCATCTACCAGAACTTCATTGAGGGGCTGACGTACCTTGATCCTCTCCTTCTCGCGGATGCCGCGTCCCAGGGATACCAGAGTACGCACCAGATCCATCCTCTCCTCAACGTTCTTGTCAATCAGGCTGTCGTCCGCCTTGGGCATGAGCGCCACATGCACGGTCTCCTCGCCCGTAAGGTTGATGTAGATCTCATCCGAAAGGAAAGGTGCTATCGGAGCGATGAGCTTGGCTGTGCCTACCAGCACCTCATAGGTCGTGGCGTATGCAGCCTTCTTGTCATCCGTGAGTTCCTCCGCAAAGAATCTTCTTCTGGCTCTTCTGATGTACCAGTTGGACAGGTCTTCTGCTACGAAGTTCGTGATGGCTCTCACAGTCTTCATGTGATCGTATTCGTCCATATATTCGGTAACGTCTTTGATCAGCTGGTTGTATTTAGAGAGGATCCATCTGTCGAGCTCCGGTCTCTCCGCGTAAGGCACGGCGAACTCTCTCGGATCGATCTCGTCCATGTTAGCGTAAAGCACGAAGAAGTTATAGATGTTCCTCAGAGTACCGAAGAACTTGGATACTACGTCGATCAGGCCGTCCTCGTCGAACTTGGTCGGAGTCCATGCGGGAGATACGCTTAAGAGATACCATCTCGTGGCATCCGCGCCGTACTTGTCGAGCATTTCGAAAGGTGAAACAGTGTTTCCCTTATGCTTGGACATCTTCTTGCCCTCTTTATCGAGGATCAGGTCGTTTACGAGAACGTTCCTATAGGGAGCCTTTTCCATCACGATGGTGGAAACCGCCATCAGTGAATAGAACCAGCCTCTGGTCTGATCGATACCCTCGCAGATGAAGTCTGCCGGGAAGAGCTTATCGAAGTCGTCCTTGTGCTCGAACGGATAGTGCCACTGCGCGAAAGGCATCGATCCGGAGTCGAACCAGCAGTCCATTACGTCAGGCACTCTGTGCATCACGCCGCCGCACTTAGGGCATGTAAGAGTCACGTCGTCCACGTACGGTCTGTGGAGTTCGATCGTCTCATCGATCTTCTCGTTCGCTCTTTCCACGAGCTCTGCGCGGGAGCCCATGCATTCCAGGTGGCCGCACTCGCAGGTCCAGAGAGGAAGCGGAGTTCCCCAGTATCTGGATCTGGAGATAGCCCAGTCCTTGACCTCTTCAAGCCAGTTGCCGAAGCGCTTCTCGCCCACGTAATCAGGATACCAGTTTACTGTGGCATTGTTTGCTACGAGGAGATCCTTCAGCTTGGACATTCCTATATACCAGGATTTCTTTGCATAATATACTAGAGGAGTGTCACATCTCCAGCAATGCGGATAGTTGTGCTCCATCTTCTCTTTCTTATAGATCTTGTCATCGAGCCACTTGATGATCTCGATGTCAAGGCCGTCTTCCATGACGAAGTGGCCTTCCCAAGGTGTGCAGGTGAACTCGCCCTTCTCATCTACGGGCTGGAAAACAGGCAGATCGTACTTGACACCGCACTGATAATCGTCTTCACCAAAGGCAGGCGCAGTATGAACGATACCGGTACCGTCTTCGATAGATACGTAGTCCATGCAGGTCACGTAGAAAGCCTTCTTGTTGGCAGGCTTCTCCACGAAAGGCATGAGCTGCTCGTACTCCCAGTACTCCATGTCTTTGCCCTTAAGTTCCTCGAGGACTTCGTATTCTTCCTTACCGAGAACGACAGAAGCCAGGTTCTTAGCCAGATAGAAGATGTTTCCTTCGTTGTCGCCGGACTTCATCAGTACCTTGATATAGTCGATATCAGGGCCTACCGTGAGAGCCACGTTGGATACGAGGGTCCAGGGCGTGGTCGTCCATGCCAGGAAGTATTCATTATCGGTTCCGACCTTCTTGAACTTGCAGGTAAGCGTGTTGACCTTCACCATCTTGTAGCCCTGGGCTACTTCGTGGGAAGCGAGGCCAGTCCCGCATCTCGGGCAGTAAGGCAGGATCTTGTATCCTTCATATACCAGGCCCTTGTTGAAGGCCTGCTTCATGATCCACCAGCCGGTCTCGATGTAGTCGTTATCAAGAGTGATATAAGGATTGTCCATGTCAGCCATATAAGCCATGCGGTCTGACATCTCGGTCCACTGCTCCAGATAATTGAACACGGACTGACGGCACTTCTCGTTGAATTCTTTGATGCCGTACTCTTCTATATCCTGCTTGCCGTTAAATCCAAGCTGCTTCTCTACTTCTATCTCGACCGGAAGGCCGTGAGTGTCCCAGCCGCCTTTGCGCTTCACCTGGAAGCCCTGCATGGTCTTGTAACGGTTCACAGAGTCCTTAAGTGTCCTCGCCATCATATGATGGATGCCCGGCTTGCCGTTTGCTGTCGGGGGACCTTCGTAAAATACGAACTGAGGGAAGCCTTCCCTCGCGTTCTCACACTTATGGAGAAGGTCGATCCTTTTCCAGTTGGCTACCTGCTCATTCTGCACGTCCTTCACGGGCAGATCGTTAAGATTCTTAAACATTAATGATTCCTTTCAGAGTTATGTTTACCGAAATGATGCGCCGCCTAAGCGGCCTTTCATTTATAACAATAAAAACGTCCCTAAAGCAAGCTAGGGACGATCTTAACCTTAATAAAAGACTTAGTTCTCGTCTCTCTTGTATGTGATCAGATCCTCTGCGATCTCATGGGCTGCAATGGACACAGGTCTGTCGATATCGCAGTCCGAAAGGATCGGCTTGTGATCTATGATGTCTCTCGCTCTCTTGGCAGCAAGTATTACGAGAGTGTATCTTGAATCTGCTTTCTTTCTGATCTCGTTGATGGATGGATATAACATTATTCTTCCTCTCCTTCTGTATATTCTCTTACTAGTTCTTCGGGTGTCAGAGCTACCTTGGAATGCTCGGCGATTATTATTGATTTGACGCGTTCGACCGCTTCCTCCAGATCGTCGTTCACAACGAGGTAATCGTATTTATCGATATACCTGAGTTCAGTAATCGTGTTGCTCAGCCTTAGCTCGATGGCCTCAGCCGTCTCGGTACCTCTGTTAGTCAGCCTCCTTCTCAGTTCTTCAAGCGAAGGAGGAATGATAAAGATGAACACTCCGCCGGGATAGTTCTCCCTTATCTGGAGGGCACCCTGCATCTCTATGTCGAGAAGTACGTCTATGCCCTTCTCCAGCCGCTCCAGTATAGGCCCTTTGGGCGTTCCGTAACGGTTCCCGTAGACCTGAGCGTGCTCGAGGAATCCGTCCTCTTCAATGTTCTTCACGAAGGTCTCTTCTTCAACAAAGAAGTAGTGCACACCGTCTATCTCGCCTTCTCTGGGCTTCCTCGTCGTCATCGACACCGAGAATTCCAGAGCTGTCTCCTCCAGGATGCGGTTGGCGATCGTGCCTTTGCCCGCTCCGGAAGGTCCTGAGATTATGAAAAGTTTTCCGGGATGTCTGTTAATGACCATAGATCGACCTCACCGTTTGTCTATATCGTTCGACAAAATATTTTACCACAAAGAATCCGCATTTTCAAGGATTCATTTGAGTTTTATCTAAAAAATACCGGTAGGATTTCTCTTGTTTACCACGTCTTCAGGGATAGGAAGCTTGTTCTTGCTCCTGACGGCCCACCATACGCGGTTGAAGATTATGCCAATGACCATGACCCAGCCGATGGCCCAGAACCAGATTATGATAGCTACAGCGTTCGCAAAGGATCCATAGAGCAGGTCATAATCCATGCTTAGGCTTACATAGGCGTTGAAGCCGATCGAAACTATTATCAGTCCTACTGCCGTGAAAAGGCTGCCCGGGATGATGTCCACATAGTTCAGCCTCCAGGACGGGAGGAAATAGAATACCAGCGATATTACCAGATAATACAGTCCCAGCACCACGATCCATCGCATAGCGAGCCATACCTCTCCGATCGCGTAAACGATCTCGCTCTTCTTGAATACGGTCTCAAGATAAAGCGGCGCGTATACAAGGATCACAAGCGATAAGGTGAAAGTGCCGAGAGCGATGATCACGGTCACCATGGACCTTACCCTGTCCCTGACATAACCCTTGCCTACTATAGCTCCATCGTAGAACGTGTAGTTCGCCAGTCTGACCAGGTAGATATTGGCTCGAGACGCGGCAAACAAGGCGATGACTGCTAGGATCAGGTTGTTCGTGCCGGTCGATCTATGCTTGAGCAGACTCTGGAGCAGCTGGAAGCCGTCGCCTGAGACGTTGATCTCTGCCCACTTGAGAATGGTGTCAATGGATAGCGAAAACAGGCCCAGCGCCTGGGACGCGAGGATCACGATCGGCAGTATGCTAAGGAACAGGAAATACGCTATGGTCGCTGCCGAGCCCTGGTAATATGGATCTCCGAGATGCTCGTATACCATGACGATAATATCCCTCAGTTTTATGAAGTTTTGTTTTAAGTCGTACTTCATTTATTTTCCCGTTCTTCAAGGATCCTCTCGAGCTCTTCCAGAGCTCTGGCCCTGTGGCTTATGAGGTTTTTGACCTCAGGCCCCATGATGCCGAAGGTCTCGGTGTATCCGTCCGGAATGAATACCGGATCGTAGCCAAAGCCCTTCTCTCCTTTGGGCTCGGTAGCGATGTGTCCGTGGCACTCTCCCTTGGCAACGATCGTCTCACCGCCGGGATAGATCAGAGTTATCACCGTGGTGAAATGAGCCTTCCTCTCTTCAAGCGGAAGCCCTTCCATCATGCCGAGGAGCTTGGTGTAGTTTCTCTTCGAGTCGCCTTCTACACCTCCGAACCTGGAGGAATACACGCCTGGCTGTCCGTCAAGCGCATCGACCATCAGGCCGGAATCGTCCGCCATGGTGGGCAGTCCGCACATCTTCATGACTTCATAAGCCTTCTTATATGAGTTCTCCTCGAAGGTGGTGCCGTCCTCCACGACGTCGAATTCGTGAGGTATGCCGGCCTCGTCCCTTGTTATGATCTTAAATCCGAGACGGGAAGCTATTCCCTCGAACTCGGCGAGTTTTCCTTTGTTATGTGTAGATAATACTATGGTCTTGTCCATGTTTTTCTCTCCGGAATGATCTCAGTCCGCCATATCCAGGCTGCGCCATACTCAGCAGTCCCTCCCGAACAAAAATAATTCGGCAATATATTATATCACAACTATATGTATTATTGCAAAATAATTCTCCATCTATGCTGATGCGCTGCTCAAGAATTAAAGAAAGGCCCCGGCAGCGCGTATCACGCGCCAGGGGCCTTTTATCGTCTGTATTATCGATCTGTCAGATGCAGCATATCATAGGCATGCCGTAGCCTCCTCCGCAGCACATGCTCATACACATCAGAGCCATAGCATACCTGATGCAGTAGTTAGGCATCTGCATTGTAGGATTGCCTCCGTACTGGCCCGATCTCTGCTGATACCTTCTCTCCCCTCCCGTAAGAGCCGAGAGAAGCTGCCTGTACTGGAAGTTGTTCGGTTCGAACTCACAGGCTACCTTCGCGTGTTCCACGGCGGTCATATTGTTGCCGACGTGATAGTTCGCAAGGGCACTGTAATAGTACCACAAGCCGCGGCGCTTGTCCTGAGGGATCTCGTTAAGGACATTGAGGCCTTCCCTGTAGTAGCCGCTCTGGATATAGCTCGCGGCAGACCGAATATACTGTTCCTCCTGAGACTGCTGTTGCTGCTGATAACCCTGGCCCTGTCCGCCGAAACCTCCGAAACCGCTGAAGCCTCCGAAACCGAAAGGATCATAGCCCTGGTTCCCGGAGCTCTGCTGATTATATGGATCCGCAGCCTTGCCGGTACGGTAGTCCATGATCATCTTATATGCCTGCTGGACTTCTTTGAACTTCTCCTCATACTCATCCTGGTGCGGGCTGCCGATGTTGGCATCCGGGTGGTATTTGCGGCTTAAAGTCCTGTAGGCTTTTTTGATCTCTTCTTCTGTAGCGTCACGGCTGACGCCCAAAACTCTATATGGATCCATCCTTCGTCCTTTCTTTAAGTCGTGATTCTTTGCAGTTGGTATACCTTACCCACACTCCTGAGTAGAGGATATTTCTCATTATCTCTGCATTCTCGATCAGAGGCAGTCTCTCGAAAGCGTCGGTGCATTCGCTGATCATCATCATCAGGAAGCTCAGCGCCTGTTCGTCGAAACCGTCGTAATCGCCTGTCTCCTTCGCCTTCTCATAAAGTTCTTTGAAAGGATTATAGTTGCCCTTTTCGATGTCCTTCTCGATGTCTTCATAAGCATCCAGAAGATAGATGAACTTACCCAGATAGAAGCCCACCTTGTACATGTCGTCCTTCCAGATGTCGTCCTCGTACACGAAGATCTCGCCCATGATGTCGCCAAAGGCCTTGGCGGCCTTGTCAAGAGGCACGTTCCCTGCGCTCTCCAGAATGCTCAGCATATCGAGCTGTTTCTCGATCTTCGAAGTCTTCTCGGGATATTTCTGTCTTACCTTGTCCGCCTTCCTTTTGAGCGAATTCTTGATAAACCAGCCCCTAAAGGTCTTCTCATCGTTCCAGTCGTCCAGTCCTTTGAAGTACGACAAAAAGATGCACATGTCGGCGCAGTAGTCGCTGTACTCGTTGCGTTTCTCCTGATGCTTCTGCGATAAATGAGCCAGGCATCTGGCCGTATAGTCGCAGTCCTCCTTATCGTAAAGGTCCGACAGGAGCAGCGCCAGAAAAGTCATATCGTAATTCAGAGTCATCCTGCCGGTCAGCCCGTACTCTTTCTTGAGAGAATGGCAGATGCCGCAGTAATATGCCCTGTAAAGATCGAATTCTTTGATCTTCAGTTCCGGTTTGTTTACAAGTACGTATCCAAACATGAAGTACTCCTTATAGTTTATTACACTCTAACTCTACTCCTAAAAAATACAATTTCTGTGTAATAAATGTGTAGATTTAATTAAAAATCAACCCTTAATGTGCGAAAACTCGGGACTTGATCCGTCTGTCCTTATTCCTGCCTGGAGCCGCAGCCTTCCACTCCGCAGGTGGAGCAGTCGTGAGTGCAGCCTTCAGGAGGTTCAGGATATCCGTCGTGCTTGTCCGGATTGTCAGCGTTGATGCATTCCACGACCAAAGAATCCAGTTCAGGACGGTCGATGTATTCGATGTTTCCTTCGTCCATCGCCTTCGCCACGGCCATGTCGAGAGGAAGCTCCGCTACTTCTTTTATGCCATACTGCGCGGCTATCTCCTTTACGTGGGATTCGCCGAAGATATGGTGTTTCCTGCCGCAGTCAGGACAGGTGAAAACGCTCATGTTCTCGACTATGCCGATGATAGGTATATTCATCATCTGTGCCATCTTGACCGCCTTCTGAACTATCATGGACACCAGTTCCTGAGGGCTGGTGACTATGACGAGACCGTCCAGAGGCAGGCTCTGGAAGACCGTGAGCGCCACGTCTCCGGTTCCCGGAGGCATATCCACATACATCACGTCGATGTCTTCCCAGATGACGTTATTCCAGAACTGATCGATGACTCCCGCGAGAAGCGGTCCTCTCCAGATGACCGGGTCGGTCACGTCTTCCAGGACGGAGTTGATGCTTATTACCTTGATGCCGCCTTTGGATTCCACAGGCCAGATCTCTTCTTCAGTACCATAGGCCTTGTCGTCTATCCCGAGAGCCTGAGGGATCGAGGGTCCGGTCAGGTCTGCGTCAAGGATGGCTACCTTATAGCCCTGCTTTTTGGTGGCGGATGCAAGCATAGAGGTAACGGATGATTTGCCTACTCCTCCCTTGCCGCTGATAACGCCGATCAGTTTCTTAACGTTTGATTGACTGTTCATTTCATGTGTTCCCGGGGACATCTCTACCCCGGGTATTTCCTTTCTGAATATATTGTGCGAAACACACTGATATTGTAACATCTTCAGTGTTTTTTTCAAGTGATAATTGCCCGGCCATAATGAGCAAAAAACCACCTGCCAAATCAAAAGCCGCACAGCTTTAGGGGCTGCGCGGCCTGCATTCTGACTGGTCGTCAGTTGTTATTTTTATTCTTTCTGAACAAAGGAACAGCTGCTGCAAGCGCTCCGAGAAGCATCAGAGGATAGATTCCCAAGCCGGCGTCTCCGGTCTTGGGTACCTGCGTCCTGACGCTTGTATCTGTAACGGATGAGTCTGCTGAAGTCGGTTCGAGTTCCACGCCGGTCGTGATCAAGCTTTTCTCGGTCATCAAATCATAACCGCCTTCCATGTACTCTCCGTCCCAATCGCCGTCTTCCCAGACTTCATCTTCCCAGTCTTCATCTTCGTCATCGAAGTCCTCGTCGTCCCAGTCTTCATCTTCTTCGTCAAGTTCTTCGTCGTCGAGGTCCTCATCCTCTTCATCAAGCTCTTCGTCGTCGAGGTCTTCGTCCTCTTCGTCCAGCTCTTCATCATCGAGGTCTTCCTCTTCTTCGTCTAATTCTTCGTCGTCGAGGTCTTCGTCTTCTTCGTCTAATTCTTCGTCGTCGAGGTCCTCATCCTCTTCGTCCAGCTCTTCGTCGTCGAGGTCTTCGTCTTCTTCGTCTAATTCTTCGTCGTCGAGGTCCTCGTCACCTTCCATGTCCTCTTCCGCAGCTTCCCCAATGGCTGCATCATCGT
>JAFYJM010000098.1 GCA_017538125.1 Bacillota bacterium
AAGAGCGCCTCATTCGCCGGGTGCCAGGCGAGACACACGTCCACTCCGTCGAAGCAGCCCGCCTTTATCATGAGCGCCTTGCCCTGGATGGTCTCCTCGGCGGGGCAGCCGAAATAAACGACCGTACCGGGTATGCCTTCGGCTTCCATGTAGTCCCTGAGGGCCACGGCTGCCTCGAGGGCTCCTGCTCCGAGAAGGTTGTGGCCGCAGCCGTGGCCTGGGCAGCCCTCCTCCACAGGTTCTTTCTCAACCGAAAGTGCCTTCTGGCTCATACCTGCCAGAGCGTCATATTCTCCAAGAAAACCCACGATGGGATGTCCCTCGCCCCAGGTCCCTTTGAATGCTGTCTCTATACCGGACAAGCCGCTTTCGACCGTGAAGCCTTCCTCCTTTAGAACATCCATGATCGCTTGAGCAGAATAGAATTCCTCCAGACCGATCTCAGGATGGTCCCAGATGCGGTCGCTCAGTTCCGTGAACTTGTCTTTTTTGCTGTCTATATGTTTGCAAATACTGTCTTTTAACATGTTTACCTCTATTTCACTATGTCCAAAACGTCTTCGTACTGTTTCCCTGGCGCCGGTCTCATCCGGCACCTTGAGTCTATCATACCCTCTCCGCCCTTTTCAAGTTAAATATGAATATGGAAAAGCCCGCGCATTAGAGCGCGGGCCTGATTCTTTGCAAATGATTCTTTTAAAGAGCAGCTGTAACGATAGCCATCTTGTAAACTTCGTCTGCGTCGCAGCCTCTGGAAAGGTCATTGATAGGAGCGTTAAGTCCAAGAAGGATAGGACCATAAGCTGCATATCCGCCGAGACGCTGAGCGATCTTGTAGCCGATATTTCCTGCTTCGATCATAGGGAAGATGAAAGTTGTGGCGTGGCCTGCTACCGGTGAGCCGGGGAACTTAAGCTGTCCTACGGTCTCAGAAACGGCTGCGTCGAACTGCATCTCGCCGTCACAGACGATCTCAGGATGCTCTTCCTTCAGGATCCTGGTGGCTTCCTGAGAAAGTGCTACTGTGCCACCCTTGCCGGATCCCTTAGTGGAGAAGCTGAGTACAGCTACCTTAGGATCGATGCCGAACTTGGCTGCGCAGTTTGCTGCTTCTACAGCAACCTCTGCCAGCTTCTGAGCAGCTGAGAACTTGACGTTTCCTTCTTTGTCAAGATCGTCTTTATAATCGATGTTTACAGCGCAGTCACCGAAACAGATAGTCTTCAGGAAATCAGGACCCATCCCTTCAGGACGGTCCAGGATGAAGACTGAGGATACCAGATGTGCACCAGGCTTGGTCTTCACGAGCTGGAGCGCGGGACGAATGGTGTCAGCTGTGGAATATGTGGCTCCTCCTAAGAGGCAATCGGCCTTACCCATCTTAACGAGCATGGTTCCGAAATAGTTGCCCTTCTGAAGGTTGGCTCTGCACTCTTCGGGGGTCATCTTGCCCTTTCTGAGTTCTACCATGGTGTTGACCATTTCTTCCATACCTTCATAGGTAGCGGGATCGATGATCTCAGCCTTGGATATATCGAAGCCGCCTGCTTCAGCAGCAGCTTTGACTTCATCCGCATTACCCACAAGCACTACGCCCATGAGATCTTCTTTAAGGAGTCTGTCAGTAGCACTGAGAATACGTGCATCTGTACCCTCAGTAAATACAATCGTCTTAGGTTCCGCCTTTACTTTTGCTGTTAATTTGTTGAACATTTTATTTCCTCCGTTTATTCAAAAAACAGTTTTATACTAAATTATAGTTTACCACCTGAAGCCGTCATTTACAAGAGTTTATGGACCTTCGTCATCAAAAAACATTCGTCCTTCATCTCGCGCCGGGCAGTTTTTTGACATAAAACGCGATAAGCGCGTGAGATCTGCTGAACTCTTCGTATGTCCCTGCGATCTCGTATTCTCTTTCAGGGTCAAACTTCATTCTCAAATGCCAGAGTTTGATCTCCATGGCCGTCGTGAAAAAAACGCTGAACTTCGGCGTCGCTTCGAACTGGTTGTCTATCGGCTCGTCATCCAGTTCCACAGAGAGAACCTCGATGAAGTCTCCTTCCCTCTCGTCCGCCAGAAGATGTATGTACATATGCTCGAAATCATAGTCCGTGCGCTCGTCAAGATACGCTTCCTCGTAGTCCGCTTTCACGCTGCCCGGGCCGGATATAGATCTGAACTCACCTTTTCTGAAGGCTTCAGCGACTTTGGTTATATACTCCTGCTTCATCATCGGGCTCACCTATCCTTTCCCTGAAAACTCTCTCCATTACTTTCTTCGTATCAACAGAAAGCCTGCTTCTAATGCTGCTATCCTTAATGAACAGATCTCTCACACAGTCAGTCTCTATCCTGTCAAACGTGATCTTATGCTTATCCAGGAGCTCCCAGTAGAACTCCTCTCCGCTCCTGAAGATATCGATCTGCTCTGCGTCAGGTATCTCACAGAAGTGCCCGTCGTCCATATGATCTCCGCAGTAGATAGCGCGTCTCGTTAGATCCACAGTCAGTGGAAACTCAGAGCAATCCAGGAACCATCTCAGGTTCTCCTGAGTGTTCTCGAATGTCTCCGGCTCTATCACGTAACGGATCTCCTGCCTTCCGAAAGCCCTGTCTCTGTACTCTTCGATGGTCCTGCAGTCCATGTAGGTCAAGGCTATGCCTACCGCCTCTATAAACAGGTCTTCCATCATCCAGTTTCTGTAGTAGCCTACGTCGGCTATCTCATCATTGATAAAAACTGCGATCGTTGGTCTGAATGCCATTTCTCTACCTCCTAATATACCACAAAAATTAAAATATGCAAAAATATATCCTTTCGTATGGCCTTGGCACGCTCGCCGCGTCACACGCGGGTCATCGCCGTACTTCCCCGGCCCGGGCTGGATCTGATCATTATTCAGTTGTCAAGGTCCAAAAACATGACAAGACCGGCATGTGGATGCAAACGGATACAGTTATCCCATATCTTGTCATTTACATTCACATGCCGGTCTTCAGACCAACTTTATTTCGCTATGCCATATTATCAAAGAACTCACTGGGTGTCAAGGATTTTTTGCAGGAGATGTCTGGCATAGCTGCGCTTATAGCTTGCATAGGTTTAATACGCATTTATTGATTGATTTATGTTCGTGAATATTTTATAATTTTCTTACATCACTTTTAAGGAGGCACATCATGGGATATAAATTAGGAATACTCGGATTCGGCAACATGGGCTCGGCGATCGCCGAAGGCGCTCTTCTTAAAGGCGTCATCAAAGCCGGAGACGTTTACGTATATAACAGATCGAACCCCGCCATGCTAAAGGCTGAAGAGCTTGGATTCAACTGCGTCTCAAGTGAAGACGAGCTGTGGAAAGCATCTGATATCATACTTCTGGCTATCAAACCACAGTTCATGGCTGAAGCACTCTCTTCGATCAAAAAAACCAATAAACCTCGGGCAGTGATCTCTGTGGCTGCAGGTCTGACCACCGAAAGGCTCCGCGCTATGATGCCCGGTCCGGTGCGCATTTTAAGAACCATGCCCAATACACCGGTCATGGTAGGCGAAGGCATGACTGCGCTTTGCGAAGGGTCTGACTTAATGCCTGATGAGCTTGATCTCGCCGAAGACATCTTCAAGAGCATCGGACTCGTCCAGTGGATCAGAGAGGACGAGATAAATGCGGTAGGCGCTCTCTCAGGCGGCGCGCCTGCATATGCTGCCATGTTTATTGAGGCGCTGGGCGACGGCGGCGTCAAAGTCGGCCTGAAGCGCGACATCTCATACAAACTGGCTGCTCAGGCACTTCTTGGCGCAGCCAAAATGATCATTGACATGGATATACATCCAGGCGAACTCAAGGATATGGTCACCTCCCCCAAAGGCACCACCATCGAGGCTGTGGAAACTCTCGAAAAAGGCAGTTTCCGCTACACCGTCATGGACGCAGTGGTCAAAGCCACCGAGAAAGCCGGCAAG
>JAFYJM010000099.1 GCA_017538125.1 Bacillota bacterium
ACGTCTTCTGCGGGCATGCCGGCCTTGATGGCTGCTGCCTGTGCCTCTTCATCGGTATCGATCTTGTCGAAATCAACGCCTGTCAGATCCTTGATGGCTCCTGCCATAATGATCCTTCTCCAAGGAGGTGTCACGTCGAATTCTTTGCCCTGATACTTCATGATCGGCGTGCCGTTAACGAGCATCTGAGCCTTGTATACGAGCTGCTCGGTGACTTCCATGGTGAATTCCATGTTCTGGTAAGCAGCGTAGCATTCCATGTTCGTGAACTCAGGGTTGTGACGTCTGTCCATACCTTCGTTACGGAACATCTTGCCCATCTCATATACTCTGTCGAGACCACCTACGATGCATCTCTTAAGGAAGAGCTCGTTGGAGATCCTGAGCTTCAGGTCGATATCGAGCGTATTGTGATGAGTGTTGAACGGTCTGGCGTTAGCGCCGCCCGCGATCGTCGTCAGGATCGGCGTATCGACTTCCATGTATCCGAAATCTTCTTCGAGGACTCTTCTGAACTCTTTGATGCATACAGCGCGCTTCATGAAGGTATCCTTGACTTCCGGATTGATGATGAGGTCAACATATCTCTGGCGATATCTCTGATCCTGATCCTTCAGTCCTGACCACTTGTCGGGAAGCACCTGGATGGACTTGCTTAAGAGCACCGCCTTGCCGACCTTGATGGAGATCTCTCCTGTCTTTGTCTTGAAGACAGTTCCCTCGACTCCGATGATGTCTCCTCTGTCATATGTTTTGAACCACTGGTATTCTTCTGCTCCGATCTGGTCGCGCCCTACGAAAAGCTGGATCCTGCCCTGCTTATCCTGAATGTCTACAAAAGAAGCCTTGCCCATGTGTCTGAAGGCCATTATACGGCCTGCCACTGACACTTCCTGGTCTTCCATGGCCTCGAAGTTATTCTTGATGTCCATGGAATGGGCGGTCACGTCCCAGGTCTCATGAAGGAAAGGATTCCTGCCCGCATCCTGAAGTGCTTTGAGCTTCTCTCTCCTGATCCTTCTTTGCTCTGAAAGCTGTTCTTCTGTAACTTCGACTTCCTGCTCAGCTTCCTGATTCACAGGCTGTCTGTTTTCTTCTGTACTCATGAAAAGTTCCTCTCTTATTAATATCTCTTCCGGCTTAACCGGTCTGACTTCTTATCTGGTTATCTCCATGATCTGGAGTTTGAGTATGCCCTCGGGTACCTGGAACTCGACCTTGTCGCCTTTCTTCTTGCCAATCAGATGCTGTCCTACCAGAGACTCGTTCGAGATCTTCGGGAAAGGCTCCGCGAAAGGATCCGCTTCGGTGGTTCCCACGATAGCATAGGTGGAAACTTCTTTGGTCTTCAGGTTCTTGACTTTGACCTTGAGTCCAACGCCCACGAAATCATTAGAGATCTCGTCGTCGTTAACGATCTCAGCGTTCTTGATCATGTTCTCGAGCTTCTGGATCCTCTCTTCGGTCTCAGCCTGCTCGTCAAGGGCTGCGTCATATTCAGCGTTCTCGGAAAGGTCTCCGAAGGCTCTCGCCTCTTTTAACTTCTCCGCGATCTCCGCACGTTTGACGGATATCAATTCGTCATATTCCGCAACTATTTTGTCATACCCTTCCTGGGTCAAAGTGAATTTTTCTGCCATTTCTGTTTCCTCTCTTATTTATATATTATATGAACGTTTCTGGTATTGGTAAGGAATACTACGGAAGCGTAGTCGATCTCGAATTCGACTATGTCTCCGACCTTCCACTCTCTCGGTGAATCCTCGATATCAAGGATCGTGTGGTCTGATGAAGCTCCGAGGATCTCAACTCCCTCTTCCATCGGGAAGATCTCTCCAAAGTCAGCATAGTCTACCTTGCCGATGCCGAGGAGAGCGCGTTTGCGGATGCCTCTGTCAACGTAAGTCGGCTTGTGTCCAAAAGCGTCGACCGCGATCTCTCCTACAGGATGCGAAGGTTTATCCTTGACCTCGATGACCTCTGCCTTGAGTCTGAAGTTGTCCTTCATCAGTTCCGGCTGAGGGCAGCCATAGAAGAGCTCCAGGTCTCTGGCGAGGATGATGCCTTCGCCGACTCTCAGCATGTTGATCCTGGGCGGCATATTGCCTTCCCAGATCCTCGGAAGGCTTGTCGTAGCTCCGCCGGAAATGATCTCAAGCTGACGTCCGATGACAGCCTCGATTTTCTCAGCTACGTCTACAAGTTCCTGCTCCTTCTCAGGTGTGGGATTGATCGATCCGTAGCAGCCAAGATTGGTGCCGATACCTGAGAGATGCAGGTTGTCCATCTCGTCCTCGACTCTCTTGCAGACTCTCGCCATCTCGTCCTTGTCCCAGAAGCCTTCTCTCAGGTCGCCCATGTCCGCCATGATTATGACGTTGTGTACCTTGCCCTGACGGCCTGCTTCTTCATTAAGCGCTTCAAGCACGACCTCTTCGCTGTTAAGGCTGTAGTCGCAAAGCCTGATGACTTCGGGAACTTCCGAGAGCATCGGAACTCTGATCATCATCATGGGCTTCTTGATACCTGCGTTGATAGCGTCTTCAATCTGTTCAAGTCTTGAAGATGCTATCCACTTAGCGCCCTCCTGGTCATATGCCTTAGCTACTTCGGGAAGTCCTGTGGCTCCCTTGATAACGCCTGCGATGTCAATTCCAAATGCGCCGCACTTCTCTACGACGGTCCTGATGTTGTGTCTCAGGTGGTCCAGATTGACCTCAACTCTTGGGTATCTTTCTGTCATGATGATTTCTCCTTTTGTGCTTCCTTGGCCTGTGTATTAATGCGTTTTGGCCGATTTCAGCCCGCAAAAAACTTATACAAAGGCCTTTTCTCCCTATTGTATTGTCCTATTTTAACATTTTTGGGCGCGCTTTACAATATCCAAAGGAATAATATTAGGCTTTTATTGCTAATATGAAGGAGGCACTGCCGCGGTTTCTGATGGTTGCATTGTTGCCTGGTCTCTGCTGATCGTACAGTTGAATAGTTTCTGGCTGATGAATCAGTCTTTTTCAACAATTTGTATTTTAGACTGGGTGTTTTCGTCCCAGAACCAGTCTCATTAGAAAATCTTCATTTCAGACTGGGTGTTTTCGCCCCCAGAACCAGTCTCATTTGAAAATCTTCATTTCAGACTGGATGTTTTCGCCCCCAGAACCAGTCTCACTTGAAAATCTTCAATATAGACTGGGATTGATCTCTTAAAACCCAGTCTCTTTTGGTAATTATTGAAAAAAACTGACCTCCCAACGACTTTTGCTCAGTCTTTTATTGCTTTTTTTGAAATAGACTGACTTTCCATAGAATTTACCCAGTCTTTCTTGGCATTTATTGAAATAAACTGACTTGCCTTCCACAAACCGCCACCGCTTTCAATATATGCAAAAACAAAAGCAAAGCACCGGGCTTCTTAAGCCCGGTGCTGAGATCCATTCTCAATTATAATTCTATGCGATGGCGATCTCCAGCGCGATCTTCATCATGGTTGTGAACGTGTTCTGACGCTCTTCAGGAGTGGTCGCCTCTCCGGTGAACGGGTTGTCGGAGATCGTGCAGATGGCAAGCGCGTTCTTGCCGGCTCTGGCAGCGTTCATATAGAGAGCCGCAGCTTCCATCTCGGTCGCCAGGACGCCCATCTTTTGCCATTCTTTGAGGCTGGCAGCGTCATCATAGAAGATATCTGACGAGTAAAGATTACCGACGATCGGATCCACGCCCATGTCTCTCGCAGCCTTCACGGCCTTCTCCAGAAGTTCGAAGGAGCAGATCGGCGCATAGGTGCCCGGCAGTCTGTATTGGAGCTGATAGTTGGAATTCGTGCATGCGCCCTGCCCGAACACGACGTCTCTCACCTTGAGCGCGGGATTTACCACGCCGGCGGTTCCGACTCTGATGATGTTATCCACGTCATAAAAATTGAAAAGTTCATATGAATAGATGGCCATCGAAGGCATGCCCATGCCGGAAGCCATGACAGACACCGGCTTGCCTTTGCATGTCCCGGTATATCCATGGATGCCTCTTACGTTGTTAACGAGTTTGGCATCCTCCAGAAAATTCTCAGCGATAAACTGTGCTCTTAAGGGGTCGCCCGGCATGAGTACCGTCTTCGCGAAATCCCCCAGCTTGGCCTCATTATGAGGAGTAGGTGTATTTGCCATAGTTATTACCTCCTGTTTCAACTATGTATATTTTATCATATATTTGGTTTTAATCCAAGAGGCTTTGTGTTAGAATAGGTTTATAAGAGGTGCAAAAAACATGAATAAGAAGGTTTGTATATTATATACCGGCGGTACCATTGGCATGGTGCCTACAGACAGAGGCTACGCCCCTAAGAAAGGCTATTTTCACTCGCTTCTTGATGAGATCGCGCAGCTTCGATACGATGACATGCCTCAGTGGGATCTCGTCGAGTTCGATCCTCTGCTCGATTCTTCGGACGTTTCGGTGGACGAGTGGAACGCCATGGGCCAGGCCATCAAAGAGCGCTATGATGATTACGATGGCTTCGTGATCCTTCACGGCACGGACACAATGGCCTACTCGGCTTCTGCGCTTTCGTTCATGCTTGAAGGTCTGGGCAAGCCCGTCGTGTTCACCGGGTCTCAGATACCGATGTGCCAGGTCAGATCGGACGGGCGTGACAATCTGATCAATTCCATCCTTATAGCCGCTCAGGGGACAGCCTGCGAGGTGAGCATATTTTTCGGTGGGAAGCTGATCCGCGGTAACCGTGCGACAAAGATCTCTGCCGACGATCTCATCGCTTTCACTTCGCCGAACTATCCTACCCTCGCGGAAGTCGGCATCGATATCAGATACAGTAAGCGCGCGCTTACAATGCCCGTACAGGCCGGCGAATTCAAACTCCGCAGGATGGAGCACATACCGATCGCCGTCCTTAAACTGTTCCCAGGCATGAGATTCGACCTTTTCGAGCCTCTCGTCACGAACGACATGAAGGCCGTCATACTGGAGGCTTTTGGCTCGGGCAACATCCCATCCAGGAACACCGCTCTGATCGACAGCATCATGCGCGCCACCGAGAACGGTTCGCTCGTGGCAGTATGCTCGCAGTGCTATGCAGGCACAGCCAGACTTGGCGCCTATGCGACGTCCGGTGAGCTCAAAGACTTCGGCGCGGTGAGCTGCCTCGACATGACGACGGAGGCCGCGGTCGCTAAACTGTATTATCTTTTCAGCCTCGGTCTGGATGACGCGGCCTTAAGGAGGGCTCTCGGCACCAATTTAAGAGGCGAAGTGAGCGTATAAGCAGCATTTAACAGCAAAAAACACAAGACCGGCGACGGATCGATGTCCGCTGCCGGTCGTTTTTTATTTGCTGTATCTGACTTCCCCTCCCACTATCGTGTGGGTGAATTCTATCTCTTTAAGAACGTTCGGATCTGAGAGATCCATCTGCCATATGTTTCGGTCGATGATCGCTACGTCTCCTGCCTTGCCCTCTTCAAGCGTGCCTCTCACGTCCTCTTCAAAAGTTAGTTTCGCCGCCTCCGAAGTGAAAAGCCTGAGACCTTCCATGCGCGAGATCTTTTCTCTCTCGTTATAGTGCATCATGCCCTCGGATATACCGATAAAAGGATCCATCGGAGTCACCGGCGCGTCTGAACCGCCTCCGACGATGAAGCCCTTATCGAGATAAGTCTTGACCATAGTCGCCCTGTCCACACGCTCGTCGCCTAGCCTCTCGAAGTACATGTCCTTGCCCGCGAGATACGACGGCTGGATAGCGAGCGCGCATCCGATCTTCCTCGCGCGTTCCACCTGATCCCAGGTCGGAATGCTGAAATGCTCGAAGCGATGTCTGTGATCTGCCCTCGGGTACTTAGCCAGAGCCTTCTCATAAGCTCTCAGAAGCGTTTCTATCGCCCTGTCGCCTATACAGTGCATGGAAGCCTGAAGACCATTCACATGAGCCTCCATAATGAAATCCTCGACCTCTTCAGGCGTGTAATAGAGACTGCCTTTGCAGCCTTCAAGATCCGCATAGTCTTCAAACAGCGCAGCCGTGTGCGAGCCAAGCGATCCATCCAGGACGATACAGCCTCCGATCGAACGCTGCCCTTCCGACATCACCTTCTTCACATCCATCGTCTGATGAAAGAGATGCGTGTTGAGGGGTATCGCGGGCTGATACTTCAGGAAGGCCGATGCGCTCTTTTCACCGCAGATCTCTCCGCCCTCCAAACAGCAGACCGTAGTCGTACCATGCTTTAGCGCTTCATGAGCTGCCGCCTCGTAGAACTTCCTGAACATTTCATCGTCCACATGACGGTTGATGAATGCGTCTCTCACCTTACCGTTC
>JAFYJM010000100.1 GCA_017538125.1 Bacillota bacterium
GAAGTTCACGGCAATCGGAACGAAACGGGCGCCGGCCTTCTTCCAGTTGCGGAGTGCCTGCAGCACGTTCGTGTAAATGCAGAAGTCGAGATCCGTAACATGGCCGGTCTTCTCAAGAATCGGAACGAAATCCGCCGGATATGTCGAGATGAAGATAAGGGATGACGCCGGCTACAGGCACTCCGCAGAGCTCTTCGAGCAGTTTGAGTCCCGGCTCCAATATGGCTTTGTCGCCCCTGAACTTGTTCACGATCGTGCCCTTGATGAGTTTCTTCTCATCGGGCTCCAGAAGCTCGACCGTGCCGTAAAGCTGTGCGAAGACGCCTCCTCTGTCGATGTCTCCCGCGAGGAGCACCGGCGCGTTCACCATCTTCGCGAAGCCCATGTTCACTATGTCCTCCTGCTTGAGGTTGATCTCCGCCGGGCTTCCGGCGCCTTCGATCACGATTATGTCATTTTCTGCCGCAAGCTCGTTATACGCCTTCATCACATAAGGCACGAGTTCGCGCTTATGCTTGTAGTATTCCACGGCATTCATGTTGCCCATGACCTGTCCGAGGACGATTACCTGTGAGCCAACGTCTGTGGTTGGCTTCAGCAGGATGGGATTCATCCTGACGTCCGGGTCGATCCCTGCGGCTTCAGCCTGGACGACCTGCGCCCTGCCCATCTCGGATCCGTCCTTCGTAATGAAGGAATTCAGAGCCATGTTCTGGGACTTGAAAGGCGCCACCTTATAGCCATCCTGTCTGAAGATCCTGCAAAGTCCGGCCGCAAGGAGGCTCTTGCCCACGTTTGACATGGTGCCCTGGATCATGATGTTCTTTGCCATTTCTGTTCCTTTCCCGGAGCTCACTAAGCTGCTCCGAGCAGTTCTTCTATTCTTCGAGGACCGACTTCAAGGTCCTGAGCAGTTCCTCGTTCTCATAGCGGAGTTTCACGGCTATCCGGAACCAGCCCGGCTCGAGCCCCGCGTAATTATCACAATTCCTGATGAGTATACCTTCCCTCTTCATCCTTTCCGCCAGATCAACCGGGCCCTTGAAGAGCAAAAAATTCACGTCCGAGTCTACGACTCTCAGACCCAGTTCCCGGAGGCCTGCCGTCAGATACTCACGCTCTGTTTTTATAAGCGCGACGCTCTCTCTGATGAAGTCTTTTTCTTTGAGAGCCTGCACTCCCGCGGCCTGAGCAGGCGTGGATATGTTCCATGGCTGCACCTTGGATGCCATAGCTCCGAGAAAGCCGCTGTCAGATGACAGCACATACCCCAGCCTTAGTCCGGCCATGCCGTAGTTCTTGGTGAAAGCCCTTAGTATCGTGAGGTTGGGATGCTGGTCAAGATAATGAGTCATGCTCTCGCCTCCGGCAAGTTCTATGAAGCACTCGTCGAGGAAAACTCTCACGCCCATCTTTTTCGAAATGCCGACGATCTCCCTTATGAACGCGGGATCAGCCAGCTTGCCTGTCGGGTTATTGGGATTACAGATGAATACGACGTCCGGAAGCTCCTTTATCATATCGAAAGTGATCCCAGACGATAACTCAAAGTCGTATTTTTCTGAAGTGATCTCGTGTATGATCTCCGTCGTGCCCGCCGCCCTTAAGGCAAGCTCGTATTCAGAGAAGGTGGGCACAGGCATCATGGCCTTCCTGAAGCCACCTGCCAGACAATAAGAATATATCATCTCGGCAGCTCCTGCTCCCGCGAGCACATAGTCCTCAGGCACTTCGTGATAATCTGCGATCGCCCTTATCAACTCCCTGGCGTATGGATCCGGATAACGATCCGCGGACTTAAGCGCTGCAGCTGCCGCATTCACCACACTGTCTGGAGTGCCCATCGGGTTGGTGTTCGCAGAGAAATCCAATCTTATCCCGCCTTCATATATGTCTCCGCCATGCGGATTTTTGCTTTTATAAAGCATCTGCTGCTCCTGTTTTTTGTTGTTAAGTTTAATGATCTACGCTACGCCGTTCACATCGCCACCAGCACAGCGACCTTCACCACGCCGAAGACCAGAAGTGCAAGCCCGGCCATGACGTACATCAGATTGCACGCGAGCGGTATGTCGTCGAGAACTACCGGTCTGAGGTCGTCACCGATGAATTCTTTTTTATGGAGGACGCCGTGATACCAAGCGTCTCCGGCAAGTCTCACCTGGAAAAGCCCGGCCAGGCAGCTTTCGGTCTGCGCTGAATTCGGACTGGCGTGTTTATATCTGTCGCGTTTGAAGATCTCCCAGCCGTTTTTAACGTCAAGCCTCATGAACCAGCCCGCAGCTAGCATAAGGAATGCCGAAAGCCTGGCCGGTACGAAGTTGAATACGTCGTCCATCTTGGCCGGAACGAGACCTATATTCTTGTATGGTTCCTCCACATAGCCCAGCATAGAGTCCATGGTGTTCACGGCTTTATAGAGCATTCCGAGCGGTGCGCCGCCAATCATCGCGTATAGCATTGGCGCCACGACTCCGTCCGAAGAATTCTCGGCCACGGTCTCGATCGTCGCTTTGATGACACCGGGCTCATCGAGGCTTTCTGTGTCGCGTCCGACTATCATGGCAACTGCCTTTCTGCCTGCCTCAAGCCCCTCGTATTTCAGGGCATCGCAGACCTTCATGCTCTCGGTCCTGAGCGACTTAGTAGCGAGTATCTGCCAGCACATGATGCTCTCGATCACGAGTCTGAGCCATGGGCTCACTAAACCTGCAAGCTTTAGAATCGCCCACGGCACGCCAAAAGACACCACACAGACGATCACCCAAAGCACCAACCCGGCGAGATTCTCTCCTCCGGCTGTCTTCGGGAATACACGTCTCAGCGTCTTATCCAGAAAGTCTATGAGTTTACCGATCAGCACCACCGGATGAGGGATGGATCTCGGATCGCCCAGGACAAGGTCTATGCCGAAACCTATAACTACTGCCACAAGTGAGATCAGCATCTGCCGTCCTCCCCTGTCTCCAAGGTTACGCCCGCCGCTTCGGCAGGCAGTTTCTGCATCGTAAAGATATATATCGGGTTCTGCCCGGTCATAAGATTGTAGTTGCCTATCTCTCTGGCTCTCGCCACGTTCAGGCAGACCACTTCCTTATCGTCAAAATCATAATTCTTTATAAGCCCTGCAAGCTCACCTACGGTCTCCAGAGATACCGCGCAGGCGACTATCCTGGCGTTCGTATTCTTCATAAGGATAAGATCCAGTATCTCCTTCATGTTTCCGGAACTTCCGCCGATGAAAACATGAGTCGGCGAAGGCAGACCTTCGAGGGCTTCAGGCGCCGTTCCCGGCACTACCTCGACGTTACCGGCGCAGAACTTAACGACATTTTCTCTTAAGAGTTCAAGGGCTTTCTCTTTCTTTTCGATAGCGTAGGTCGTGCCATAAGGCGCATTAAGAGCCATCTCGATCGACACGGAACCTGTGCCCGCGCCTATGTCCCAGCAGTCCGAATGATCGTTCAGCTGAAGTTTGGAGAGCACCGCTGCCCTCACCTCGCTCTTAGTCATCGGGACTACTCCCTCCGCGTCTCCTCCGCGTATGAAAGCCTTATCAGGGAAGCCGAAACGAAGGCCTGTGCCCGCAGCAGGATTAACTATCATCACTGCGCTTAGGCTATCGAAATCCTTACCTGCTAGTTCAGCTGCCCTGCCACTTGTTATCTTTTCGTCATCATATCCAAGCCTCTCTCCCACGTAGACCGTGACGTCTCCGAGGCCGGATCTGACAAGTGTGTTTATTAGTTCGGAAGTGCCGTCTTCACCGCCTACAAGGCAAAGCACCTTCGTGCTGTTTCTCACGTCAGCCGCAATGTTGCCGGTCCTCCCGTGCAGGCTGACCATCTTAGCGTCGTCGTATGACTCGCCTGTCTTGGCTGCGAGATATGACATCGAGCTCAGACCCGGAAGGATCGTGACCTTCATGCCTGATTCCTTAAGGAGCGGCGCGAGCTTCTTAGTGCCGGAGAAAAAGCCGGTGTCCCCGGACATGAGTACGCATACTTTGGCGTATTCGGGATGCTGTACGATGGCGTCTCTTATGGCTTCGGGAGCGATCGCCTTGAATGACGGCTTGCCGTATTCAGCTGCCGTGTCGAGCATCCTACCCGCTCCGATCAGACAGTCGGAATCGATGATGGCCTGTCTGACCTCATCTGTCATCGATCTCATCGTGCCCATGCCGATGCCTGCTATCGTAATGCAGCGCTCGGTTTCAAGGCCGTATCTTTCTTTAAGAAGAGCCATGAACTCACAGAAGTCCACCCCATCCTCTTCAGGCGGTCTGCCCACTACTACAGAAGTCACTCCGCAGTCCTCCGCGGCTTCCATCTTTTCGGTAAAACCACCTATAGAACCGGACATCTTGGTTACCATATATCTGGCGCCTGTCATTCTGAGCATCGCAGCGTTGATCTCTCTGGTGAAAGGTCCCTGCATGGCGATTATCCTGCCCGCAGGAAGTCCCGCCTCCTCAGCCTGTCTGAGCGAACTCTCGAGAGGAAGCACCCTCGCCCAGAAACGCTCACCGAAGCCCGGCACCGCGCTGTAGGCCTGAAGTTCTTTGCTTCCCGTCGTGAGGAGGACGTTTCCCTCAACGCCCTTAAGATATTCCACGGCTTCTGCCGTATCTTCCACGTAAACAGCCTCGCCCGGTATGCTGCCCTGCGCCCTGATGAGCCTCTGGTATTCTGCCCCTGCCTTTTCGGCAGCAGCCCTGATGTTCTTCGTTACGAGCGCGGCATAAGGATGAGTCGCGTCGATCACGAGGCTGAAGCCCTCTCCTTTAAGGAAAGCTTCCATTTCATCCTCTTCCATCCTGCCGGTCCTTACTTTGAGCTTCTCGGATCCTTCCAGCAGCTCTCCGCCGTATTCAGTTGCCGCGCAGGCTGTGACGTCAAGTCCCGCTGAAGCCATCAGCTCCGCAAGCTCCCTTCCGTCTCTGGTTCCTGCGAAAACGCAGATCTTATCTGACATATCAAACCTCTCTGTAACCTCTCGGTGTGACCAGTTTGCCGCCGATCACCTTGGTCATGGCGTTTCCTATGAAAATCGTGCAAAACATATCGCACTCAGCGTCTCTCAGTTCCCCTAGGGTAAGTATCCTCGTGCTCTCGCCCTCTCTTCCTATGTTCCTCGCTATACCGCAAAGCCTGTCAGAAGGCAGGTTCTCGAGCATGATACCGCAGGCTCTCCTTAAGTGGTCCGGACGGCCTTTGCTCACGGGGTTGTAAAGGACTATCGAAAGGTCGGCTGCTGAAGCCGCTCTCAGCCTTTCCTCTATCTTCTCCCATGAAGTCAGTCTGTCCGATAAGCTTATCACAGCGAAATCGTGCGTGAGCGGCGCTCCGAGTATGGACGCTCCGCTTGCAGCAGCTGTGAGCCCCGGGATCACCTCGATCTCAGGCACCGAAGCTTCCCCTCTTATCTCATATACAAGGGCTGCCATGCCATAGATGCCCGAATCTCCTGAGCATATCATGGCCGTGGTCCTGCCGCTTAAGGCGCAGTCTATGGCCATCTGACATCTTACTGCTTCCTTTGTCATCGGTGTTGTCATGAACTCCTTGTCGGGATATCTGTCCTTAACCAGATCCACGTACACCGTGTAACCTATGATAACGTCTGAATCCTGAAGGGCTCTGTCCGCCCTGACTGTCATATTGTCATAGTCTCCGGGGCCAATGCCCACAACATAAAGTTTACTCAAAACCAACCTCCATATTCTTGACTGCTACAGCTACGGTCACTCCGTCCCTGGCTGTCTTCTTAACGATCAGTTTGTCCGCATTTATGAGAGCAGCCCTCTCGCAGACGTTGTCCACGCCGGTGATGCCCTCGACGAAGTCTGAACGCGTGAAGTTCCCTTCGACCGCTTTCAGATCATCGGCTGTATAAAATTCAGGCTCTATGCCCAGTTTCCTGCAGTAAGACAGAAGTCCTCCTTCGTCTTTTTTGAGGTCGATGCTCGCGACTGAAGCGATCGCTCTTCTGTCGATCAGGTTCTCATCGAGCACGGTCCTAACCGCCTGCTCTATGGTCTCTTCAGTAGTTCCTCTCCTGCAGCCAATTCCGAGAACAAGGCTCTTGGGGACGAGCCTCAAAGTCCTGTCATAAGGCTCCTGCGTGGTCCATGTTATGTACAGGCCTATGGTGCCCTCAGGATAAGGAAGATCCGCGAGGGATATCTCCTTTGTCCCGGGCGGCAGGCTTCCCTTGATCGGGAAGTCTGACTTGAGCGGCAGGTCCCTCTCTAAGATAGCAGCGGCATAATCCTTGGCGAGTTTCATGCTCGAAATGACCATGCCGTTTCGCGCAGCCCACTCATCCACTGCGAACCGTCCGTTAAGGTCTGTAGCGGTAGTGATGACAGCCTCGCCGTCAAGCGCTTCTGCCAGAGCCTTCGAAATGCGGTTGGCGCCTCCGATATGGCCTGAAAGCACGGGTATCACATGCTCTCCCAGCTCATCGATCACGATGACCGCGGGATCGGTGACCTTCGTCCTTAGATAAGGCGCGATGTGCCTCACGCAGATCCCGACGGAACCCACAGATATCAGCAGTTCCTTTTCTCTGAAATGACCGCCGTAAAAGTCCCCCGAAGGTCTGGGTATAGCACCGAATCCTCCGTCTGCCATCCTTTCAGGAGCGAAAAGTTCCGGCTCTGCCCCATATTCTTTTGCGATGATATCAGCTGCCTTAAGGGCGGTCTCTTTGCCCTTCAGACTATAGCAAAAAATCGCTGTCTTCATTCGTCCGTACCTTGTCTGAATTCAGTGGTGAAATGAGGGTGATACAAAAGAGATCTCATATACTCGTCGCCCATACAGCCTCCGACTATTATGAGTGAGGTCTTGGTAAGGCCGTTATCCTTGACCGTCCTGTCAAGATCTTTAAGCGTGCATCTGAAGATCCTTTCCTCGGGCCAGGTCGCCTTGTATACGATGGCCGCGGGAGTATCCTCAGGGTAGCCGCCCCCGATGAGATCTGCCTGAAGCTTCTCAGTAAGCGATGTGCTCAGGAAAAGCACCATGGTCGCCCTGTGAGCGGCCAGCGAGCGTATGCTCTCCTTCTCGGGCACAGGCGTCCTGCCCTCTGCCCTGGTTATGATGACTGTCTGGCTGACGCCGGGGAGCGTGTACTCGGCTTTGAGCGAGCTGGCCGCGCCGCAAAACGCCGACACGCCGGGCGTCACGTCGTACTCGAAGCCCAGTTCGTCCAGTTCGTCGAACTGTTCTCTGACGGCGCCGTATATGCTTGAATCGCCGGTGTGGAGGCGGACCGTGGTCAGCCCCAGCGCTTCAGCTTCTTTGATCGCTTCGATGACCTCTTCGAGAGTCATCTCCGCCGAATTATATATTTTGCAGTCCTCTCTGGTATATTTGAGGAGTTCGGGGTTCACGAGGGAACCCGCGTAGATCACCACGTCTGCCGACTGGAGCAGCTTGGCTCCTCTTACCGTTATTAGGTCTGTCGCGCCGGAACCCGCGCCTACGAAATGGATCATGTTCTTTCCTCCGTATTCTATATTTTAATTGGGGATCAAAGTTATAGATTTAGGCCTGATCTGTTATTTTTGCTGTTTAGTCCTAAGCGCTTATATCCTGCTCTATGATCTTCTTCAAAAGATCCTCCGCCTGATCTGTCTCTCCGAGAATGCCGTATTCTTTGGAGAACATTATCGCGCCGATTTCAAAAGTCTGATCGTCAGAGCAGGCCTTGAGCACGCGATTCTCAAGATTGGAACCGATCCTAGCGGATATCAGTCTGAGCGTTGGCTCATCCAGGCCCTCTTCCCTGAGGACACGTACGGCCTCGTCACAGGCTGCGCAGCCCAAAATATATTCTGCGGTCTCAGGTCTTATGCCGCAGACCGCCGCAGCCGAACCGATTATCTCCATGCGGCAGTCGCCGTATTTGGAGTGAGTATTCATCATGTTCCCTGCGATCTTTACGAGCTTGCCTATATGTCCTATCAGAAGTGCGCCTTTGAAGCCCAGCTTCACACAGTAATCAAGGCTGTCGCCGATGAAGTTCGACGTCTGTACAGCGCTTTCAGGATCAAGTTTCAGGCCGTCTCTTATGAAGTCAGAGCCGTAATTTCCGGGTGTCAGAAGCACGTATTCGTAACCGAGCTCGTGTCTCTGTTTGAGTTCCACGAATATCGTGTCCGTCAGAGCCTTCTCGCTCATCGGCTCAACGATACCGGTAGTACCGATAACAGAAATGCCGCCCTCTATACCTAGGCGCGGATTGAAGGTCTTTTTAGCCAGTTCGACACCCTTCGGTATGCTTATAATTACCTTGAGTCCGCCGTCATAGGCTGTCATCTCCATTACTTCGAGAAGGTTCTCTCTGATCATTGCACGCGGAGTTGAATTGATAGCTGCATTTCCCACCGGTTGGTCAAGCCCAGGCTTGGTCACACGGCCTACGCCATATCCGCCGTCTATCTCTATAAGATCAGGCTCATCGATCAAGCTGACCTTCGAATAGACAAGCGCTCCGTTCGTCACGTCCGGATCGTCTCCGGAATCCTTGCGTATCGCGCAGCTGACGCTTATCGCCTTCCCTGAAGTCTCGTCATTTTCAATTGTGATGTCCTCGACCTGAAGATCCAGCTCTATTCCCTTGGGAGTGAGCAGTCTGATCTGCTCGACCCTTCTACCGGTAAGCAGCATTATGGCAGCCGCCTTGGAGGCAGCCGCAGCGCAGCTTCCGGTGGTGTAACCCAGCCTGAGTTCCTTGCCGTCGACGGTCACGTATTCTTTCATTCTCTCTTCTTGCCTGTTAATCATTCCGCAGAGCACTCAAGGCTCCGCGCAAAAGCATTTTTATCTCTTTATTTTATACAAGAGCGCATTGATTATGGCCGCAGCTATATTGGAACCGCCTTTGCGCCCTTTGGCGACGATATAAGGTATATCGTCAACCATTATAAGTTCCTTTGATTCCACCACGTTTACAAAGCCAACGGGTACTCCGACTACCAGCGCAGGCTTCAATTCGCCTGTTCCGATCATCTCATGGATGCGAATGAGCGCTGTAGGAGCGTTCCCGATGGCGAAAATTACCGGTTTATCCAGTCTGGAGGCCTTTTCCATAGATACCATGGCTCGCGTCACGCCTCTTTCTCTGGCTTCCGCCGCCACGTCAGGATCTGCCATAAAGCAGTGTACCTCTCCGCCAAGTGATGCCAGGATACCCTTGTTGATACCTGCCTTAGCCATATTGGTATCCGTCACTATGTCACAGCCTGCTCTCAGGGCCTGCAGCCCCTTCTCCACCGCATCATCACTGAACTTCAGATTATCAGCATAGTCAAAGTCTGCTGAAGTGTGTATGACGCGTTTAATGATCGAGTCCTGATCTTCTGGGAATTTCCTGTTGCCCAGGAGTTCAGTAATGATCTCGAAGCTGCGTTTTTCTATGTCCATTGGTCTGATGTTTTCTATCATTTCCCAGTCTCCTCTTGTGATTTACCGTATGCATGTATCGGCATGGCTGATGAGTATCAAAGTCCCTTATATTTCAGACAGGCCCTGTAAAAGTTCTTCGCGACCTCAGGATCCGTCCAGAAGTTGAAATGCGGGAAGCCTGCATATAAGTGATCGTTCGCCGTGACTGCCTCCCAGGTACGGCCGTTCCTCTTGATCGCTGTGAAGTCAGAACCGTTCTCCGTGCAGTCCCAGTGATGGAACTCGTGTGCCGGTATCTCGTGGCCTTCTTGCATCAGCATATTATCTTTTTCAGCGCGGATCGTTACATAGCCGAAGCGCATGAGTTTGCTCCTGTCCGTGCACTCGCCCGGAAGCGTGCCTACCATCGGATGGCCTGCGATCGCTTCCGTGAGATACATGAAACCCCCGCATTCCGCGATGGTCGGAATACCTCCCGCTAAAGCATCCTTTACCGAAGACTTCATCGACTCGTTTTCACTGAGAGCCCCGGCATAAAGCTCCGGATAGCCTCCTCCAAGATACAAGCCGTCCAGTCCCTCGGGAAGAATCTGATCATCCAAGGGACTGAAGTCCACCAGCTCCGCACCTAATCTTCGGAGAAGCTCCAGGCTATCCTCATAATAGAAGCAGAAAGCTTTGTCCCTCGCTATGCCTATCCTTATAACATCGTCGAAAGGCTCTATCTCAGGCTCACGGAACTCCATTTCAGGTGCTTCTGTGGCCACTTCCAGTATGCCGCTTATGTCCAGACTCTCCTCAGCCTGCCTCATAAGCCTGTCCAGCTTGTCGTTCAGATCATATATCTCCTGAGCGGTAACAAGTCCCAAGTGCCTGCTTTCGATCTCACAGTCTGTCATGCGCGGCATATAGCCGAGAGGTCTGATCCTGCCTCCGAACTCTCTTTCGATCTCTTTTTTAAGGATCTCATAGGTCGATGCGGTGCAGTTGTTCAGGATGACACCGCGTATATTGCTGTCGACCCTGAATTCTTTGAATCCCTTGATCGTGGCAAGTACAGAAAGAGCCGCGCCTCTCGAGTTTATCACAAGGATCACCGGCGTCTGGGTCACCTTAGCCACGTGATAGCTGCTGGCCTCCGTCGAATCTATGCCAAGGCCGTCATAATAGCCCATGACGCCCTCGATAACCGTTATATCGCCTTTCTCAGCGTTTTCAGCGAGAAGATACTTCGCAGTCTCTTCATCAAAAAAATACAGATCCAGGTTAGTTGAAGGCGCACCTATGACACTCGAATGGAACATCGTGTCGATATAGTCCGGACCACATTTGCAGGACGTGGGCTTACTACCCTCATCCATCAGTGCTTTAAGGAGCGCACAAGTTACGGTGGTCTTACCTGAGCCGCTGCCCGTGGCCGCTATCATTAATCTTGGGATCTGCTTTTTCATATCAATTCCTCAAAAAGTCCATATTTTCGTAATATATATTATACCGCAAAATATTCCAAACTGCAATAATTTTGCAAACCGCGCTGGATCGAGCAGACACAATCAAAAAGCCGCTTTTCAAAAGCGGCTTGATCCTCTGCTTACTATCGAGCGTATTTCAAACATACGCATCATCCGGCGTCCCTGCCCGAATCAAGGTAAGCCCTGCCGTTCTCTTCAAGTTTACGGCAGTTTTCGAAGGCTGTCTCCAGATCCTTCCCGCAGGCAGCCATACCGTGATGAGCCATGATGACTCCGAAGTTTGATCCTAAGGCGGATGCAGTGTTTGTCATCAGTTTTTTGCTGCCCGGGATGCCGTAAGCGGCAAGCTTGACTTTCGTACCGAATACGTCCATGTGCTCACTGAGTACAGGCATATCCTCTTCAGCTGCAGCGAAAACGCTCAGATACTTGGAATGCGTGTGTATGACCGCTCCAACGTCCGGGCGGCGCTTATAGATCTCGGCATGCAGACCTTTCTCTGACGTCGGCTTGAGACTGCCCTCATAGTTCAGCGTGGCGATCTCCACCCTGACCATATCGTCAGGCCCAAGTCGCATATAGTCCAGTCCTGAAGGGGTCACCAGCATGTGCATATCATCGAGTCTTACGGAGATGTTGCCCCAGGTGCCCTGCACCAGACCGGTCTCGACCAGACGTCTGCCGTATTCGGCAAGCGCTTCGCGCAGCTCTGCCTCACGCGGAGGATACGACTTCTCTTTGATCGCGACTTCAGTATCAGCAGCTGCATTATCTTCAGTTTCTGCATCAGAGAACGCCTCAGCGTCTGATACGCCTTCTTCCCTGCTCCTGATCGCCTCCTCCTGAACGGAGTATTTTTTCTTATATACGTCACGCATTATGCGCGCTTCCAAGCGGGCAAGCGGCTTAGCGCCTCCTATTCGATCCGCGAGGATCGTCACTTCTGCGGCCTTCTCGAGGACCGTCATCGCAATGACTGCTTCGTAAAGCGTGCGGCCCATTGTAACGGTGTAACCCAGCGGCAGTCCATTCCTCCTGATGCCTGTGTCCACGAGACAGCCTACGCTCGACTTGAGCGCGCGCATCAGAGTCAGCCTATCTATAGTCTCACTCCGGCCCAGTCTGGCGATCTTAACTTCAGGCCCTATGATCTGCGCGGTATCGTCCAGACTCGCCCTGAAGCTCCTGCCTTCCCTCAGGCACTGCATGCTGTAAGGTGTTTCCGAATAGACTATGGCCTTGATACCGTCTGCTTTGACCGGCAGGCTGCCCGACTCGATCAGTCGGATATCCTCCTCCTTCAGATCAGCCATATCAGCGCCTTCAGACGTCTCGTAAACTCCGTCAGGCGTCTCAAGTATCATCTTCGCGCTCTCCCCCACCGGATAGTCCTGAGAGGACATTAGCGCGCCGTATTTTTTCATGAGTTCGTAAATATCTGCCATCGCAGCACTACTCCTCTCCTTTGAATCTGCGCCCATTGGCCTTGACGTAGGCGTCCTTAAGCGAGTTGTATACATCCTTGTAACTGTCGAAAAGCTCGTCGTAGATCGCTCTGTTAGCAGGATCAGGCGAATATGAGCGTTCGATCCTTACGAAATCCTTGGCAGCGCTGAAGTCGGGAAGCTCTCCCAGACCTATCATCGCCACTATGGCTGCGCCTACTGCGCCAGCGTTACGAGGATCGCGCACCACATCGAAACTCTTGCCCGTGATGTCAGCTATGATCTGCATCCACGCGTCGTCCAGAGCTCCTCCGCCGATTATCCTGAAATTGTCGCAGTTGAAACCGTAGTCCGCCTGATAATTCTCGAGTATCCAGCGGAGATTGTAGCCGATGCCCTCGTAGACAGCCCTCATCAAATGCTCCCTCGTATGGACCATACTGATGTTAAAAAGCGTCGCGCGCGTCGTGGTGGTCGAGACCGGGCAGCGCTCGCCCAACATCCACGGCGTGCAGATCAGGTGGTCGGATCCTGGCGGGATCTTCTTTATGACATCGTCCATATATGCAAAGATACCGTCGCCGTACTCTTCTTTCTCTCTCGCAAAAAACTGTTCCTGGAGCCATTGTATGTTAGCTCCTGCGGATTCAGTGATGCCCGCTATCAGATTCATCTCCGGATCCGCGCTCTGTATGGCCGCAGCGCCGTGCATGAACTTGTCATGCGTCCGGCTGGCCGCCGCCGCCCAGGCCGAAGTCCCCAGATAGATATGAACGTCTCCGTCCCCCACCATGCCGGATCCGACGGCGGCGGCCTGGACGTCATCGCAGCCGCCGAGGACAGGCGTGCCTTCGTTAAGCCCCATGGCGGCGGCTGCGTCAGCTGTCAGTCCTCCTACTATGTCCGTACTTTTTACCAGAGGCGGGAGTTTCCTCATGTCTATCCCAGTCAGCTTCATCACACCGAGCCATTCTTTTTTCTTTAGGTCCAGGCCGTATGAAGACGCGCCTGAAAGCTCCGTCACCATGCGTCCTGTAAGACGGAACTTCAGGTATCCGTTAACGTCGAGGATCTTATATGTTTTCTTATAAATATCCCTGCGTTCTTCCTTGAGCCAGATGATCTTGGCTATGCAGTCCTTACCCATGATGGGCGTTCCCGCGACCATGGTGAAGACCCTCTTACCACCGAGCTTCTTCATGATGCTCTGGGCCTGCTTTTCTGCGCGTCCATCCACCCAGGTAATATTGTTATAGAGAGGTTTCCCCTCCTTGTCCACAGGTATCACCCCCTGCGCCTGAGTGCTGAAGACTATGCCCTTGACACTGCTGGGATCAATGCCGGTCTTCTCTATGATCGCTCTGCTCGCCCCGGCCACAGCCTGATAATAGTCTTCAGGATCCTGCTCCACCCAGGCCGGTTCAGGGTAATAAGTCGGATAAGGCTCCACTGCCGTTGCTATGATGTTTCCTCCGAAGTCCACAAGGACAGCCTTGTCAGAGCTCGTGCCCATGTCGTGGGCCAGGATGTATTTAGTACTTTCGCATTTGTTGTCGTTCATTTCCGGTATCGTTATCCTCCTATTTCAGACCTTTGCCCGTCCTGACGACCTGGCTGAATACCCGGTCGAAGCGGTCGAGAGCTTCGTCTATTATCTCATCCGTGTCTGCCATCGAAGTGTAGAGACGGCTTCCTGCCAGTGTCACGAGGCCGTTTGCCATGTAGGCTGCGCCCATACGCTCCATCGAGTCTTTGCGCTCATACATCATGTCCTTGTTCTTAAGAAGGCCCAGAGCCGACTTAGGCATGAAGTACGACGAGAAGTCGAAGCTCATGGCACCTGTGCACTCCAGATGGACGATGCTCCCCTGGTTGTAAACCACGAACGGCAGGCCGCGCCGGCCTATGCTCTCCTTAAGACCGTCCGCCAGCCTGTCGCCGGCGCGTCCGGCTATCTCGCAGGCATTGGTGCGGGCGATCTCTTTTATGGCTGTATAGCCCGCCAGAGCGGACAGCGGGTTCGCCGCGAGCGTCCCTCCCACGTAAGCTCTGTGCTTGCCTGTGGCAAGGCCGGCGGCCATCAACTGTACATACTCTCGCTTGCCTCCGACGCCGCCGGCCTGGGGGTAACCCCCGGCTACGATCTTGCCGAAGACGGTCAGATCCGGCACTACGCCGAAATATTCCTGAGCTCCTCCGAGAGCCACGCGGAAGCCGGTAACGACTTCGTCGAATATCAGAAGCGCGCCGTACTTATCACAGAGTTCGCGAACTCCCTTGTTGTATTCCTTTGCAACAGGTCTGGTACCGCTTTCGGGTCCTACAGGCTCTACTATGACAGCTGCAGTACCGCCCCTCGCCTTGTTCAGGCGAAGCATACCTTCCAGCATGTTGAGATCGTTAGGTCTCACCTCGTCGGTCCTTTTGTAGGCGCTTCCTGGGATGCCGTGAGATTCCAGCAGCCCTCTGCTTCCCGGTATCTTAAGTCCGTAGACCATCTGATCAGACCAGCCGTGATAGGCTCCGCCGATCTTTATGACGCGTTTTTTGCCGGTTGCGATCCTGGCGATCCTGATGGCTGCCATGACGGATTCGGTGCCTGAACCGAGCATCCTGAACATCTCCACATTTGGCATGTGCCTGTTGATCTCCTTCGCTATCAGAAGCTCCGCTTCGTGAAGGAGTCCAGTCACCGGTCCACAATCCTCGAGAAGGCCGTAAACAGCCTCTCTCACGGGCTTATAGTTGCTTCCCAGTATAGTTGGCCCTCCGGCCTGAAGGAAGTCTATATAGCGATTTCCGTCCTCGTCATAGAGGTAGGCTCCCTCGGCCTTTCTGAAGGCTACAGGGAAAGGCTTGTTAAAAGCCAGATTGTGCTGCACACCGCCCGGTATGTAGTCTTTCGCTTCTTCGAAGATCGCTTTGGATCGGCTGCACTTTTCCTCATAATATTTGAGGATCACGTTCTCATAATACTCATCGTTCACTTCCCAGATGGGCTCCCGGGTCAGCGCTTTGAGAGCTGAGTTGATCTTATCCGGATCATCCCATCTGCTTATTCCGCAATTATTCATTTCTTACCTCCCAGGATCCTGCCTATCTGTTCGTGAGCCTCTGCTTTGAGAGTCTCCGGATCGAATATTTTGCCGTTTACATAATAGTGAGCGGTCAGGCCGAAATACACGCCCTCGATCAGCATCGCGCCTGTCAGAGGATCGTCATAGCCCTCGTACTCGAGAGCTTCCATGATGATCTTCTCAAGATACTTCACAGGATTCTCCTCTGTTCCTGACAGGACCACACGAGCAGTGATCCTTCCGGCGAAATACGGATAGCAGCACGTATCTTCAAGGAACTTGTCGAACAGACCGTATATCAGGTCTTTGCCTTTAAGACCTTTGCTGTCTACGATCTCCCATACGTCCTCTATCTCCTGCGCCGTAAGCGCTACCAGCAGATCCTCCATGCTGCCGAAGTGATTGAATACTGTGGTACGGCACATGTCAGCCTTGTCAGCTATCATCTGGAAGTTTACGTTCTCATTGCCGTACTCTTCGAAAAGTCCCTTGGCGATATGCATTATCTTATTTTTGGTGCGTTCCTTCTTAGAAGGATGTTTTTTTATGTTAAGCTCTGTCATCATTGACCTCCCTGCTCCTCTGAGCGCGCTTATTAGTATTCATCGTTCCTCTGAACACGAAAAACCTGTCGTATAGAAATTCCGTAGTTAGGTTCACCGCCATGGTGCCGAAAAGCACGATGTACTCGTTCCAGCCTGCATCGGTGAGAGCCGTCCCCCACCAAGTGCTTAGCGGCGTGAATACCAGATAGAAACAGGCGACTTTCATCATGGCCACCGGTACGTTGTTGGCTGACTTGAACGTGAATTCGCGATTCAGCGTGAAATTCCATATTACCGAGAGTATCAGTGCAGTCAGATAGCACGGCATGTATGGCAGATGGAATACTTCGTTCAAAAGCGTAAAGGTGATCGTCTCGATGATCCCCGCCGAGATCGAGAACAAGGTGAATTTGATGACCTGCGTGGCGTTCTCTTTCTTCGTAAGCTTCTGATCTGGCGCGTTTTCGAGCGCTGCGTTTTTATTGTTTTCGGCCATAAATGGCTCCTTTCAAATAATGTACTTGTGTTTATTTTTATACTATAGTACAATTATTATAACATGTTAAAGCGCAGTCGTCTACTGCAAAATCGCTTGTAACGGAGTTTTTTGAGAGGTATAATCCAGATAAGAAAAGTATAAGATATCAAGCACTGGGCTTCGTCTGGAACAAGGCCTTGAAGTCGGAGATCTCATCGACGTGAATGCCCGGAGCTGCCATATATGTGCGGAGGTGTGCCATGTGGACACAGGAAATGATACATGAGCTTGTTACAAAACAGCAAAAATATTTCAGGACCAATGAGACTCTCGACGTGAACTGGAGGATAAAACAACTGAAGCGGCTTAAGACCGCTGTGAGGATATATGAGGACGATCTGGTGAACGCCATCTGTGAGGATCTAGGCCGCTGTGAGGCTGAGGCCTATCTCGCGGACGTGGGTAGCCTGATCATGGAGATAAATGAGACGATCGCGGGACTTCGCCGCTGGTCACGTCCCGAACTCCATCTGAGCGGCCCGGCCTGCTTCCCGAGCATCTTCACGCATGTCTACAAGATGCCTTACGGCACGACGCTGATCATCAGTCCTTTTAACTTCCCGGTGCTGCTCGCGCTCGGACCGCTCACGGCCGCATTGGCCGGCGGCAACACGTGCGTCATCAAGGCCAGCTCCAAATCGCCGGCCAGCACCCGGGCTCTCAGGAAACTCGTATCTGAGACCTTCCCCGAGAAATACGTAGCAGTTGTCGACGGCGGCCACGACGTTGCCGACATGTGTCTTAGCGAACGCTTCAACAAGATATTCTACACCGGCTCTCCTGCGGTAGGCTCACACGTAATGGAGATGGCATCGAAGAATCTCACACCCGTTGCTCTCGAGCTGGGCGGCGAGACCGGAAACTGGGCCATAGTCAGACATGACGCCGACCTTGAAGATGCCGCCCGCAAGATAGCCTTTTTCAAGATCATGAACAGCGGCCAGATCTGCATTAACGTCAATCAGGTCGCTGTAGAAGAGACTATATATGAAGAGTTTGTCGACTGTCTGAGGTCGGAATTCGATCGACAGATAGGCAATGCTCTTGAGAATCCTGAATACCCTCATTTGATAAACCGCGCCGCCTTTGATAAATGCGAGGCTCTGGCCGAAAAACACTCCGACAGGATACTTTACGGAGGTCTAGGCGATCCAGATACTCTCAGGTTCGAGCCTACCATCATCGGTCCTATCGATATCAATGAAGAGATCGTCAAACACGAGCTCTTTTGTCCCCTGCTCCCTCTCGTCCCTTATAAAGAGTCAGAGGAGGATGTTTTGCTCGAAGCCATAGCTTCTCGCGAGCACGGCCTTGCTTTCTATGTATTCACTCGCGACAAAAAGCGTGCCAAGGAGATCATGAGCACCCAGCAGTACGGCGGTGGCTGCATAAATGAAGTCTGCGTCCACCTGATGGTCAAGGGCGTCCCCTTCAACGGCACCGGTCACTCAGGCATAGGCGCTTACCACGGTGAGTGGGGCTTCAGGGAGTTCACGCATCCCCAGACGGTGCTCACCGGTTCCACGCGCTTCAACCTTCCTCTGAGAGAGCACCCTTATACCGGGCCTGATAATGAATGGAAATATAAAGTGCTCAAGCTCTTCCAGCGCTGATAAATAATGAATTAAAGAACCCTGTTTTTACTGCCTTTTACGGGCCAAAAACAGGGTTTTTATTTATATATCAGTTGTATAATGCTCAACACGCGCAAAACTCCACAGCGGTAAGCGCGTATAAAAGAGCTGCCTTAGGCAGGTGCTCCACGGGGATATACTCGCTGAGCGAATGGCAGCATTCTATCATCCCCGGACCGAGTATGATCACCGGCGTATGTGAATATGTGGAGAATAATCCCGCGTCCGCCCAGGCATTGAACATCTTTGCTTCAAAGCTCTCTCCGGTAACTTCCTCCGTGCAGGCTTTGGCTATCCTGACGATATCCTCATCCTTATCCGTAAACGACGGTCCGTGGACATAGCCTTCTTTCATCTCGTCGATACCCATTGGCTTGACCTCACACTTGAAGTCGGGGTCCTCCGCCTCAAGTTCCCTGACGAGATCGATGAATTCGCGGCTCATGCTTTCATAGGTCTCGCTTGTCGTGTATCTCTTATCTACATAAAGTTCGCACTCGCCGGCCACGGTCGACGGCTTGGTACCGCCTTTAATGACGCCGACGTTCAGGATGCCGCCCTTGGCTTCTGTGGCAGGGATCAGTTTCTCCTGCATGGCTGTGATGAACTTCACTGCTTTAAGTATGGCGTTCACGCCCTTGTGCATCTCACTGCCGTGGACCGCCTTGCCCTTAAAAGTGAACTTGAACCATTCAAGGCCACGGTTTTCGTTGTATACTCTGAGTTCAGTTGGCTCGCATACTATGGCCGCATCCGCTTCGGCTGCTACCCCGCTTTCTATTATGTCTATGGCGCCGATGCTGTTCCACTCTTCGTCCGCGACTCCGGTGAAGATAACTCTACCTGCCTTCAGGGCGTCTGTCTCCTTGAGGACGTTCATTGCTACCATTGCGGATGCCAGAGGCCCCTTCATGTCAGAAGTCCCTCTTCCGTAAAGCCTGCCGTCCACTATCTTCGGCTCGAAAGCATCCTCCATGCCTGAGGCGAGCACAGTATCCATATGGCCGTTCAGCATGAGCGTCCTTCCAGGCTTCCCGCTGTCGAGAGTTGCCACCACGTTATAGTGGCGGTTCTCCTCAACTTCCTTGACATAGGCAGGAATGCCCAGGTTTTCAAAATACTCTCTGATATATTCAGCGACAGCCTTTTCCTGCTGCTGTATATGATAATGGGACTCCATCCTTACCATATCCTCAGTGAGCCTGATGAGTTCCTGAAGATCGATGTGCGCATTTAGCTGTTCCTTTAAGTTTTCCATTGCTGATCCTTCCTCAGTTGACCGACTTTTATGGTATAACTCTTGATTAGTATTTTACAGTATTTTCACCGAACTTCAAGCAAAAACCATCCCCTCCGCATACAAAAACTGCCGCACTTACATGCGACAGTCCTTATATTGCCATATTAACTTTTCGAGCGATCAGAGATCAGCCTTCCAAAGTCCGTGCAGGTTGCAGTACTCGTAAACACTTACCGGTGTCTCGCCGGGAGCCACGATGAACTCTGCCTCCGGCTTGTCTGTCCACCTCATGTACTTAACCTGGAGACTTCTGTCTGTCTCGAGCATGATAGCTGCGATGTAGTGAGCCTCGAGCATAGGATGCTCTACGCTTCCCACCTTAACGGAGATCTTGTCTCCGTCGACCGTGGCGACGGGAACGTGCTTCTCAAAAGCGCCGTCCTGTGTGTTAGCCACGAGCAGTTTCATCTCTTCGCCACAACAGCGAGGGGTGCATGCCCCCTTATATCCTACGATAAATATATTACCGCACTTTTCACATCTATAGATTTGAAGCATCAATTAACCTCCTTTTCTGGATTTATCTATATTATATACCTAAAGCTCCGATTTGTAAATGTTTAATGCCAACAAATTACTCTTAGGTTTTCATTTGACGGATGGCGCGTTTTGACTTATTATATTCTCAGAGACCAGAACAGGAGGTATTACAATGTTTACAAGAGCTATCACCAGAAAGCCCTGCCGCGCGCTCATCAACGGAATAGCAACAGCGCAGTTTGGCGAAGGCACCCCCGATTATGACAAAGCCATCGCTCAGCACGGAGTTTATGTTGAGACATTAAGAAGCCTGGGCCTGGAAGTACTCGTGCTCGAAGGCGATGAAAGATATCCCGACTCATGCTTCGTAGAAGACCCTGCCGTTGTTATGGATGGCTGCGCAGTCATCACCAACCCCGCCAGAGAATCCAGAAACGGCGAGAAGTATGAAATCGTAGATGCGATCAAAAAATACTATACGGACGACCAGATCTTCCATATCGAAGCTCCCGGAACGATGGAAGGTGGAGACGTAATGCTTGTCGGCAAACACTTCTACGTAGGCCAATCCGACAGAACCAATTCCGAAGGATTCAGACAGTTTAAAGACATCGTCGAAAAGTTCGGTTATACCGCATCTGCAGTTCCCGTCACAGAGGGACTTCACTTGAAGGATTTCGTAATTTATCTCGAAAACAATAACATGCTCGTTACTGAAGTTATGGACAAGGAGCCTCAGTTCAAGGACTTCAACCGCTTCATAGTTGAACCCGATGAACTCTATGCAGTTAACAGCCTTAACATCAACGGAACGGTACTTGTGCCAAAGGGCTTCCCCAAGACACAGAAGATCATAGAGGATCTTGGATATCCTATCATTCTCATGGACACAAATGAATTCCGACTGATCGACGGCAGCCTTACCTGCCTCAGTCTGAGGTTCTAGATCCGACCGAAATCAATTCTATGTATTACATGACCCCGCTCTCCCGCGGGGTCTTTGCATATCCAACGAGCTGTTGCTCCGCCCTTTCATCCTGCAAAAAAAGAACAGCCTGAGCTGTTCCTGAAATCTGCTGTCTAATCTCTCATTCTTCCGACTTTCCTCTTATCTCGGACAGTATCACAGCCACGAAGATCAGCGCGCAGCCGAAAAACTCTCGCACGCTGAGCATCTCGTGGAGAACCACCATGCCTGAAAACAGTGAAAACAGCGACTCTGTGCTCAGCAAGATGGTCGCGCGCTCTGAGGGCACGGTCTTCTGACCTATCATCTGAAGAGTATAACCTGCCGCACAGATGCCTACTCCGCCGTAGATTATCGGAAGAGCCGCATCAGCTATCATGGACCAGGTCGTATCCTCGAAGATGAGTGCTCCGGGCAGGCATAACATGCCCGTGAAGAAAAACTGCACCATCGTGAATGTGGACGCGTCCGCCCTTTTGGAAAAGAATTCCATTAGATAAACGAAGATAACACAAGTCAGGGCTGCTATCAGCATTATAATATCGCCCTTGTTGATCCCTTCGAAACCACCTGAAAGGCTTATGAAATAGAAACCTATGACGGCGATCACAGCAGCGATGAGAATGCGTCTGGATATCTTTCTCTTCAGAAAGATCAACCCCGCCAGAGGCACTCCGATCACGTAAAGGCTCGTTATGAAACCCGCTTTGCCGACAGTAGTGTACAGGAGACCGTTTTGCTGGGCGATGACCATTGCCACAAGGTCCAGAGCTACAATGAGACAGCCCGGGAGCATCTCTTTAAGGCTCATCTCCTGTTCACGCTGCTCAGCCGTCTTACGGCTCCTCATCAAAAGAGCGACGGGCAAAAGCACCGCCGATCCCAGCAGGAACCTCAGCGACGTATAAGTCCACGGACCCAGAACGTTTCCCTCTGACTGGGCTACGAGTCCGCTTCCGTAGACGAAAGCCGCGAGTAATATGATTGCATCTCCTTTGAATCTTGACATATTTGACTTCTGAGAGCGCCATTTAGTTAGCTCATCGGTCAGCACACGTTGTCTTTGATGCGCGCACTGCCCGATTCCTGTACTGTCCTGCGGACGCTCTTTCCTATCCCTGAATTGAATTATATACTGCCTTTATGGCCTCTTCATAATCTTTTTCGTTGACACCAATGATAAGGTTCAGGCTGCCTGCGCCTTGGTTTATTGTGTTGAGCTCGATGCCCTTGTCAGAGACCGCGCCGAGGATCGTGACCGTGGAACCCTGATAATCTGCATCGCTCTCACCGACCACTGCGATCATGGCCAGATTCTCCCTTACAAGGAGAGTATCCGGATCAAGCTGCTCTCTTATCGCATTTAAGAGCAGATCTTTCTTCTCTCTGAAATAATCTGCCCTTATGATCACGGTGACGGTATCTATACCGGTGAGGCACTGCTCGAAAGGAACGCCGTAAGCCTTGAAGATGTCAAGTATGACGGCTGTGAAGCCTGCTCCGTCGGACACCATGATCTTTTCGACCTGGATGACGGAGAGTCCTTTGCGGCCTGCTACACCGGTGATCGTGTGCTTCTCGCGTTCAGCGGGCAGGTCGTTCACGATCATCGTGCCCGGATCTTCGGGGCGGTTGGTATTTCTTATGTTCACCGGGATCTTCGCCTGGTTGACCGGAAGCAGTGCGTCCGCGTGGAGCACGGTCGCCCCCATGTATGAAAGCGTACGAAGTTCACGGTAACTGATGTATTCCACCACTCTCGGCGTATCGATGATCCTGGGATCCGCAGCCAGAAGTCCTGAAACGTCCGTCCAGTTCTCATAAATATCGGCTCCTACCGCCTTGGCTACAAGGCTCCCCGTTATATCCGAACCGCCTCTGGAGAATGTTATTATGTTACCGTCGGGCCCTGCGCCGTAGAATCCAGCGATCACAGCATGCTCCAGTGGAACGAGTTTATTTTCGAGTGCTGCGTATGTAGCTGCAGCATCAAGGCTTCCGTCCGCCTTGAATCTGATGCAGTAGTAAGGATCCACGAAATCATAGTCAAGATAAGCAGCCAGGATCTTGGAGTTGAGATACTCTCCCCTGCTCGCCGCATAGCTCTTCGAAGGATAATTCTGCAGATTCCTCTTGATCAAATCGATCTCCGGTGCTATGTCAAAGTTTATCTCAAGGTCGCTGATGATCTCGCTGAATCTGCCTGCGATCTCACCGAGAGTCTCGTCGAAATCCAGACCGAGCCTCGCTCTGTCATAGCAAAAATATAAAAGATCAGTCACCTTGATATCGTCTTCGAAACGTTTGCCCGGAGCGGATGCTACGACGTAACGTCTTGCCGGATCGCTCTTGACTATGTCTGCCGCCTTTTTTATCTGATTGCTGTCTGCGAGGGACGTGCCCCCGAATTTAAGCACTATTGTCTTCATATCGCTTTCCTTTGTTGGTCTTAGTTTGTTTGTCCCAGCCGCATTTACCACTCTGCTACCGAGCCGTCCTTGTGTCTCCACACGGGATTCTTCCACTGGTGAGGGCTTTTGTTCTCCTCAAGTACCAGGGCTTTGTTGACCTCTACACCGATGCCGGGGATCTTCGGCAGATCAACATAGCCATCGGTGAATTTGAAGTCGTCTCTGTTCAGTGCGTAGTCCAGAACTTCTTTTCCCACGTTGTAGTGGATGCCTATGGATTGCTCCTGGATCACTGCGTTGTAGCAGGTAGCGTCCACGTTCAGGCAGGCTGCTAGAGCGATCGGTCCCAGCGGGCAGTGCGGCGCCAGCGCCACATCGTAAGCTTCCGCCATCGCTGCGATCTTCTTGACCTCGGTGATGCCTCCAGCATGCGAGAGGTCGGGCTGGATTATGTCCACTCCGCCTGCTTCGAGCAGTCTCTTGAAATCATACTTGGAAAACAGCCTCTCGCCTGTTGCGATAGGAATGTTTGCCACCCTTCTGATCTCCTTGAACTCATCCATGTTCTCACAGAGCACGGGCTCTTCAATGAACATGAGATCGAACTCTTCAAGTTTTTTGGCAAGGACCTTGGCCATCGGCTTATGGACGCGCCCATGGAAATCCACCGCTATGCCGAAGTATTTGCCGCAGGCTTCCCTGATGGCCGCCACCCTCTCAAGCACGGCGTCGATCTTATCATATGTATCTATCATCTGAAGCTCGTCGGTAGCGTTCATCTTGATCGCGCTGAAACCGGCCTCCTGCCGCTCTTTGGCGGCTGAGCCCACGTCAGACGGTCTGTCTCCTCCGATCCAGGAATATACTTTCATCCTGTCGCGGCAGGCGCCTCCCATGAGCTGCCAGACCGGCGCTCCGAAGTATTTACCCTTTATGTCCCAGAGACACTGGTCGATACCTGAGAGGGCGCTCATCAGAACGCCGCCGCCTCTATAGAAACCTGCCCTGTAGATCGTCTCGCTGATATCTTCTATCCTCATAGGATCCTTGCCGATGAGATAAGGCTTGTACTCGTTCACGCACGCAAGGACAGCGTCCGCGTGGCCTTCCAGTACAGCTTCTCCCCAGCCTGTAAAACCTTCATCGGTGACTATCTCGACGAAACCCCATCTGGGTCTTACATAATATGCATTTACTTCAGTGATCTTCATTTCTCTATTTCCCTTCTTTTTCCTGACGGCGCTTATCGTTTATGATCTTCACATGCTCGTCCGTGATCAGTGTCACGTCGTTTTCCCTGGCCCAGGCTATGCAGCCGTTCAGAACGGTCTTCAGGAATGGTCTGGGCACCTTCACGAAGTTCATAAGAGCTTCATCGGTAAATTTGATGGTATCATCAGCCCGGTTCGCGGCATATCGGATCGATGCGATGTCCACTTCCTTAGGAGCCGGGATGGGCTCGGATATGGCCTTCTTCCATTTCGGAAACTGAGTATACCAGAAGTTTGTGGAGTCGCGGTATCCGTAATCTACAGGGACCGGTGGGAAGTTATTTCTGTTCACGCCGTTAACGATGGCGTCATAGTACTGATCCTTCATCAGGATGTCGTCGATCGCAAGGATGAAGTGCGCTCCGTATTTGGAAGTGATGCCGTTGAAATCGTTGTATGGTCCGGGATGGCCATCGTCGATGTCATCCGGCGAATATTTACCCGCATCCTCCAGGTCGCTTCTCCAGGTGCATTCGAAGACCTGAAAGGCCTCCGCTATGACCTGCGGTCTGTCCTTATCATCAGGCCCTGCATGTCCGTCTTCCATCGTAAATAGATTCTGTTTCATCTTCTCTTCCGAAGGCCCCGGGAAGCCCAGACGGACGGCTTCTTTGAAGTACTTCCTGTCGTCCGGGATGAAATTGATGGCACACTTCCCTCTCCTCAGAAGATTGTGACAGGTGTTCGACGTGTTCCTGCATTCGAGGAGCATCGCGTACCTGTCCTTGCCTGCTATGTAATACGGAAACACCAGAGAATAAGCTCCCAGATTCAGGCTTCCGTCATCGTTCAAAGTGCTTATAAGGACCGTCGGCATCGGAAAGAACGCCGAGGTCTGATAGAAATTATCGACTATTCTCAGATTTTTGAATGAACTCATAAATACTCACCTTTAGTTTGGCTATTGAGGTTCTCCCTCCAGAAAATCAAAAACTCTTCGGTTGAAATCCTTGGCCTCTTCATAGGCCGCGTGACCGAAGTCCTCATAAATATACAATTCACTTCCAGCGATCCTCTCATGAAGATCGTATGCTGCATCCTGCCCTACGATCTTATCCTCAGCACCGCCGATGATCATTGTCGGGCATGTGATCCCGGCAATATCTGCGGTTGCATCGAAATCCAGTATGGCCCGGGCGTTCACCAGGAAGCGCCTGTAGTTCTTAGGTTTGCCGATCCGGCCTATGATCGGATACAGTTTGCGGTATTTCCTGAGCAGGGCTTCCGAATAGCTTTTCTCAGCCGTGTCGATCATTAGGCTCTTATGGTCACAAGCCTCCGCATATCTGCACCAATGGCCGATGTTCTCCACAGCTTCTTCCGTCGCCTTCGGTGCTGTGACCGCGAGAACGAGTTTCTCCACGAGCTCTGGGTGATCGATCGCCAGATACTGAGCGATCATGCCGCCCTGGGACACGCCCAGGACGCTGGTTTTCTCTATGCC
>JAFYJM010000101.1 GCA_017538125.1 Bacillota bacterium
GGTTTTTCGTACAATCTTGCCGTCTTTTTTCTTAAACACTTTAATTTCGTTGACAAAATATATATATATATGTTAGTTTTTTAACGGGTAACAAGTATATATTTTTTTACTATATATTTGTGGTTTTTTAGGTTTGTTTATGAAAGGAGATTTCAACATGACTCAGAATCCTACAGTTTGTGCTGAAGTTGCGGCCAAGGAAAAAGAGCTCGACGCGATCGTAACTAAGTACAAAGACACTCGTGGAAAGTTAATCCCGATTCTCCATGAAGCACAGGAATTGTTCGGTTATCTTCCGATGGAAGTACAGCTTGCAATTTCAAAGAAGTCCGGGATCCCTCTCGCAGAGATCTACGGAGTTGTCAGCTTCTATGCACAGTTCTCCATTTATCCTAAGGGAGACAACAAGATCAGCGTATGCATGGGTACAGCTTGCTACGTTAAGGGCGCTGCAAACGTTCTTGACGAGATCAAGACAGAACTCGGTATCGAAGTAGGTCAGTGCACAGAAGACAGAAAGTTCTCACTGGACGCCTGCAGATGCGTTGGGTCCTGTGGACTTGCACCAGTTGTCACTATAAATGAAGATGTTTACGGTAAGCTCTCACCTGAGGACATACCTGACATCCTTGCAAAGTATTAGTGGAGGTGTAGACATGGCAAAAACTATAGCAGAATTACAGAAAATCAGAGAAGAAAAGAAAGCCGAAATGGCCATTCGTCTTGACCGTGTTCCCGGAAACGGCAAAACATGCATCCTCCTCTGCGGAGTTGCCGGTTGCGCATCATCCGGATCACTGAAGGTTGCGGACGCTTTTGAAAAAGCTATCGCAAAAGAAGGTCTGGGCGACAAGGTTGAACTCGTAAAAGTTGGCTGCTTCGGACTTTGCGCTGAAGGCCCGCTGGTTATGACTACTCCGGATCACGTGCTTTATTCACACGTAACTCCAGAGGACGTAGACGAGATCATGGAAAGCCATATCAAAGGCGGTCAGGCAGTTGAGAGACTGCTGGCAGGAGACAACGTTCAGGAAGAACTGGAAGACGCACTTCCACAGATCCCGTTCTTTGCAAAGCAGAAGAGAATCGCTCTTAAGAACTGCGGATTCATAGATCCTGAAAATATCGACGAATACATCGGTATGGACGGATATGTAGCACTTGAAAAAGCGCTCACATCAATGGAACCTGAACAGGTTATCGACGAAGTTAAGAAATCAAATATCAGAGGTCGTGGAGGCGCAGGTTTCCCGACAGGAAAGAAGTGGGAATCCTCAGCGGTAGTACAGGATGATCCTAAGTACATCATCTGTAACGCTGACGAAGGTGACCCGGGCGCATTCATGGACCGTTCCATTCTCGAAGGAGATCCACACTCCGTAATCGAAGCGATGATCATCAACGGATATGCGGTTGGCGCGCACCAGGGATTCATCTACGTACGTGCTGAGTATCCGGTAGCTGTAAAGAGACTTGGCATCGCTATCAAGCAGGCTGAAGACTACGGACTCCTCGGAAAGAACATCATGGGTCAGGGCTTCGACTTCGATCTGGAAGTAAGACTTGGCGCAGGCGCGTTCGTATGCGGAGAAGGTTCAGCGCTGATGCACTCCATCGAGGGCAGCAGAGGTGAACCGAGACCGAAACCGCCAAGATCATCAGAAAAGGGTCTCTGGATGAAGCCGACAGTACTCAACAACGTTGAGACTTACGCAAACATCCCGCAGATCATCAGAAACGGCGGAGACTGGTTCACACAGTTCGGTACCGAAGGTTCATCCGGAACCAAGGTATTCGCACTGGGCGGCAAGATCAACAACATCGGTCTTGTAGAAGTACCGATGGGAACAACGCTCCGTGAGATCATCTTCGACGTAGGCGGCGGAATTCCAAACGGAAAACAGTTCAAGGCTGTACAGACAGGCGGTCCTTCAGGCGGATGTATCCCTGAGGAAATGCTTGACGTAGCCATCGACTACGACTCCCTGAAGAAGATGGGATCAATGATGGGTTCCGGCGGTATGATCGTAATGGACGAGAATACATGTATGGTAGACCTTGCAAGATTCTTCCTCGACTTCACAGTTGACGAATCCTGCGGTAAGTGCCCACCGTGCCGTATCGGTACAAAGAGGATGCTTGAGATCCTCGAAAAGATCACATCAGGAAGAGGCGAACTGGAAGACCTTGATAAGCTGGAAACACTGGCAACGAACATCAAGGAATCCGCGCTTTGCGGACTCGGCCAGACTGCTCCTAACCCGGTACTCAGTACAATGAAGTACTTCCGTGATGAATATGTAGCGCACGTAGTTGACAAGAAGTGTCCTGCCGGCGTATGTAAGTCAATGGTTAGATACCAGATCGACCCGGAGACCTGCAAGAAGTGCGGCATCTGCGCGAAGAACTGTCCGGTTGGATGTATCGCGGGAGACAAGAATACTCCATACGTTATTGATCAGGAAAAATGCGTTAAGTGCGGAATGTGTATGGAAAAATGTCCGTTCAAGTCTGTACTTAACAATGCATAAGAAAGGAGCGTAAGCAATGAAAAAAGTCAATGTAACAATCAATGGCATCCAGGTTTACGTACCAGCTGACTACACGATCCTTCAGGCGGCTAGAGAAGTACATATTGATATTCCTACGCTTTGCTTCCTCAAGGACGTCAACGAGATGGGCTGCTGCCGTATGTGCGTTGTAGAAGTAAAAGGTTCGAAGACATTGCAGGCTGCTTGCGTACATCCTGTAAAGGAAGGTATGGAAGTACTGACACACTCAGCTAAGGTAATGAAGGCAAGAAAGGCTACACTGGAGCTGATCCTCTCCAACCACGACGGAGACTGCCAGACATGTACAAGAAGCTGGATGGACTGCGAACTTCAGGTATTAGCTAATAAACTGTCGGTAGATACGATTCGTTTCCAGGGCAATCCGAAAGAGAGACTTGACATCGACGAAGGTATCTCAATCGTCAGAAACAACAACAAGTGCATCCTCTGCAGAAGATGCGTAAGCGCTTGTAAAAAGATCCAGACAGTATAGGTAATCGATACTATCAACAGAGGTTACAGCACAGTAATCGGATCACCGTTTGAAATGCCTCTTGGCGAAACACCGTGCGTAAACTGCGGACAGTGCATCAACGCATGTCCTGTAGCTGCGCTGGCAGAAAGAAACCAGACTCAGGAAGTTTGGGACATGATCACAGATCCTGACCTTCACGTAATCGTTCAGACTGCTCCGGCAGTAAGAGCTGCTCTCGGCGAAGAATTCAGAATGGGCATCGGCCACGCTGTAACAGGCAAGATGGCTACAGCTCTGAAGATGATGGGATTTGACAGAGTTCTCGATACAGATACAGGTGCTGACCTGACTATCATGGAAGAGGGAACAGAGCTGATCAACAGAATAC
>JAFYJM010000102.1 GCA_017538125.1 Bacillota bacterium
AACTACTTGGCCATGTATGGTGGGAGTTACAGGGCTCGAACCTGTGACCCCCTGCTTGTAAGGCAGATGCTCTCCCAGCTGAGCTAAACTCCCGCAGACCGTGTCTTCTGTTTGTAACTGCCGTCCATCGACAGATAACACAGGTCCTCAAATGGTAGCGGCGACTGGATTCGAACCAGTGACACTCCGGGTATGAACCGAATGCTCTAGCCAACTGAGCTACGCCGCCGCACCTTGCGTCCCTAAAGGACTGCACAGATTATGTTACCAAAAACAACACGGCTTGTCAATGATTTTTTATAAAAACATTGGGATGCTTATATAAATCATCTGCGCAGGGCTCAAATCAGCATATCGCCTGAATGGATCAGTCTTTGAGGGCTCCCTGGAGCAGGCCCACAAGGTAACTGGAACGAGTCATTCCGATGTTGTTTATGAATATCAGATCGGATGCGCCCTTCTTCTTGGCAAAATCTATGATGTTTTTACCAAAGTATCTGTAGTCGATGACGTATACCTTATGATAGTGATCCGCAAAATAAGGCGCCATGCAGTTTCCGAAGGATTCCTTGACGATGATCAGCACGGAATCGTCCTTAACGTCTTTGTTGATGATCGTCACAAGTCCCTGGTCTCCTCCCAGGAACGCGTCATATTTCACGTAGATCGACGAATCGGAATAGTCTTTGATGATGTCGGCCTTGTATCTCTGGCCGTTCGAGTCTTTTTTGGAGATGTACGCTTTGGACACGGGAAGATAAGCCACCAGCTTGTCGGGGTGCTTACGGAGGACCTCAGCCTTGGTCTCATTATAGAGAGAGCCAAGGAACTCGCCCATCTTTATCTTCTTTCTTCCTTCGAGAGGTATCGGCAGCGTGTTGCTTTCCTCGCACCACTTGGTATATGCATAGTAAGCTCCCAAACTGGTCCAGTGGTGATCCGTCCTGAAGTAGATATACTCGTCCCTGTGCTCCATCATCGTCTCATATATATTCACCGGGATGACTGATTTCTTCAGTTTGCCGTAAAGCAGATCCAGAGCCTTTCTCTGGTTGGAGCCCATGATCTCATCGAAATACTTATTAGGTACAGTAACTCCTGATGCAAGCGGAATTATCAGATCATATACGTTGACGTCATCGCCGAGTTTCTTTTTGGTATAATTGACCAGTTTGGCGTATGAATCCGCTACGCTGTCTACATAGTCGTAGATCTCGAAAGCGCTGCGTCCGACAAGCGCTATGTAACCGTTGTATTTAAGCTTCTTCTCCGTTTCGATAACAGGATAATCATCAAGACTGAATTCAGCCTTTACGGGCTCTGTCTTCTCGTTATCGCCATTTTCTTCGGTCTGCCCTTCCTCTGTCTGCTCTGTTTCGGTATTCTGAGGCTCCGTCACTTCAGCCTCGTTATCGGGCTCGTTAGTCTCCTCACTGACTGCAGGATCATCTGTCTGCTCCTGGTCATCCGGTTCCTGAAGATCTATCTCCTGGTTATCCGGTTCCTCTTCTACTTTCCCGTCCGATTCCACGATGCCGGCAGTGATGATCTCCTCTGCCTGCGTCTCGTCCGGGCAGACGACAAAGACGACGTTCCTTCCCTTCCTGACGACCAGAGAGTGACTTTTGACCTTGTCCGCCTCTTCCGGGATATATCTTTTGAAGGAATCCTGCAGCTCTCCGAGATATTTCTTGATAGCTTTCTCGGCGGTCTTGCCGTCATCCTCAGTTTCAAATCTGAAAACTCCGAAGCAGTCGGAGTGTGATCCGTCTCCCATGAACATGTAGCCTTTGTAATTTTCAGGCAGTTCCATGAACGTAGAGATCGAGTTGGCCTTGACCTGCTTCATATCAGTATCGAACTGTACTGAATCCAGGATATTTTTAGCCATTTCCTGCGTATTCATCGTCCATTCCGTGGATCCCCCGCATCCGGACATGCAAAAAACAACGGCTACGCAGAGCACCGTCATGATCAGCATCATTATCGTTGGTTTTATACCGTTCTTCATACCATTTCCCCCTTGGCCTTTCAATTAAATATAATAATATCATCACCCGGGATTTTGTAAAGAGTAAAATTCAAAAAAATAGACAAAATAACAATAAAATGATATTATAATATAGTTAACGCTGAGAAAGGAGTTTAGGATCGATGGTCTCACCGGGAAGAGTATGTTTCACCATATTCGGCATCGATATAATGTGGTACGGCGTACTGATAGGCCTTGCCTTCATCGTCGCCACGATCATATCAATGAAACGCGCGCCAAAGCTGGGCATCAAGCCCGACTCTTTTCTTGATGTGATCATATGGCTCATACCCTCTTCACTGATAGGCGCAAGAGCATATTATGTGATCTTTAACTGGTCCTATTTCGCCGGAGACATCAAACAGATCCTGAACGTCAGAGCCGGTGGTCTGGCCGTCCACGGAGGACTGCTTTTGGGCATCCTGACCGTATATCTGGTATGCCGGCACGACAAAGAGAATTTCCTGGACATGCTGGATCTATGCGCACCGGTGATCGCCCTCGGACAGGCCATCGGCAGATGGGGCAACTTCTTCAATGAAGAAGCTCACGGTACTGAGACCGATCTGCCCTGGGCCCAGATCATAGACGGCACGGGCTACCACCCTACCTTCCTCTATGAATCGATCTGGTGTTTTTTGCTGTTCCTGTTCCTGATCTGGTTCTCCAACCACAAAAGATCCTTCTCGGGGCAGCTGATCTGCCTATACTTCATGCTGTATTCCTTTGAGAGGTTCTTCGTAGAGTCTCTGAGGACAGACAGCCTGATGATCGGTCCTTTAAGACAGGCTCAGGTCATAAGCATAGCTCTGTTCATCATAGCGTTCATCTTTTACAGATATTTCAGAAAGGAGTCTTCAGATAAATGAAACTAGGTATCGTAGGCCTCCCCAACGTAGGCAAAAGCACGCTCTTCAACGCCATCACCAAAGCCGGCGCCGAAGCGGCGAATTATCCCTTCTGTACCATTGAACCGAATATAGGCATAGTGACAGTACCGGATCCCAGGATCACCAAGCTGCACGAAGTATATAATTCCAAAAGGACCGTCTACGCCACCATCGAATTCTGCGACATCGCAGGTCTCGTTAAAGGCGCATCCAAAGGCGAAGGTCTGGGCAATAAGTTCCTCGGTCATATCAGAGAGGTGGAAGCTATCGTTCACGTGGTCCGCTGTTTCGAGAACGACAACATAGTACATGTTGACGGCAGGATCAACCCGGTATCCGACATCGATACCATCAATACGGAGCTTCTTCTGAGCGATATGGAGATCCTGGAAAGAAGGATCGCAAAGACTGAGAAATCTGCCAAGTTCGACAAGAGCTCCCGGGCAGAGCTTGATATCCTCAACAGAGTCTACGATTGGCTTTCAGAGGGCAACAATGCCAGAGCTATGGAATTCGATGATGAGGAAGAAGAAGACTTCGTCAAGTCCATTGGTCTCCTTTCATATAAGCCCATCATCTACGTGGCTAACGTTGATGAAGATGGCCTGGCGGATCAGGAAAACAATCCCTACGTGATGGCCGTGACCGATATCGCCGAAAAGGAAGGCGCTCAGTGCGTAGTGATCTGCTGCGAGATCGAAGCTGAGATGGCAGATCTGGACGACGATGAAAAAGCCGAGTTCCTTGAAGATCTTGGAATCGAAGAGTCCGGTCTTGACAAGCTAGTCAAAGCCTCCTATGCCCTGCTTGATCTCATTTCATTCCTTACCGCCGGTGAGGACGAGTGCAGAGCCTGGACCATCAAGCGCGGCACCAAGGCCCCCAAGGCTGCAGGCAAGATACATACAGATTTCGAGAGAGGCTTCATCAGAGCCGAGACCATAGCCTACGATAAGTTCGCTGAAGTCGGCTTCTCCATGGCCCAGGCCAAGGAAAAAGGCTTCCTGAGATCTGAAGGCAAGGAATACGTCATGAAGGACGGAGACATAGTGAACTTCCTCTTCAACGTATAACAAAAAATAAAGAAAGCCCCCGCATACGCGGGGGTTTGTTTTATTGATATCACAACGGTCGGATGGGATAACCGCAGAGGGCCGTTTTTTATTCATCTCTTCTCATTCTTATCCGAAGCGCAGCAGTGCACGAAAGCGCAAATACCATAAGCCACAGTTCCGGCATCAGTTCGTCTCCTGTCTTCGGTACTTTAGTCCTGATGGGTGTCCCGGGAGTATCATGGACATCCGGTTTATCCGGCTTGTCAGGTGTATCAGGTGCGCTCGGCGTGTCCGGTTCATAAGGTGCGCTCGGTTTGTCAGGATTTTCAGGTTCTGACGGTTCATCCGGGCCTGTTGGTTCTTCGGGCTTATCTTCTTTCCAGGTCAGTCTCTGGAAATCATCGTCCGGATCTTCATGTTTTGCTATAAGATGGCCCTGTGAGTCATATAACCGCTCAAATACAACAGTGTCCATGCCCTGCATCCTGCTTCCGTCAAATACAAAGGTCACCTTGATCCTGCCCTGCGAGCTTCCTGCAGTGAACTCAGTCTCAGCTGTGATCTCCTTCCCATCAGCGTCATGGGCCGCTTCACCCGTTGCTCTGTCGATAAGCCTGCCCTTGGCAATGTATCTCTCGTTTCTTTTGAGGCCTGAATACTCCACAGTATCAATGAGTTTTATGGTTTTCGCAGCATCCAGATCCGTGCTCCTGCCATCGACCGAGGCCACCGTCCCGATCTCCGGCACATCATCCGTGATCGTTTCCAGATCGATCAGTCCTGATACCGACTTCTGATCGACTGTGAACATGAACTTCTGCAGCGTATAACCGGCGTTTCTCTCACAGCTTAGTTCCTCAAGGATATAGGTGTCATATGGAAGCGCTCCAAGGCCTTCCGAAGGCTCTGCAACGCTTCCATTCTCACCGGTACCGAACCAGACCCCGAGAAGCACGTCATCAGCTCTGGCTTCCATACTTTCGATGCTTATCTCATCTGCTTCAAGGAGATCATCGAAAGAATTTGGCATTCCCATGTTATCGCTTTCTTCAGTCTCGTTCAGCTGGTCCTCTGTCCTTCTGTCATTAGTAGAAAAGAAACCGTTCCTGTCGGTTACGACCACATGAGACTCTCCGTTCGTCAGACTGGTAATCTTGAAAGGCACCAGACCGAACCTTTCTGAAGTGGAATCTCCTATCTTGGTTCCCTGCACGTCAGAACGGTATACCTGATCCTCGAAGATCAGTAATTCGCTCAGATCTTCATCCGTATAAAGCTTGCCGTCCTCCCTTACCTCAAATCTGTGTTCAGTAAGGTCTGTCCTCTGATATGTGTCATTCGTGGCCGTCTCGCGTATCGTATAAGTTCCGTACGGCAGATCATCGCTGAAGGTCTCTGCGGAATACGCATTGATATCTTCGTTCCAGTGGATGACTAGGCTTCCCACATCCTCTCCCGGATCCACACGTCTGACCTCTCCGGCTTCAAGAAGTGTCTTTATATCGCCCTTCCTCCAGTCGATCTTATCATCTGAGCCAAGATCTTTTCTGACGAGTACTTCATGATCTGATACGTTCCTTATCGTCATCACGATCCCGTCGAGTGAAGCTCCTCCCAATGCTTCGGACTTGCCGAGCTCTTTGTCTAATTTAATAACTCTGATCCCGGAGCGCTTGATCTCTTCTCCAACCTTCTCATCCGTCAGTTCAACTATCTTACCGTCTTCTCTTATCTCAAAAGTCTCCTGCCACTCTTCGTTCAAAAGATAACCTTCGGAAGCTTTGGTCTCTCTTATCATATATGTGCCGTATGGTAGCGCGTCTGCAGCACTTGCGGCTACGCCGTCTTCTCCGGTACTGATGACCAAGGCGTCTTCTCCGGGCTCCACAGTACGTCCCTCTATGACCACTGACGAAGCTGAGATATTAGTTATCGTGAATTCAGCATCTTTGAGAGTTCCGTCGCCCTGACTTGAAGCCTCTTCCAGCTCATCATCGATCTTGAATATCCTTACACCGCCGCGGATCACAGCTTCCTTTGCCTTATTGTCTGCGATCTCTATAGTAGTCCTTGGTTTCCTTATCTTAAAAGTTACTTCCCAATCTGCGTTGAGAAGATAACCTTCTGAGGCTTTGGTCTCTTTGATCGAATAAGTTCCGTATGGAAGCACCATCTCCGTTTCGATCATGCCGTCTTTATCGGTTGCAAGCGTCATGACAGCCTCATTAGGCTCATATGTTCTGCGGCCTATCACCACAGTTCCCGCAGATTTGTTGAATATAGTGAACTCTGCTCCTTCCAGTGACGCGTCTCCCTGCGGTTCAGGCTTCAGGAGGTCACTGTCCACCTTGTAGATCTTCACTGCTCCCAGGATGACAGAGTCTTCGGCTTTACTGTCGCTCAGTTCCACTGTTTGTCCGTCTTCTCTGACTTTAAAAGACGCTTCCCAGTCTTCGTTCAAAAGATAGCCTTCCGGAGCCTTGGTCTCTTTGATCTTATAAGTTCCATACGGCAGAGCTTTTTTGGATGTATGCGCTATGCCATCTTCGTCGGTCGTTATGGTCATCACGGCCTTACCTTTGGCGTATTCCGTGCCTCCCACGATAATGGAATGATCTGAGTCGTTGTATATCGTGAACTCAGCTCCTGCCAGTGATGCGTCCCCCTGCGGGACGCTGCTCTTAAGCGCGGCATCGATCTTGAATATCTTCACCCCGCCTTTTATGATGTTCTCCGGCACTTCAGCGCTGTTATAAGCCGTCGTATATTTCTCTCCGGTACCGTCTTCAGCGACCGTGACGGTGAACTCCTCTTCGTTCAGGAGGTACCCCTTGGGCGCCTTTACTTCTTTGACCACATATCTTCCCAGAGGAAAGACCACCTTTCCCTTATCGTCCTTGTATAATGCAGAACTCGTATATGATTCGGCTAGTTTAGGATCACTGCCCCTGACTTTGCCGTTCTCGTCCGTCAGGAAATACCAGGTCGCAAGCGCTTTATCTCTGTTCTGTCCTTCTGCCCTCATAACGTGCTGATCACCCGGGTCATCATAGTAATCGACTTTAAAAACGGCGTTTTTGAGACTGGCGTCGCCTTCTCCGTGATCATGCGGATAACCATCCGGCGTTTTATCGATCAGGATGTCTATCTTCGCAGTGATGGGCGTATCTTCTGCTTCAAAGACCGTAGTTTCTTCAGACTCTATCTTCACCTTATGCTTATCGGGATCGACTGCATAGCCAGGCGGCGCTGCCGTTTCCTTCACCCAGTAAGTTCCTGACGGAAGCTCCAGCTCGCTGCTCTCTCCGCCGTTTCCGATGATCAGGGTCCCGCGGGCTTTTTCTTCATCATCGTAGACTGTGAACTCTGCACCTGCAAGGTCGTACAGATCATTATCCTCAGTGATCGAAGTGAGCAGTCCGGTCTTCGTGATCTTAAGGTTTCCCGGAGCTTCGAGATAACCTACGACCATATCCTGGACACCGTCCATGTAACTTATGAAGACCTTGAAGTTCTCCGGCACAGCGTCGTCGCGGCTCGTGCCGTCCTTCCAGAGAGCGTTGCCCAGCCTTTTGGCTTTGGTCCAGACCTCTCCCAGATCTGACGCACTCGTTCCGTTATATGTAGCCATGTCATCCGGTCTGCCTGCATACACGTATGACAGCGCCAGATGGGCTATGCCCCAGTCTTTGCTGAAATCTCCTGTGTAATAGTTGTCTCTTACGTTCTTTACGTTTTCTTCATAGCCCGGATATGAGGGCGAGTAATAGATTATATTTCTGAGAGCGTTCCATTTGCCGGTATCTGCGTCATCTGTAACCACCTTGTCTACAGTGACTCTGGTAGCCGTCGGTGAAGGTTTGTCGGGCTGGACGCAGTAGGAGTACCTAGTGCCCAGCCCGTCGTCCAGGTCGGTCAGCTTGGAATTGCTGTATCCTCCCTCTCCTTCACCATATACTATCCTTTCACCGCTCGTTACGGTATATACGCTCCCTTTCTTTCCGCTGAAAGCCATGGCCTGGTCCGTCATACTGCAGAAAGCAGTGCAGATCATCAATACCGCCATCGCGATCATGGCTATCCCGCGTCTCAGTTCGATCTTTTCAACAATCGATCTCTGTTTGTTCATTATCCAAATCCTCCTAATTCAAATCAGTGACAGCGTTATGAGATTCATCTCCATCTGATATCTGTTCAGAAGTGCCATCAGAGCCAAAAGTCCCGCCGCTATTATCAGATTCTTCATGGTCTTCCTCCTTTATCTTTAATTCCAGATCCTTTTCCAGAATGATGCTGTCGTCGTCTATCCCAAGCGCCCGCGATGGGCCGATAACATTGTCTATCCTTACGGTGAGCCTGTTGTCTTCGAGTCCGGCGGTAACGTGGGGTATGCTGTTTATCTTTTGCTCCATCTCTTTCAGTTTCTCACCGATCTCTTCCTCGCAATACTCCTTACTAACGTATGAATTGATGACTCTCTCCACAGAAAGCGTCTCTATGAATACGTTCTCGTTAGCCACGAACTGCGACAGAAAGAGCCCCAGAACGATCATTGAAGCAAGTCCTGTGATCAGATGGTGCATAGATAGGCCTCCTTTGTCTCTGATATCATCCTGAGCGACGTGTTATAAAGGCTGTTTCTGTCAGTCACCATCATTCTGAAGATGCTCAGACCCAGAAGTATGAGGCCCATAGTGATTATCAGCTGCTTCATCACTCCACTCCTTTCTCATCCACCCGAAGGCGCGTGCTGGATGGAGCCCTTGAAAGTCTCCTCGATCTGCATGGTGCCGTTGGAGACCACGGATTCAGCCGCCGACAGCAAAGAATTATCGCTCCCGAGGATGAATTGCCTTACTATAACGGTACCCAGAATGATGGTACCGATGATTATTATGATGTTTTTCATTTTTCCCTCCTAAAAATAGAATTGCAGGTTCGAAAGCGTGTCCAGAAAGACCACGACAACGCAGAAATTGATCATTATCGTGAAGACGGAAGCAGCAGCGAATACGGTGACTATTAGAGATCTCCTCTCCGCCTGTTTCATGGCTTCCGTCGTCCTCACCTCCCTGATGATCCCGATGAAAACGTCGATCTGGCTCACCAGTTCGTAGGGATTTATCCTGTCCATCTTCGAGAGCAGGCCCGCGAAACTCTTTCCATACCTTGATCTCACAGAATCCGCAAAAAACCTGAACGCCTCGTCGTATCTGCCTCCCCTGTAAATGGACAGCGTCTCCTGAAATACGGGCTTCAGAGTGCCTGAATCGGCAGAAAGCTCCTCAAGTATGTAGTCAAGAGACACCGGATAGTCCTTTCTTACTATTGCCATGTTCTTCAGAAGTATGGCTGCCTGGTACAGATCCTTCTCGGAATCGTCTACAAGTCCAATTTGCTTTCCGAAAGAAATAAGTTTACCATATAACTTATTGCGTAAACTATGCAGGAAGCTGTTATCCATGTCATTCCTACCTCCGTTTGGAACTGATAATAGAGAAATTTATCCCATCCAAGGTCAAAGAACTTCACCCCGCCAAGGACTGTAAGCGCGTAAGCGAGCGGTACCAGGTACTTTATCATCAGAGAAGACTCATTATTCTCTCTTTTGGCGTATTCTTTAACTTCTCTGGCCCTTCTGATCGTCGCGCTGAGGTCTTCGAGAGCCTCATCCACCCTTATTCCATGTACAAGCGAGAAATACATCAGATTCTTTAGAGTATTAGCCCATGATGTATTGATTGAAAGAGAGAATTCGCTGAGAAGTCTCGATATGCTGGCTTCTGAACCCGCTCTTTGCAGGCCTCTCGAAAGGTTCTGAAGTATCCTCTTGGAGTCAGGCGCGTCTTCGATCGTCATTGCGGTACGGTCGATACCTTCTTTCATGTTGTAATAGTAGATCTTGTAATTTTCAGTCAGTTCCGCGAGTAGCGTCTCGCCTTCCAGTGAACTTTTGATCCTTATCCTTTCCATCCTGAGCCTCAGAAGCGCGTATGGCACGAAAAACGCCATTACCGCGCTTACCGAGCTCAGTGCAAGCGACACCCTTCCGCCTACCAAAACCGTAACAGCCAGGCAATTCAGACAGGAAACTGTCAGAAATACCTTCACCGCACGGTCCGTTCCCATGCTCATGGTTATGCCCAGGACTGTCCTGACCCTTTCCCAGTACTCTCCTCTTTCGGTCACCTCTGTGCCTTTCATGGAATCTATCAGGGCTTTTATGACTTCACCCGCCGCCTTATACAGGACGGACATGTGATCATAGGTCAGCACGAAGATCCCGAATACCAGAAGCATCACCAGAAAAACGACGATCATCTGCTTTCCTCTTCGAGTACTCTGAGTATCTCTTTGAGTTTGCCCATTTCCTCAGGATACTGCGCTTCGTTGGCCAGAAGCTTAGGCGACAGATAGTTGTTCCAGATCCATACATCCCTTTCATGGTCGTACTCCATGATCTTGGCCGATTTGGGCTTAAGCGTCTTAGGATCGTTGTAATACTGGGTGATCGCGGTGAGTTTTTTGACCGCGCGGTTGCTTTCAAGCTGCCTGAATTCGAAGACCAGGTCGAAATTCGTTACTATCCTGCGTATGATATCCCCGGTCTCGCCGCCGTATTTGGTGCGGATCTTCTCGGCCATCATGAAAGGAAGCTCCCTGGCGTTCCCCGTGTGGACCGTTGCCTTGCTTCTCCTCGTACCTGTGGAAGTGATCTCGAGCGCGATATTGAAAGCCGTGCCGTCCCTCATCTCTTCCAGAAGTATGTAGTCGTTGTCACCCCTTAAAAGCGGCTTGGTTATCTCTTCAAGTTCTTTGCCGTCCGCCACGAGCTGCATGATCGGAGCATCAGGCATGAGTCCGGCCCAGTCTGTCTCAGGATCAGTGGCTATCGCCAGCCCTTCGAGCCTCACGTCCTCATAACTCTGCCATACCTGAAGGAAGGTCGTCTTGCCCGATCTGACCGGTCCTGCAAATATCACGTTAAAGCCTATCTTCACCATGAGTTTGAAGAGTTCGATCGCGTTATACGGTATGGTCTTGAGTTTAGCCAGCTCCTCGAAGCTGAGCTCTCTCATCACATACTTCCTGAATACCATCACATCCTGTCCCGGCTTCGTCCTCTCACCCGAAAAGATGGTTATCCTTATTCCATTTTTAAGGTAAACTTCGTGGAAACCGTCCTCCAGACGTTCTCTGGGAGTAGCCAAGAGAAGGGATCGTTTGAGCTGTTCCCTTCTTTCTTTGGAGATGCGCTGGGGCTGCAGGACAGACACACCGTCTATCAGGCAGTAGAGCCGGTCTCCTATGAGTTTGGCCGATGAAGAGTTCTTATACTCCTCCGTCTCGTCATAAGCCCAGGGAGCCAGTCCTGCAAGGCCGTAGAGCTCGTTAAAAATGCCCTCCTGGACGTTTTTGTACCATGAAGGGCATTCCACATCATTAAGCTGCTTATCCACCATGATTTCGCCGATTTTGGACTTATAAAGCTCCATCTCTTCCTCGAAACCCATGATGGCCCGCTTCTCACTCTCCAGCCTTGTAAGACGATCAGCCTCATCGGCTCTCTTCCATTCCTTTTCCAGACATTCAAGTACGATGTCGCATGCTTCTTTGAATTCCATTATTTCTCCTTTCTTTATCACAGGCTCGCTTTTAGCTGTTCGGCGCGATCTACCTGAGCACGTTCTGCGCGGTCAGCTGCTTTCTCCGTCACTGCCCGATGTCCTCCGCGTAGATCAGCGTGAATCTGTTGCCCTTATCGGCTAGCCTGTTCAATTTCTCCATCTGGGCAGAGGATACGATTATCTCGATCGTCTTGATCGTGCCCGTCGCGTAATATCTTTTGAGATCCGAATAGGTTATCTCCTGCCCATAGCTGTCTTTGACGTGGACGACCAGAGCGTCGCAGATCAGCTTTTCTCCCAAATAAAAAAAGGCCCTGTCGCCTCTTTTGATCGATTCGGGATAACTCATCAGCCAGGTGTCAGGGATCATCAGCACATATCGGTCGTACTTGGTGCCCGCCCTGAACTCAGGTTCCCGAAAATATTCCATGTGAAGTTCCAGATCGCCCTGGACGTACTGGCCTGTCTCAAGTCCGACAAGTTCTCCAGCCTTGTCCCAGGTAACAGCGCCTTTGTTAGCGCTTTCGACCTTCTTCGGTCTTAACATGTCCTCGGTTATCTCGGTACCGGGCTCCGCGGAGTCCCTGAGCACCGCTATCTTATAATAACTGATGTTCTCCCTGCCCCAGAGCTCCCAAAAGCCCAGAGCGCCGATGCTCAGCACTATTATCAGTATCCCCGCGATCCTCTTTTTCAATTCCTGCTGCCTCCTTCGTCAGTTCAAAAGAAAAGCGCGAGCCATAAGACCCGCGCTGCTTTTCTTTTTAAGTGATTACATAATAACACAATGATTTTTTCCTTTCAGCCCAATTTGCAAAAAACATTGTTTTTTTGGAGAAACAATCGTAATAAACAAATATGGCCCACCAAAAGGTGGGCCTCTCTCGTTGGTATCCCGTAGGGGAATCACGCTGGCTTCGCCAGCTGAAGCCTCTCGCCGGCCTAACACAGGCCGGCTTCGACCATGGCCTACTCGACAGTCCACTGGACTGTCTCGCTTCACGGCCATGCCCTCTCGGGTCCGATTCCCCTCCTATTGGTAATAAACAAATATGGCCCACCAAATGGTGGACCATATTTGTTTGGTATCCCGTAGGGGAATCGAACCCCTATCTGCGGATTCGGAATCCGACACTCTATCCGTTGAGCTAACGGGACATATATTGCCGCAGGATCATGATCCTGCGGTTTATTTCATTTATGCGGTCCCGGGCATCCGGGACCGCGCTGG
>JAFYJM010000103.1 GCA_017538125.1 Bacillota bacterium
ACAGAAAAGTCTCGCTTTCGATCGGTGCATAGCAAATAAAAAACGGGCCTGCGATAACATCCATCACACGTCCATCTTCATCAAAGATTGCTCTGCTCGGCTTCATCTGCATCAGTTTTCCTTCGTCATTACAGATGAGGGCTACGTCGTCATACCGGGGATCTGTATCGGAATGGAATGGGAAAAACTCCTGTATAAGTCCTCCGACCATCGCCTGCATCGTCTCCAATTTCTCTTCCATTTCGACTGTTTCTGCCCTCTCTCCGGGCTTACAGTAGACCACATTTATAGTGGTTTTCACATTAGATTCTGCTTCTGTCATTCAGTTTTTCTCCTTTCGTTTTATATAGTCTTTTGTAATGAACATGCATGAGATAATCATTGCAGTCCTTGCCTTTAGGAGGTGGCTCATCCCGAATCTCATATCTGTCTTTCAGTTGTTCAGTGATAGATAATGTTGCAGCTCTGCCTGCATTATCGTTATCCAAATGCAATGCAACAGTCTTCACTTCAGGATGATTCTGCAGCGCGTTGTCCAGTGCTGCAGGAATCTTCGAGACTGGTTTATTAGGGCTTGGTGCGTATACACCTCCGAGAGATACCATCGTTTCTGCTCTCCAGTTACCTGTCTTCATCTTCATAATTGTCGCGTATGAGAGCAGATCGATGGCACTCTCGAATACATGGAGTGTGCTACTAGCACAATCTATCCTGAATGAATACCTTTTATCCGAACCAACTGCTTCGCCCTTGAACTGGCAATCATCACTGCTTGATCGGAATGATGCATATGCTGCCTTCCCAGTCTCATCAAACCCCAGAAAGACGCAGTTGTGATACACCTCAGACTCATATATAAGGCCCTTGTCAATGCATTCTTTGATTATGTCATAATCAATACCCCGGCCAACCAGATACCAGATTACTGCCATTTCGCTTTCACTTCTTTCTGGCAGAAGCAACTTCCTTTTCACATCACAATCAGGTTTTCTGCTTATTTTTGCGTCAGTATCATGAAGATCCGTGCCTTCTTTGGTAAGAATCTTCATGGCATCCATAAAAGACATACCCTTGACTTTTATAAGGTAATCCAGTGCGGAGTTGCCCCCGAAGCCTCTGCTCCACCACATCCATTTACCATTGGATATCTTCAGGCTGTCATGCTCTCTGGTGCAGTAGGTGTTTCCTCTGACATGAACAAGTTCTGTAGGCTCAAAGCTCTGTAAATATGTCAGGAGATCTATGGATCGCGCCTGATCAATTTGCTTCTCTGTATAATAGGGCATATGAATTTCCTCCTTCCAATAAAAAAGCAGAAGCGACATTTGCTTCTGCTCATGTAATTGCCTTTTGGCATGCGTTATCTTCTATTTTGCTTTATCCAGCCCTACGGCTTTTCTAATAATTGCACCTTTGATCTTTTTTAACGTGCGTTTCTCTTTTACTATCAGGCTTTCCAGATCTCTCGGATAATGTGTCAGGTTTTCATATCCGTTCTTTGTTACGAGTACAGTGTCTGAGTGACGGAAGCCTCCGATATCATCGAAGTACAGTGCCGGTTCAATACTGATCACCATGTTTTCCTCGAGCACATGATCTCCTCCGGCACTGAGCCACGGCGCTTCATGGGTCCCCAGTCCTATTCCGTGTCCCGTCCGGTGGCGTATCGCGTCGCCGTATCCCAGCGATTTGAAATACTCCTGCGTCGCCAGATCGATGTCCTCACATCTCGTGCCCGGCTTTACCATGGAGTAAGCGATCTCCCTGGCTTTCATTACAACATCAAACAGCTTGCGGTCTCTTGCGCAAGGTTCGCCGAGGAACACGGTCCTTTCACACTCAGCTGCATATCCGTTGACCCTGTTTGCGCTTATCATCACGATCGGCCCGTCACCGAACCTGCTCGAAAAGTCTGGCAGGCTGTGCGGCTGAGAGCTCTTAGGCGCAGGCCACGCCGGTGTCAGGAAGCTCGAAGTCATGTAGTTGTAGTCTGTGGTCTTGATCACGCCGGTCTGGAGATCGCGCGCATGCATGATCGGCTCCAGAACACATTCTCCCCGATACAGGCCCTCGTGCATCAGTCTGATCCCTTCATCAGTCCATTTGCAGGCGAGCTTTATCGCTTCGATTTCAGAAGCATCCTTGACAAGCCGCATGGTGTCGATATAATCCACAACGACTGTTTCCCTTGCTTTGATCAATTCTCTGTATGCCGACGGCATAGACGGCTCGATACCAACGATCGCTTTTTCTCCAATGTCCCTGGCTATGAAGTCATACCAATTCTGTCCCGGAACAGATGGGTACTCGAAATAGTACTGTATCTTGCCAAAGCCCTCCACCTTCATGATATGCTCATATTCAAGCCTCGGAACCACCAGGCTAGGTATGCCTTCCGGCCTCACTATGATAAAGAACGGCCTTTCATACGGATAGTATGAGGCACCGGAAAGATAAAAGATCGCATCCTGCGATGTCACGAGCATGGCGTCGATCCCCTGCTCGCCGATGTATTTCTGCAAACGCTTAACTCTGTCCTGTCTGTACTTATCCATGATATGCTCCTCCCCTGAACCGGTTTCATGTAGTTTGACAATCATAATAAAACAGTTTTATATTGATGTTACAAACATAACACCATATGAAACTCTTCTCAATATAACTGGCCTCGGCTGTGACAAAACCGCTTAAAAAAGTAACATCGGAAAGGACAAAAACATGCCAGTCATGACAAACAAAGATAATCTGCGGCTCTCAAATGAAGAGTCGAACCAGCTTACACGCGAATGCCTATGTACTGCTCTTATGAAGCTCATGGGAGATACTCCTCTTGACAAAATAACCATTGGTGAGATCGTGGAGTGTGCCGGTGTTTCGAGAATGGCTTTTTACAGAAACTACGGAACTAAACAGGCTCTTGCGGATGCCCTGAGTCTTCAGATCATACAAGAACTTACACGGGATTTCAAAGAAGGTTTTGCGACCTCGGATAAAAAGACCTGGTATGTGCATTTCTTTGAAACGATGAAAAGTAACGAGGACTATCTGAAGATAATCCTTTCTTCAAACGCACACATAGATGTCAGGATAGTGGTCGATGAGATCTTTCCGGCTGTCACTAACGAAGAGTATTACTTCTACATTGGTCGAGGCGGTGCTCTTATACACATTCTGACGGAATGGTACCGGACCGGCATGAAAGACAGCCCTGAATATATGGCTACTCTGTGCGATAGGTTCTTCAGTGTTTTTCGTACAGATGAATAAATACTATGTACTGCGGCACCAAAACAAAAGTCTCTCTATTTGGTGCCGTCTTGTGACTATCTAGCGTAGTCGTCTTTCATGGGAGTCGAGTGTTCCTGAGCAGCTCTCGCTCTGAATCTGTCCATAAGAGCCTTGGTCATCTTCATTGCCTGATCCTCAGTAAGAGTGATGCCGCGGCTCATTGACCACTTCTATCTTTTCATCATTAGGTTTCCTGCCCAAGCTCTACCACCTCCAGATTAAGCGAGTAGACTGTTCCTTCGGGAAGACTGTTTATCAGGTCCCTCAGTTCATCCAGGTCTTTAACCTCCATAGTTGTATGGTTCTGGATCGTTTCCTGGTCCTCTATCATCTCGATCATGTTTTGCCTCCCTCTTTTCCGGTTTCGAGTCACTGCCATCCATAAGAAAAGCATAGACAGTATGTGCCTTAATTGCTTTCTGAAGCGCCAGTATACCGCCTATCTCATCAGCAAGTCCGTTATCAAAAGCCACCTGCATATCTATGGCGTTAACCTTTTTCTCTGTGTCAAAGCCTTTCTTTCCCAGCTTGTCCAGCAGTTTCTGTTTTGCCTTGTCCATCTGATTCCTCCTTTTTCTTCATTAGTTCTCATTCAATACATACTCCGTCATCGAGCAGCTCCTCACCATAAGCCGTAAAGGTATACCAGTAGGTATGATCAAACTTATAGTCGCTGAATTTTTCGACCTTGATGATCCCTTTCTTCACAAGCTTCCTGATAGAGTTTCGCACCATGCTCTCAGTCAGGAACGGCAAGTGAACAGTCATGGTTTTCTGGGTGCATTTGACCCAGAGATGTCCGTGTCTGTATGTCGTCTCGTCACTTGTGAGCAGCCAGCCTCTAATGAAGTCAACAATCACTGCTTCTCTGAGGCCACAAACTGCAGCTATATCCATGTTGAATTTTCTCTCGTTATAGTTCATTTCTGTTTCCTCCCCTGTTTTTCTGCAAAACAAAGGAGGCGGTCGCATTGAACGCTTCCGCCTCCATTTCAGTAATCGTTCGCCTTTAGATTAGACGAACATCTCCGCGTCCTCTTTAGCCTGTCTGCGCTTCTTGATATATTCCTTTATCACGAGCGCAAGCATACTTCCGAATGCTCCGACAAAAAGCACTCCGTACACCCAGATCAGAGTGTTGTCACCTGTCTTAGGCGGCGGGCTTACTTCCGGGCCGTCCTTGACGAGAACAGTTTGTCCCTCGTCATTGATGTCCTTGTGCTCAGCTACCTGGGTCACCGTATACTTTGAAAGGTCATCGCCTTCCTTGTAGTCGTTGATCCTGTAAGCAGTCTCGAATGCTACGAGTTCCTTGCCCTTGAGATTCGTGGTATCGATCACGAATGTGACCTTGACCT
>JAFYJM010000104.1 GCA_017538125.1 Bacillota bacterium
CGGAGATCTTAAGCTTCCTGAAGGCACAGAGATGTGCATGCCCGGAGACAACGTAGTCATGGAAGTACAGCTGATCACCCCTATCGCTATCGAAGAGGGACTGAGATTCGCTATCCGTGAAGGCGGAAGGACAGTAGGATCCGGCGTAGTAACAGAGATCATTGAATAATTCCTGCGCATTACAGAGCGGCCATTAGGCCGCTCTTTTTTCTTATTTTTTTCAAAAAGTACTTGACCTTCCACCTTGTGGAAACTTTATAATGGACTTGTCAAACAGATAAACACATATCGGAGGATGTTAAGATATGACAGAATTGACCAAAGTAGGAATTGAACAATTCGCTGTGCTGGGATTAGGTGCGGCGGTGGCAGTCATCATTCCAATAGCGATCGCGCTCATATGGAGATTCAGAAAGCACGAGATGTTCACCACGATCCTGGTAGGCGCCGCGACATTTATTCTCTTTGCTCTGATACTTGAGAAACCGATCCAGAATGCGCTGGTATTTCCCACACAGATGGGGCTTGCGGAGCACGCTGCCAGCCGGTTCATAAACGCAAGGCCTCTTCTCCTGGCTTTAGTTTGTGGGTTGTTCCCGGGCGTTTTTGAAGAGACCGGCAGGCTGCTGGCATTCAATACTGTTCTCAGAAACCGCAGAAACAGGGAGACGGCCATCTCTTACGGCATCGGGCACGGCGGCATTGAAGTGATCATTGTGCTGTGCATGACATATATCACTTATATCGTATATGCTGTGATGATCAATACCGGAACATTTCAGGCTTTGATCGATCAGGTGGCTGCTGAGATGCCGTCACAGACGGATGCTATGTATGCACTGGCGGATCAGATACCGAGAATAGGAATATTGGATATAGGCGCTGCTATGATCGAAAGAGTGTTCGCGTTTCTGTTCCATGTAGGCGCGTCGATACTGGTCTTCTATGCTGCAAGAGACAAAGGCAGATTCTGGCTGTATTCTTTGGCGATCGTCCTGCATACCGCGATGGATTTCATAGCCGGACTGTATACTTTCAAGATCATAGAGATATCCATGCCTGCATTGGAAGCAATAATAGCAGTGTTAGGCATTCTGACTTTCCTTGGCGCGTATTTCCTGCTGTATAAAAGGGACAAAAGAGAGTCTGAAATGCAAGGGATCTAACAGTGGACATCCATAAAAGAACTGTGAGCCATCACAGTTCTTTTGGTTTCTGTCAGCGCTAAAGAACAGATACTATACGAGAGCGGTCTCAGTGACTGCTCTTTTTTGTTTGTATTTACAAGTGAGTAATGATATAATAAATTGATTAAGTATGTGCATTATTTACGAAGGAGTGAAGTATGGACTTCAGTAACTTTTGGTTATATACGGAGAAAGCGGCTGCCGAACACCTGAACGTCGGCTTCGATCTCTATTCTAAAGGGCATCTCATCTGGCTTCTCGCCATCGCGGTCTTCATCGGGATAATGATCCCGGTGTATATGAAATCGAGCCACAAGGATAAGATAAAGATCCGCAGGATCTTTGCATGGTATCTGGCTATAACCGAGATCATCAAGATGATAATCATTGTTGTGATCGGCGCGCCGGTGACGGCCTATCTGCCGTTGCATCTCTGCGGATACGCGATATTCATACTGCTGATAGACGCCTATCTGACCAAGCAGGATCTCACTGGGCAGATGATAGCCTACGCCTTCGGCCCCGGAGCCCTGGCTGCGCTATTGTTCTGCAGTTGGACTGCGCTTCCGGTATTTTGCAATTTCATGTCCATACACAGTTTCCTTTTCCATGCTGTGATCGTGTGCTACCTTCTGATGAGGCTGGCGAACGGGGAGATCAAGCCGAATTACAAGGGAGTATGGGTATCCCTTCTGACTCTAATGATCCTCGCAGTGCCTTCATATCTCGTGGACATGAAGACAGGCCTGAACTACATGTTCATCTATGAAGTCCAGAGGAATTCTCCTCTGGAAATTGCCTGGGAGATCTTCGGCGTCCGCTGGGGCAAGCCCGGATACGTTGTAGGAGCTTTCCTGCTGGTGCTTGTGATCTTCCACGCGCTTTACCTGATATATGGAGTAACTAGAATTAAAAAGAGGAAATAACAGGACGATATGGAAAAGATAATAACCATAGAAAACCTGACATTTGAATATACACAAGGCGAGAACGACGAGGCTATCAGAGCTTTGGACAATGTGAACCTGGACATTCAGGAGGGCAGTTTCACAGCCATTATCGGAAAGAACGGTTCCGGCAAGTCCACCCTGGCCAAGAATCTCAACGGACTGCTGATCCCGACTTCCGGCGCGGTCTTCGTAGATGGCTACGATACTGCCGACGACGACAGCATCTGGGAGATAAGGCAGAGGGCCGGCATGGTCTTCCAGAACCCGGACAACCAGCTGGTATCTTCGATCGTGGAGGATGACGTAGCCTTCGGGCCGGAGAACCTCGGGATCGATCCGGCTGAGATCAGAAGAAGAGTCGACAAGGCCCTTGAAGACGTCAACATGGGCCAGTACAAGCAAAAAGCTCCGCATCTTCTCTCCGGCGGCCAGAAGCAAAGGATCGCCATCGCGGGCGTAGTTGCGATGAAGCCGAAGATAATCATCTTCGACGAGCCTACAGCCATGCTGGATCCGAAGGGCCGTAAGGAGATAATGAAGATCATCGAGGAACTTCACTCGGAGGGCATCACCGTCATACTGATCACGCACTTCATGGAAGAAGTGGTAGGAGCGGACAGAGTGATCATCATGAGCGAAGGGAGAGTGCTTCTCGACGGCACACCGTACGAAGTGTTCTCACAGGCTGAGACCATCAGGGCGGCAAATCTCGAAGTGCCGCTCATGGTCGAACTGGGCGAGAGGCTCCGAAAAGAGGGGCTGGACATCCCCAAAGGCATAATCAACGAAGAGGAAATGGTCAAAGCCATATGTCAATCAAAGTCAAAGAACTGAATCACATATATGATAAGGGTATGCCGACAGAGCAGGTAGCTTTGAAGGATATCTCATTTGATATCAGTGACGGAGAAGTCGTCGGCATCATCGGTCACACCGGTTCCGGCAAGTCCACGCTTCTCCAGCACCTGAACGGCCTGCTCAAGGCGTCTTCGGGCACCATCGAGATAAGCGGCGTAGACATCACGCGTCCTGGCGTTTCCATGGTCGAGATCCGCAAAAAAGTCGGTCTGGTGTTCCAGTATCCGGAATACCAGCTTTTCGAAGAGACCGTGGCTAAGGACGTGGCCTACGGCCCGGGCAATCTGGGGCTTAGCGAGGAGGAGATCGATGAGAGGGTAAGAGAAGCGATCTCTCTGGTCGGTCTGGATTACGAAACGGTCAAGGACAGATCACCTTTCGAACTCTCAGGAGGTCAGAAGAGGGCAGTCGCGATCGCCGGAGTTCTGGCTATGAGACCGGAGGTACTGATCCTCGACGAGCCTACAGCGGGACTTGACCCGAAGGCTCATAAGGACGTGCTTTCCATGATCAAGGAAGTGCACAAAAGGACGGGCAACATAACCGTGCTCGTATCGCACAACATGTCTGACATCGCAGAATTGTCGGACAAGATCATAGTTATCGATAACGGTACGCTGGTGACCACCGGAACTCCACTCGAGGTATTTTCCAAGGGCGAGTTGCTTAAGAGCGTGGGTCTGGACCTGCCGCCCATCACTGAATTTTGCCATAAACTGGGTATCGAAGAGACTGTCCTGACTTTGGATGAAGCGGTCTCAAAAATAAAAGACACAGTCAGATAATGATAAGAGATATAACTTTAGGACAATATTATCCATCCGACAGTCCGATCCACAGATTGGATCCGAGAGTAAAAATAATAGCAACGCTGCTGTTCATAATAGAGCTGTTCATCGTGGACAACTTCATCGGATTCGCTATCTGCGGCGCGGTGCTCGTCACGGTGATAGCAGTATCGAAGGTGCCTCTCAGTTTTATCATGAGAGGACTGAAGCCGATACTGTTCATTCTTTTCTTTACCTTTGCGCTTAACATTTTCATGGTGAAGGGCGAAGTAGTCTGGGAATGGCACTTCCTGCACATCACGAAGGAAGGTATCCGGATCGCGGTCTTCATGGCCATCAGGCTTATCCTGCTGATCATAGGATCGTCTCTTCTGACGCTTACGACCAAGCCGCTGAGCCTGACGGACGGCATCGAGAGACTGCTGTCGCCGCTTGCGCGCTTTGGCTTTCCCTCACACGAGATAGCCATGATGATGACGATAGCACTGAGATTCATACCGACGCTCCTCGAAGAGACCGACAAGATAATGAAGGCTCAGCAGGCCAGAGGCGCTGACTTCGAATCCGGGGGACTGATCAAGCGAGCGAAGGCGCTGATACCTGTCCTGGTGCCGCTATTCGTGAGCGCTTTCAGGATCGCACAGGATCTCGCCATGGCCATGGAAGCCAGATGTTACCGTGGAGGGGAGAACCGCACCAGGATGCATGAAATGAAGCTCAGGGCGAAGGATCTCATAGCATTTGCGCTGGAGGCAGCCTTCCTGGCGCTGATAATTATAGAAGCAAGGATCTTTTGATGAGACAGAGAAATATTAAAAACCTTCAGGAGAGGATAGAAGCCAATTCCACGCATCTGATACGCGAACCAAAGTCGTTCAAAGGCAGGTGGCGCGAGGCCTTCGGCAATGACAGGCCCATCTTCCTCGAGATCGGAAGCGGCAAGGGCAGGTATGTCATGGCCAGGGCTGCAAAAGACGCATCATCGAACTTCATCGCCTGCGAAGGGCAGGAGAACGTGGGCCTCAGGATACTCGAAAAGACCGAAGAAGCCGGTCTTGAGAACGTGAGAGTCTTCATGGAATACATCCATGATATAAACGACTATTTCGATGAGGGAGAGCTTGATGGCATATATCTGAATTTCAGCGATCCCTGGCCGAAGGACAGGCACGCCAAAAGGCGGCTGACCCACAGAAACAACCTGAGGAGTTTCCTGAAGGTCATCAGACCGGGAGGGACGATCGAGTTCAAAACGGATAATGACGACCTTTTCGGATTCTCGCTTGAAGAGATCAGATCTCTCGGCTGCGAGGTTCTGGAAGTGACCAGAAACCTTCACGGCGAGGACTGCAGCTTCACATCGCAGGAGTTCATGACTGAATATGAAGAACGCTTCCTTGCGAAAGGAAAGAACATAAATTACGTTAAATTCAGAGAAAGGGCTAATGACGGCCCGGACATAGAAGGAGGAGATCAATGATATTTGCCAGAGAGAACGGGAGAACGATCCCTAAAGAAGACAAGATCTTCGGCATTGCGAACAGAGCTAAGGAAATGGCGGCCAAGGTGGGCAAAGACAAGGTCATCAACGGCACGATCGGCGCACTTATGGATGACGAGGGCAAGCTCATCGTCCTTAAGTCAGTAGATAGGGTGTTCAAATCATTGACGCCCGATGAGTATGCGGCCTATGCTCCGATCGGAGGTACTCCGGAATTCAAGGAAGCCGTCAAAAAAGCGGCCTTCGGCAAGTATGAGCCCAAGGGCTTCACGGAAGTCTGCGCCACGCCCGGCGGTACCGGAGCGATCAGAAATACGATCTCTAACTATTCCGCCCCCGGGGACAGGGTGTTGGTGGCAGACTGGTTCTGGGCGCCATATAAGACGATCTCCCAGGAGATCGGAAGAGAAGTGCAGACCTTCAGGTTCTTCACCGAGGAAGGCAGATTCGACATCGATGATTTCAAAAAGAACGTGCTCGAACTTCTGGAACTCCAGCAGAGTCTCGTGATAATCATCAACAGCCCTGCGCACAATCCGACCGGATATTCGCTTTCCGTCACTGACTGGAGAAACATCAAGGCGATCTTTGAGAAGACGCCTCAGGATAAGCACGTGGCGCTTTTCTGCGACGTGGCCTACATTGATTTTGCGGGCGACGAGGAGCAGTACAGACAGTTCCTGCCTGTGCTCGACGAGATGCCGGAGAACGTACTTCCCGTCATCGGCTACAGCGCATCGAAGACTTTCACTATATACGGCATGAGATGCGGCGCGATGATCTGTATCGCCAAGACGCCGGCTATAGCCATAGAGTTCAAGCAGGCCTGTGAGTTCAGCTCCAGAGGAAGCTGGTCGAACTGCAACCGCGCTCCTCAGACCATCATAGCTAAGATATATCAGGATCCCGAACTAAAAAAGATGGTAGACGAGGAGAGGGCTGAGTACAGAGATATGCTCTTAAGGAGGGGCAGAGCGTTCGAGGAGGCTGCGAAGGAATGCGGGCTTGAGATGGTGCCCTTCGACGCGGGATTCTTTGCGAGCGTGCCCATGCCTAATCCCGACGAGGTGGCGGCTGAACTGGAGAAGGAAGGCATCTTCCTGGTACCTCTTGCCAAGGGCATCAGAGTATCGGTAGCTTCTGTCTCTGAGGAGAACTGCCGCAAAATACCCGCCAGGATCAAAGCCTGCATGGAAAAACTGAATAAATAATAAGGGGAAAGACAAATGGCAACTAAACATAATTTCAAATTACAGCACAATATGAGAAATAACTTCCTGGGAGTAAAGACTCCTGAAGATCTCAACAAGGTCATAGAAGACGGAGATTTCAGGGAGCTGGTACAGCTGTCTGAGGCTTATCAGGATAAGAGGATCGTGGAGATCGCCCAGAGGATTTACGATCAGAAGAACCGTGTCGTATTGATCGCAGGACCTTCCAGCTCAGGCAAGACAACCACAGCAAAAAAACTCTGTACCCAGCTTAAGGTATTGGGACTGGATCCTCTATACATGGGCACCGACGACTATTTTGTTGAAAGGGAGCAGACTCCTCTGGATGAAAACGGCAAGTATAACTTTGAGGACCTGGATGCGGTCGACGTGGAGCTTTTCAACGAAAATATCATAGGCCTTCTGAAGGGCCAGGAAGTAGATCTTCCAACCTTCAACTTCATGACCGGCCACAAAGAATACGGCAAGAGGATCACTACCATCAAGAGAAGCCAGATAATCGTCATCGAGGGCATCCATGCACTGAACGACGAGCTGACTCCTCATATCCGTCAGCATCAGAAGTTCAAGATCTTCGTATGCCCTGTGACTGCCCTTAAAGTGAGCAAGGAATCAGGAGTTGATCCCATCGACCACAGGATGCTGAGAAGAATGGTCAGAGACAATCAGTTCAGAGGACATTCCGCAAAGGCCACCATAGACAACTGGCCTTCTGTAAGACGCGGCGAAGACAAAAACATCTTCCCCTTCAGAGATCAGGCGCATGAGGCTTTCAACACCTCGCACATCTACGAGATCCCTATCCTGAAGAAGTACGCAGAGCCTCTGCTTAAGACCATCAAACCCGAAGAGCCTGAGTTTGAGATGGCCTCAAAGATGCTGAAATTCTTAAGCGAGTTCGATGTTTACAATGATGACGGCGTGGTACCCAACGACTCCATCATCAGAGAGTTCATCGGTGGCTCAGCTTATGCGGCTGAGGATCCGGAGACCGGTAAGAAGACCTTCGTCGGAGGAAACTATTTCTTAAGGAACATTCAGAACTATCTGAAGGACAAGCACGACGTGCTCAAGGAGAAGAGCCAGGAGATCCGAAGCGATCTTAAGGACATCCACGAGGAATTCATCAGAGACGTGGAGGAAGACCACATTGACGACGTAGAGATGGCTCTCAGAGGAGAGAATGAGAAGAGCGTAAAATAGCATTACAGGAGATCAACTTGAAAATAGCGATCATCGGGGGCATAAATATAGACATTGAAGGTAGCCCCTTCGATCCAATCAAATATCATGACTCCAACCCGGGGAAGATAAGGCTTTCATACGGAGGGGTCGGCAGGAACATCGCAGAGAACGTCACGAGGCTGGGGGGAGACTGCGCCATGGTCTCGGTCGTGGGAGACGAGCCGATGAGTATAGGCGCGGCGAATTACCTCAAGGACCTCGGTGTAGACGTATCTCACGTCAGGATCATCCCGGGCGAGACGTCCTCAATGTATCTCAGCATACTGGATGAGAAGGGCGACATGGAGCTTGGACTATCAGATATGGAGATCATAAGGATGATCACCCCTGAGTACATCGACGAGTGCCGGCACTTCCTGGAGAGCGCGTCCGTGATCGCACTTGACGGCAATCTCAGCGAGGAACTGCTGGACCATGCCACTGCGGCACTGAGAGGCACGAAGTTTTTCTATGATCCGGTGTCGGCCAACAAGGGTATCCGCGCGAAGAACTTCATCGGGAGGTTTTTTGCGATCAAGCCGAACAGAATCGAGGCTGAGGCCATCCTGGATATGAAGCTGGAAGATGATGAGGCGGTAAGACGCGCAGGCCTCAGGTTCATGGAGCTCGGAGTCTCTAAGGTATTCATCACCCTCGGTGAAGAGGGAGTGTTCTACATGGAGGAAGGCGATGAAGGCTTCATAAGACCTTGCCAAGATATGACCATCAGGAGCGCGACCGGAGCGGGCGACAGCTTCTCAGCGTGCATACTGCTGGGCATATCGCTCGGGATGAGGGCTGAAGCCATTGCGGAGATGGGCATGGCGGCTTCAAGGATCACGATGGGATCTGTGAGCGCTGTAAGCAAAGAGATAAGCATGGAGCTGATTAAGGAATTATTGAACAAGGAGCTTGAGATATGAATTATTTAGACATAAAACCTGAAGTTAAGGAAGCGCTCGAAAACGGCAGACCGGTGGTAGCGCTCGAATCCACCATCATCGCGCACGGCATGCCTTATCCGAAGAACGTGGAGACCGCACTTGCCGTAGAAGACGTGATCAGAGTGAACGGAGCGGTACCCGCGACCATCGCCATCATCGGCGGTGTGATCAAGGTGGGCCTTACTCCAGAGGAGATAGAGTATCTCGGAACAGCCGAGGGAGTCCTCAAGGTATCGAGAAGAGACTTCCCCGTCGTGATGGCGAAGAAGATGGACGGCGCGACGACCGTGGCAGGCACTATGATGGCCGCGGCTATGGCCGGTATCAAAGTATTCGTCACCGGAGGGATCGGCGGAGTGCACAGAGGCGCAGGCGAAAGTTTCGACGTATCAGCCGATCTTGAGGAACTGAAAATGACTAATGTCTGCGTGGTATGCGCCGGCGTCAAATCGATTCTGGATATCGCGGGAACTCTGGAATATCTGGAGACTAAGGGAGTGCCTGTGGTGACATGCGGCGGAGACGACTTCCCGGCCTTCTATTCGAGAAGCTCCGGCATACCGGCTGAACTAAGAGAAGACGATCCAGCCGAGATCGCAGCGATGATAAAAGCAAAGGATGAATTGGGCCTTAACGGCGGAATGCTGGTGGCCTGTCCGGTTCCCGAAGAGGACGAGATACCCTTCAGCGAGATGGACGCGGTCATCAAGGAAGCTTTGAGAGAATGCGAAGAGAAGGGCATCAAGGGAAAACGTATCACACCATTCCTCCTTTCGATGGTCAAAGACCTCACAGAGGGAGCGTCTCTTGAAGCCAACATCAAGCTTGTGCTGCATAACGCAGAGATCGGAGCGAAGATCGCCTGCGGCTTAATCGAATAAGAGTGAAAACGTCACGGGCTGGCGCATTATTACATGCGTCAGCCCGTTTTTTATGCAAAAATTCTTTATCGCTGTCTCTATTTATCCTGATGAAGCGCGTATCTAGTGGGTTTGCGGGCCGCATCCACAAGATGATGTATATTCATGCCATGCATAAGAAACGCCAGATGGAGTGTAATATGAAAAACGAGCGGAAGCCTTGAAAACACTGGATTCTTTGCGCCAAATTGATGAAAAATTCTGCGAAAATTTTTTTACAAAAACACTTGCCAAATTGAAATTCTTCAAGTATAATGATAAAGCTTGCTTAAGGCGAAGAAGCGGGAAGTTGCAGGGCTATCTGGGAATTTCCGCGGAGCATGTCCGAACTCGATTCGGGCGAAGGGATTCGCCTGGGTTTTTGCATTGTGTGTAAAAGCAAGAAACACACGGGCGCGTGTAAAAGTGAGCGAAAATCTCAAACGCGTTGAAATTCAAG
>JAFYJM010000105.1 GCA_017538125.1 Bacillota bacterium
GATAATGCCGCCTCCGGCGGCACCGAACAACTGAACGCGGCGCGCTCATCATCGCGCGCAGAAACCGCCGCGGAGCTGGCGCTCCGCTGGCTGTGGGACCAAAAGGCTGTGACCTGCGTGCTTTCCGGGATGAATTCTTTGGAAATGGTGGAAGAGAATGCGAGGATCGCCGCCGCGTCCGACGCCGGCTGCTTCACCGAGGGCGAGCGCGAGCTCGTCGGCCGCGTCAGGGACATCATCCACACCCGCGAAAAAGTCCCCTGCACGGAATGCCGCTACTGCATGCCTTGCCCCGCAGGCGTTGACATCCCGGCGAACTTCCACTACTATAACCTGATGCACATGGACACGAAGCGCACCGGCCGGCGCGAGTTTTTCCAGGTCATGGGCCTAAGCAAAGCTCCCGGCTACGCGTCGCTTTGCTTATCGTGCGGCAAATGCGAATCGCACTGCCCGCAGCACATTAAGATCATCGATGAGCTGAAGGAGGCGGATCGAGCGCTTCGCCCATCGTACTACAGGATCGGCACCGAGGTAGCGCGTTTCTTCGTGAACATGCGCCGTCTCCGCCGCTCCAAATCACTGCGCGACTGAGCAACCTCATTAAGGCTCTTTCAGAGAAGCCATCGTATATCGGCGATGATAAATCACAAAGTCCAAACTACAACACATAATAAAAGCCACCGCATGCGCGGTGGCTTTTGCTTATTATTATAATATTCAAATGATTACTTCGCTGATTCTCTCTGCTTCTTTGTCGAGATGTAGAAGATGATTCCCATTACGACCCAGACCACCAGGCAGATCATGGATTCTTTGCCGAGTGAGCAGCCGAACATCTTGATCGGCACGAGGAGGAGCACGCAGAACATCAGTGCCATGACGGCTCCGATGACGCCGCTCACCGTAAGTCCGCCGCGGCCTTCCTCGCGAGCATACTTGGTGGCTGCCAGCGATGTGTAGCCGTAGCCGATCGCGGCGCCCAGCGAGGACATGTCGACTATCCAGCCTAGCGCGGTCCTTCCGAAGAATGGCGCGATCATCGCGATCACCATGATAAATATGATAGCGTTACGAGGAGTCTTATACACAGGATGCAATTGGCCGAACCAGCCGGGAATGACGTTTTCCTTGGCCATTGAGTAGAGCAGTCTGCTCGTCGCCATGTAGAAACCGACTATACCGGAAAGTATCGCAGCCAGTACGGCAACTCCCAGGAAGACTACGCCAGCAGTACCCAGCAGGGTCTTGGCAGCGTAGAAAGTGGGCAGCGAGATGAGGCCGCTCAGGTTCGGCAGGTCGTCTATGTAGGCATTCCAGGAAGCGTAGCCTTCAGGCACGACCATAGCTGTGACTGTGTTCAGTACGATGTACACAGCTCCGCCGAAAAGTATCGAAATGACCATGATGGTCTTGGTCTTCTTTGGCGAGAACTTGAACTCTTCCGCGGCCTGGGGTATCGTATCGAAACCGACGAAGGCCCACGGCGCTACGGCGACTACCGCCAGGATACCGCCAAGACCGCCGGCCGCGCCTGTGGCGCTGTTCTCATAGAAGGCAGGAGTGAGGTTGGAGAAGCTGGCTTTGTCGCTCACAAGGGCTGCGATAGCCACGATGAACACTCCGCTCACCAGCGCAAAGACCAGGATGGTCTGAAAAACTCCTGCGAACTCTACGCCCCTTATGCTCAGGTAGGCGATGAGCCCGAGTGCCACCAGCGCCAGCAGTATCTCACCGAGATAGATGTCATACCCGGCCACCGTGTAGTGGAAGCCTACCTGAAAAACGTTGTTCATCAGGTTCCTTCCGATCAGGGCGAGCGCTGTGCCGTTAAGCGGCACGATGCAAAGGTACGACAGCCCGAGGAACCACGAACAGACAAATGCGTGATTGCCACCGAAGGCTTTCTGAGTGTAGGTGAACTCGCCGCCCGCCACCGGGAATTTATTGATCATATAGTTATAGTTGAAGGCGATCACGATCATAATGATGGTCGCGATACCCATGGCGATCGCCGTGCCCAGCGGGCCTGCCTTGCCCAGGAAAGTATTTCCCGGCATTACGAAGGCGCCCCAGCCGATGATGCAGCCAAGGGCAAGCGCCCACACGTTGATGGGCGAGAGTTTCTTTTCGAGTTTGGCTTCCTTATCCATTTATTTTCGTCCTTTCAGAATCGATGATCAAATCGGATCATATCCAAACGTCTCCAGCGCATTGTCTACTGCACCGGAGGCCTTATTTTGCGTCAGTGGCGCCTCCTGCGCCTCTACTTCTGCGTCGTCTGCCTTTGCTTTTGTATAAATACTTAGTGAATCTATCCTTTATTCCTAAATGGTCCGGAGCATAGGGCAGGTCTAGCAGCGCGGGATCAGGCGTTCCGTTGGGCTCTATCAGCAGCGGGCCGTTTTCGCTGATCGCGATATCCCAGCCTACGATGCCGTTTATGCCTAACTTGTCGATCATTTCGTAGACCATTTCTTTTGCTTCTTTAAAGTATGGTATCTCGAAGCCCCTTAGCTTAACGCCGGTCACAGGGTGGTTCACGTATCTTTCGCACTGCCAGGTGACGCCATCGGTGCAGATCTTGCCTGTCTCCAGGTCGACTCCTGCGACCACGCCGCCGCCTGCGTGAAGGTTGTCCACAACTGAGCCGTCGCCGCCCATCTTGAGTGAGACGGCTGCTATATCAGCATGTCTCCCGTCCGCAAGGACGGGCTTCTTGGTGGATGAAAACGATACGACTCTTAGACAATTCACGGAGGTGGGGTTGAGCAGCATCATCCTGGGATGTTGGACGACCAGACCTTCGACGACTCCCTTGGGATATGCAGATACAGTGTCATAGACCTCGCCGATCTCATGCTCAGAGAACCTGAAAGCTTCCACGCCTCTTGCCTGAAGCCCGAAGACCGGTTTGTAGATAACACCGACGCTGTCTTTGAAAAGCTCTATGAATCTCTCTCTGTCGCATTCGATATTGATGCACCAGGGTCTTCGTATGTAATCCTTAAAGAGCGTGTTTGCTGCGGCCTTATCTTCAAAAAGCGCGGTCAGCTCTTTGGGGCGGGGATATCTGCGTACGATCTTGTCCTGATAGTCTCTGAGGTATATATTATCCTGCTCAACTTCAGTCATCTTATACAGTTCAAGCTGTGAATATTCTTTCCAGGAGCAGTGGATGCGCTCTTTGATTTTTTCGAACTCTTCCATCATCTGTTCTCTGGACCAGCCTGTCTCGGCCAAGATCTGATCTTCTTTTTCTTCACGTTCGGATCGGCCGCTAGCCCTTCTCTCAATGATCTTCTTGAATTCGTGCTCCTGATCTTCAGGACTCAGACGGTAGAACTTCTGCCTTAGATATGCTTTGTAGGAGATACCGTATTTTTTGCGGGCTGCATCGAGCCTCTCCACGGCTTCTTCTCTTGACCAGCCCATGGCGGACATGGATGAGGTGATGCATGATTCTCTGAAGGCTTTGTTACGAGTCTTGTCCGACGCGATCTGCTCTAGTATAAGTGCTGCAGCTTCAGCCTTGTCCTCATCTTTCAGCGCAAAAAACTCATTCGCCACATAGGCTTTTTCACTTATGCCGAAACGCTTGGTATCGGTGCGCATGTTCTTTGCTGCGGTCTTGCGGTCCCAGCCGGTGGCATCTGTAATGGTCGTGATGCGTGCTTTATGTTTTAGGATCTTTCTGGCCTCCTTAGCCATCTCGCTTTCGGGCAAAGAGTAAAAGGCGTGTTTTACGTAATCGCTGCGCGTGATGCCGTATTCATTGACAGCATTGCTCATCTTCTCTTTGGCAGTCTCGCGGTCCCACCCGGTGGCTTCTATGACCTTCGTGAGCCGCTTCTCGGACTTGGAGGGGGTTCGTTCGCCGGATGATATGCCGTTTTTAACGATCCTGCGTATTTTCCTCAATATTTTCGAACTCAATTTAACACCTCATAATATAATATGTTGTAAAGTAATAATACACTAAAGTGCGGTTGTTTTCAATCTTTTATTGCTAGTCCGGGCGATAGCAGCGCCGCTGCACGATATCTGATTTACTGCATGCGCCGATCGCAGCACCACTCGGCGCTGCATGCGCCGCCGCTCCAAAAGCGAACACAATTAGAACAATCGAAAGCCCGATTTTTTGTTGACACATCGCGCTAAAGTGGTAAAATATTCTTTGTAGGAGAGATTAAAAAAGGAGGTTTATTACCATGAAAAAATTACTCTCAATTCTTTTGATCATAGCTATGGTATTCCTGTTTGCGGCTTGCGGAGGCGAGACCAATAACGGCGGCGAGGAAGAGCAGGGAGCTGCTGAACTTCCCGAAGTCATCAAGATCGGCTTCTTCGCGCCTGTATCCTCACCTGCAGCAGCTGCTGACGGATTATCATCGTTGAATTCAGCTAAACTTGCAGTCAAGCTTTGCAACGATAACGGCGGCATCAACGGTTCCACAGTAGAACTGGTTGACTTTGATGACGGACTTGACACGACAGAAGCTGCGAACATCGCTGAGAAGCTCGCATATGACGATGAGATAGTAGCAGTAGTTTCCGGTTCATATTCCGGTCCTACCAAGGTCGCTGCTCCTATTTTCCAGGAAGCCGGCAAGCTGATGGTATCTGCTTATGCAGTTCACCCTGACGTTGTTAACGCAGGCGACCTGATCTTCTCACAGTCCTTCCCCGGCAAACTCCAGGGAACAGCTGCTGCCATCTATGCTAATGACACTCTGAAGGCTAAGAAGATCGCCATCATCAGCGTAGACCTCGACTTCGGCGCTACTCAGATCGAAGCATTCAAAGCCCAGCTCGAGAAGATGGGTTCTGACGCTGAGATCGTTTATGAGCAGGCCATCGCCATCTCTGACTCCGACATGTCCTCAGCTGTAACCGCAGCTGCAGCTGCCGGCGCAGATCTGATCTACTCCGTCAACTACTATGAGCAGGCTGCTCAGGTACTTCGTGAAGTAGGCCAGAAGGGACTGGACATTCCTGTACTTGGAACTGAGGGAGCTGACTCCTTCGAGCTCCTGAACATCGCAGGCGAATATGCTAACGGCCTTTATATCACGACTAACATGAACCGTGATGACCAGAATGCTGAGACTCAGGCTTACATCGAGAACTATGTGAACGAATACGGCATCCAGCCCGATATGGTAGGCGCTTCCGTATACGACGCATTCCAGGTACTCTTCGCAGCTATCGGCAATGCCGGTGTTGACACCCAGGCCATGAGAGACTACATCGCTGGCATGGAGAACTTCGATACAGTAACCGGTACTCTGATCCGCTACAACGAAGACGGTTCTGCTGTTAAGCCGGTACAGATCCAGTTAGTAACCAACGGCGAATATCACTCCGCAGGCGTTATCGATGACATGGAGATCATCGACCCTGCAAACTATCAGTGATAAATATCTGACTTAGTTCAAAAGAGTCAAACCATAGGGGAGGCGTTCCGCGTCTCCCCTTAAATCAATTTTAAGGAAGCAGTGGTGTTTAAATGTTTACACAGCAATTCATGAATGCTTTGGCCATAGGAAGCGTATACGCCCTGACTGCGATGGGCGCGACGCTGATCTACGGTATCCTGGGTATCCTCGATATCGCGAACGCCGGAGCTTATCTGATCGGTGCTTATCTGGGCTGGTACATATATTACGGCACCGGGAGCATCGTGCTCGCCTTCGTGATCTCTATTATCGCGGTAGGCGTTTTGGGCATATTGATCCAGAAATTCATCTATTCGCCCATCCTGGCCAAACCGAATACGCTTTCGATCATACCTCTGGTGGCCGCGGTAGGTCTGTTTACCATGTCATCCGACCTGGTGAGACTTATCTGCGGACCTTACTCGCTGTCATACAACTATGACTTCGGCGTGACTTCCATCAAGATCGGATCTGTGGTTCTGGTACCGGCCTGGATACTTATTTTCGCGCTGACCGCAGTGCTCCTTCTGATACTGTGGTTCATCCTCAACAAGACTAAACTGGGCCTTGCCTGGCGGGCTACCGCTAACGATACGGAGATCGCCAAGGTATGCGGCGTCAATACTTCGAACGCCATGGCCCTTTCATATATCCTCGGCTACGGCTTCGCGGCCGCCGCGGGCATCATGGTGGGAATTCTTTACAACTCCATCACGCCTGCCCTGGGCGAGGTGCCGTCGTACAAAATGCTTGCCATCATCGTGCTCGGAGGCTTAGGCAATCCTCTCGGCACCGTGCTGGCGGGACTGATCATCGGCTTCACGGAAGTTTTCCTTTCAGCTTATACGAGCATACCGATCCCCAAGGACGCTATCGCGTTCGTGGTGCTGATCATCATGCTCCTTATCAAGCCTGAAGGACTGCTGGGCCAGAAAAATAAAGTATAGGAGGTGGCGTAATGAGTGCATCATATCTGTTCTCAATACTCGCGACTGCGGCCATCTTCACACTTCTGGCTCTGTCGCTCAATATCATCACCGGCTATGCCGGTCAGGCGATGATGGGTATAGCCGCCTTCTTCGGTATCGGAGCTTACACGGCAGCCATCATCACCACCCACGGAGGGAACTTCCTCCTAGCGCTCCTGGCGGCGATCGTCGTCTCGGGCGTGTTCGGAGCAGTGCTCGGAGTCATCTCTCTGAGACTCCAGGCTGACTTCCTGGCCATAACCACCATCGGAATCAACTTCGTAATGGCGGCTGTTTTCAACTCGCTAAAGATCACCGGAGGCACGCTGGGTCTTACCACGTCGAAGCCCGTGATCTTCGGCCTGAGGATGAACAATATGTATTTCTTCATCTTCACATCCATTCTGGTAGTAATCGTCTGCCTGCTGATCACGAAGATGAGACATTCGTGGTTCGGCATGGCGCTCGCGTCCATCGAAAACGATCCCGGCGCAGCCAGATCGTTCGGTATCAACGTGAGCAAATACCAGATATTGGCCTTCATCATAGGCACGGCGCTCGCAGGCCTCACCGGAGGCATCTATGCTCACAGGATGGGCTTCATCTCATCCACCGACTTCGCCTTCGTTGTATCGATCCAGATCGTATCGATGTGCGTTATCGGTGGTCTCGGGACCTTGAGAGGACCGATCTTCGGAGCAGTGGTGCTCACAGTGCTTCCTGAGGTACTCAGATTCGCGGACAATTACCGTGAGCTGGTGTACGCTTTGCTCCTGGTCATCATGGTAAGATTCATGCCGGGAGGACTTCTCGGGGATGACAGTCCTGTCTGGAAGTTCCTTGTGAAGATCTGGCGCAGTTTCGTACCCAGAAAGAAGACCAGAGCCGACCTTATCGCTGAGGCAGCGGTCGCAAGCGCGGCTGCGGTGACAGAGGAAGGAGGTCAGGCATAATGGAAGAATTAATGAGAGTTGAAGGCCTGAAGATGTACTTCGGAGGCCTCAAAGCTATAGACGGCTTCGACCTAGTCATAAATAAAGGCGAGACGCTCGGCATCATCGGCCCGAACGGCGCCGGCAAGACCACTCTCTTCAACGCGATCTGCGGCGTGTACAAACCGACCGACGGCAAAGTCATCCTGGAGGGCAAAGAAGTCCAGGGCACGCCCGCCCATGAGATGGCCAAGATGGGCATTGCGAGGACTTTCCAGATCTCCAAACCGCTCCGCGGCCTGACCATCTTCGATAACGTAGTGGCAGCAGCCGGAGTGCAGGATTATACCGGCATCGGCTCATATTTCCACAAGTCACACACCAAGGAGGTCGAGGATAAGGCGGAGGCCATCATCAAAGAGACCGGACTCGCAGAAGTCGCGAACAAGAAGGCATCCGACGTATCGCTGGGCTATCTGAGAAGACTCGAGATCGCTCGTGTGCTCGTCACCGAGCCTAAGCTCATCATGCTGGACGAGCCCTGCGCCGGACTGTCGAACTTCGCTATAAACGAGATCACCGAGCTGATCTTCAAGCTGAAGGAACAGAACAGATCCATAGTTCTGATCGAGCACAACCTGCCGCTCACGATGAGAGTCTGTGACAGGATCACGGTGCTTTCATACGGCAAGAAGATCTGCGAGGGCACGCCTGAATACGTCAAGAACGACGAGCAGGTTATCGAGGCTTACTTAGGAAAGGAGGATGAAGACTGATGCTTGAAATCAAAGATCTTTATGTATCCTACGGAATGATGGAAGTCCTCCACGGAGTAAGCGTAAACGTAGAAGACAAAGAACTTGTCTCCATCATCGGCCCGAACGGCGCCGGCAAGACCACTCTTATCAAGACGGTAATGGGCCTGGTGAAACCTACCTCCGGCTCGATCATCTATAACGGAGAGGACATCACTCACGTACCGGCTCACAAGAGAGCCGGCATGGGCATAGGCTACGTGCCTGAAGGCCGCCGCGTCTTCGGCAAACTGACCGTGGATGAGAACCTCAGGATGGGCGCATACGAGCTCAAGGACAAGGCGCAGATCGCAAAAAATATCGAGATGGTCTACGGCATCTTCCCGAGACTGGGTGAGCGTGCGAAGCAGCTTGCATCCACTATGTCCGGTGGAGAGCAGCAGATGCTCGCGATCGCAAGGGCTCTGATGCTGAACCCGAAGATGCTCCTGATCGACGAGGTATCGATGGGACTGATGCCCATCATGGTCAATACCTGCTTTGAAGTCATCAAGCAGCTGAACGACGAGGGTATCACGGTGCTCGTTGTAGAGCAGAATGCCAACAAGGCTCTGAAGATAGCAGACCGTGGCTACGTGCTGGAGACCGGCAACATCGTGATCTCCGACACCGCCGAGAACATGCGCAAAGACGACACCGTCCAGAAGGCTTATCTGGGTGGATAATTGCGTGCGTTGGTGACTAAAGCAAGAGCATAATGTAAGGCCCGCGCCTGGTGCGCGGGCCTTTTTTTGTGAAAGGCGGCCGTAGACGGTTACAAAGCGTCTGAAATGTAGTATAATGGTCTCAAGTACAGAGAGGCGACCAAGCCCAACATACCTGAACTGGAGGTAAGCACATGAACCTTAAGAAAAGACTTGAACACAGATTTTACAGATATTCGGCGATCCCGAGCCAGAGCGATCCCTCTAACGAGACGGTCCCTTCATCGGTGGGGCAGTGGGAGATGGCGGAGCTCCTCGCGCAGGAGCTCGCGGAGCTCGACGTGACTGACATTTCGATAGGCGAGACCGGAGTGGTCTACGGGCGTCTGCCCGCAAGGCTTGCCCCCGGCCACAAGCCCGTGCCCAAGGCGGGCTGGTGCTGCCATATGGACACGGTCGACGTGCATCTCTCACCTGAGGTGCATCCGCTCACCGTCAGGAATTATCAGGGCGGTGACATCCTGCAGAACCCTGAGAAGCAGATCTATCTGAGAGCAGACGAACATCCCGAACTCAACGATTACATCGGCCAGGACATCATCGTGAGCGACGGCACTTCCGTCCTCGGCGCTGATAACAAGGCGGCGGTTTCAAACCTGATGGTCGCGCTTGAGATCATCAAAGAAGATCCGGCCATCGAGCACGGCGAGATCTACATCGCTTTCGTACCGGACGAGGAGACAGGCTTAAGAGGCTCCAAGTCGATGGATTTCAGCAAGTTCCCTGTGGACTTCGCATATACGATCGACTGCTGTGAGCAGGGCGAGGTAGTCTACCAGACCTTCAATGCCGGCGAGGCTGTCCTGAACATCAGAGGCGTGCCTGCGCATCCGATGTCATCCAAGAACAATCTCGTGAATCCGGCCATGGTGGCGGTGGATTATATCAACCTTCTCGATCGGGCGGAGACTCCTGAGCATACAGAGGATACGGAGGGTTATCTCTGGGTGACCGACATCTACTGCGACGGGCTGGACGCCAAGGTGATGATAGACATCCGCGACCACGACCTCAAAAAATACAAGGCCAAGAAAGAGTTCCTTCAGAAGGCCCTTGAGATCACTCAGCTCAAACACCCCAGAGCGGTCATGTCCCTGGAGATGAAAGATATATACGGCAATATCTACGACGCTTTGACGGACGACAACAGGATGTGCATCGACCTGATCTACGAAGCGCTTGATGAACTGGGCATAGAGCCGAAGACGAAGGCCATGAGGGGAGGCACTGACGGATCGTTCATTTCCACGCAGGGGATACCTACGCCGAACTATTTCACCGGAGCGCTGAACTTCCATTCGTCCGCGGAATTCTTGCCGCTGGATGCTTTCGAGAATTCGTGCAAGCTGACTCTGAAACTGATGGAGATGATCGCTAAGGCCTGAGGGCCGGCGCGAACGAAAGACCGGACAGGCGGCGCCTGGCGCTGACCCGTGCCTGCCACGAAGTATCATGCGCCGCGGCTCGCAGCGAGCCGCGCGCCGGCCATTGAAAATCCGCAAAAATATTGTGGATTTTCATCGTTTTCAATGTAGATTTACACACTATCTTGTGATATAATCCTACTAAGAATCAGTAGTATTTGTATTAAAAGGGGGTAAGGGCGGCCATCCGCCGAACGAATCAAATGAAATATTGCTCTAAATGTGGAAATATATTAAAAGAAAGCGATGTTTTTTGCGCGAGGTGCGGCGCCAAGACATCGGTCTTTGGCGTGACTGACAAGCCTGCAGAGAAGAAGACTTCGACCAAGGCCAAGGCTAAGACCAAGCCTGCAGAGTATGAGGCTCCGGGCGCCAGATATACGGCGGCTGTCGAGAAGAACGCCATAGCCGTGACCGAATATCTGAAGCGCGCTTCCGAGATGGAGTGGGAGAAGTATGAGATCGATCAGATCCTGAAGGGCCTCTCGACCAAGATGGAGGCCACGGACAGGGAGATCGAGAAGGAAGAGCAGGCCATCGCGAATTACAACGATAAGATCGCGCAGATCGAGAGAAAGATCAAGGACTACAAGAAGCAGGACTACCGCAGAAAAGTCTTCAACTTCAAATTCAAGTTCGATCTGAAGCTTTTCGCCATAATCTTCGGCGCGCTGCTGGCGGTCTTCGCCATTGGCGGTCTGGCTTCTTTCCCGCCGTTCTCATGGGTCTTCAACGGCATCGTATCCGCCGGAAGCCCGGGCGGTCATTTCAATCTCTTCATCGTGCTGGTGCTGCTTTTCGGCATTCCGGCGCTGGCTGTGGCTGCGGTCCAGCTGGTCAAATACTACCGCGACAAGGCGGAGCATGAGCGCAGCGAGGACGAGGCGACCATCATGTACGAGGAGGAGCAGGCCAGACTCGAGAGAGACGCACTCGAATCGTATAATAACGATCTGTCTGACTACGAAAACATCGTCAAAGAACGTGAAAACGAGAAGGCGAGATTGGTCAATGTGGTACTCAAAGGCCTCGAAAACGAGAGAGATGCCGGCAGGGCAGAGCGCAGGGATCTCGAAGATACTCTGGAGAGATATTACTCCAACCAGGTGCTCTATCCGAGGTACCGCGACGTCGTACCTGTGACTACCATGCTGGACTATTTCCAGTCGGGCCGCTGCTCGGAACTTTCCGGTCACGGCGGAGCCTTCAACTCATATGAGAAGGATCTCAAGTCAAACGCCATCATGGCTCAGCTCGCAGATATCATGGCCAAGCCGGAGAGCGTCGCAGAATCGCAGAAGCCCATCCTGAAGAAGGCCGAGAGCATTAAGAAACAAGTCGCTGGGCTCCTCGATACGGTCAATGCCGCTGCAGGCCGCAACATGGCTAACAACCCTGTAGGCGACAAGCTCAGCGCGCCGCTCGAGACCAGCAAAGAACTCAGGAAACTCTACGAGGGCTTCAGAGCGAAGAAAGCTGAACACATGGAATACGTGGACAGCGTAGATCATTATTCAAGGCAGTGGTTCTGATCGCCGCGTGAAGCGCGCCACCGCACAGAAGCCGCACGGTTGCCACATAACAAATAACCATTTGGCATTATAATATGAAAAACAACAAAAACTGTGTCCCACAGCTTCTGATGATCTATCTGCTGTGGGGCTTTAACTGGGTGGTCATCAGGACCGCCAACAACTATTTCCCGCCCATACTCTTCGTGGCGCTGAGGTTCACTATAGGCGCGCTGGCGCTTCTGGTGCTTTGCGCGTTCAGAAAGAAACTTCTGCCGCCCAAGGAGTACCTTCCGTGGATCGCGATAACCGGGCTTCTGACCATGGCAGTGAATAACGTCATGGTCCAGTTCGCCACGATACCGTTGGGCTCCGGCATGACCTCGGTCATCGATTACACGATGCCGCTTTGGACGACGCTTTTCGCGGCGGTCGCGCTCGGAGAGAAGCTCACCGTCAGGAAACTCGCAGGCACGGTAGTAGCGATCGTGGGCCTCGCTGTGCTGATGAACGTAAGCATCCAGGGCAACTTCAAGTGGGCAATGATCACGGTCGGAGCGGCCATGATCTGGGCGGTCTCAAACATTTTGGTCAAGGCCAAGCTCAAAGGCTGCGACATGATCCAGTACACGGCTTGGCAGATGGCCTTCGCGGCCATAGCTTTGGACGTCTTCGTTCTCGCATTTCCGCAGGGCGACGTCGACTGGCAGCCGCTCGCCTGGGGAACTCTCCTCTATAACGGCCTGCTGGCCTCGTCGATAGCATTCTTCATCTGGAACTACGTGCTGACCAATATGGAGGCAGGCAAAGCATCCGTCGCCATGATGGCGGTACCCGCGGTGGGAGTGCTCTCAGGCATCCTCGTCCTCGGCGAGCCGATGACACCGGGCCGCGCCATCGGCATGATAGCCATAATCGCCGGCATCCTTATCGTACTCACGGGCAAGGATTCGCCCGCCCCTAAAACTCCAAAAGATCTGAACAGTTGAAATGGCAGATCTTTTGTGGTATTATCATAGAAATTTATTTTTTAAAGGAGTCTTATCATGGAAACAACAACAGTAAGAGAATTATTCAGGAACACTGAAGTCTACGGAGGCAAAGAAGTACTTGTGAAGGGCTGGATCAGAAATAACCGCAATTCCAACAAGTTCGGCTTCATCGACCTTAACGACGGTTCCTTCTTCAAGTCTGTGCAGATCGTTTATGAAGAGGACTCCCTTGATAATTATGATGTCATTGCGAAGTCCTATGTGGGAGCAGCTCTGGGAGTAAAAGGCCTTCTGGTCCTCA
>JAFYJM010000106.1 GCA_017538125.1 Bacillota bacterium
ATGGTATCTATTCTCTCTTCGAAGATCAGACCATCGAGATCGAAAGCGACGGTCACAGGAACGTGATCATCATCGAAGACGGTACCGCCCGCATGGAGTCCTCCACCTGCAAAAACCAGATCTGCGTAGACCACGGCAGGATCTCCTTGATCGGCGACAGCATAGTCTGTCTGCCAAACCGCGTAGTCATTGAGATCGAAGGCAAAGGAGGTGACACTGATGTCATCTCAGGCTAGATCACCGCGCAAGGCGGACAGCCGCACCAGGCTTCTCGCCATTAGCGCCATGTTTGCCGCTCTCGCTCTGATCTTCAGCTATGTGGAAGTGCTGATACCGATCCCCGTGCCCATTCCCGGCATCAAACTGGGTCTGGCAAACCTTGTGATCTTGATCGCCATCTACCGCATGGGCTTCAAATATGCCTTCACGATCAATATGGTAAGGATAGTAGCCGCCGGTCTGCTCTTCAGCGGAGTTTTCGGTATGATCTACTCTCTGGCGGGCGGAGTATTAAGTATCATCGTAATGTACCTGCTTTACCGAACCGATAAGTTCAGCATGGTGGGAGTCAGCATGGCCGGAGGCGTTTGTCATAACCTGGGTCAGCTTCTGACCGCCTGCCTGCTTCTCGAAAACACAGGCATACTGAGCTATTTCTCAGTGCTGCTCTTTTCGGGGCTGATCAGCGGGATCGCTATCGGCATCCTGGCATATATAATAGAAAAGCGCCTTCCGGCGTTTACAGAATAACCGCATTATAGGAGGAGAACATGGAGAAAGACATCTATTTGCTTGACGGTGCGAACGGCACTTCCCTCTGGGCCAAGACAGGTGATACAGGCCCCGTCTGGAGATTCAACAAACTATTCCCTGACTCAGTTCATGAGCTGACCTGCGAATTCATAGACGCAGGCTCTGATTTCGTGCTTTCCAACACCTTCAGCGCCAACCGCCCTTCGGTGGAACCCTTTGATTTCTCTGTCGAAGAGATCATAAGAGAAGGCGTGATGATCGCCAAGGATGCCGCAAAAGACCGCGCCAAAGTCCTTCTGGACATCGGCCCTCTGACCGGACTTCTGATACCATTCGGCAAGATTGCCAAAGAGGAAGCTCGTGAGTTCTTCGGTGAGATGATAAAATACGGCATGATGGAAAAGCCTGACGGTATTTTTCTTGAGACTTTTATGGATCTCGAGATGCTTAAGATCGCCTGCACGGAAGCTAGGAACTACGACGTCCCCCTGCTCTGCTCCATGAGTTTTACCAAATATAACCCCAAAAAAGGCGGCCGCACCATGTTCGGGAATACACCTTCACAGATTGCGAGTGAGCTCAGCCAGTTTGAGCCTGAAGCCATAGGTCTCAACTGTTCCGAGGGTCCTGAAGAAACTCTGCCCATCATCAAAGAATTCTCCGAGGTGACAGACATGCCTCTGATCTATAAGCCTAACGCGGGCAAACCTAAAGTCGAGGGTGGTAATGAAATAGATTTTGATGAATTTGCCATGGACGTTTCGAAAGCAGCAGAGATACCAGGTGTAAAATACATCGGCGGCTGCTGCGGTTCGAGTCCTCAGTACATCGAGGCTCTTGCCAAAAAACTCAGATCACTGTGAAACATACAATAAAAAACGGCTATCGGAAAATCCGAAAGCCGTTTTTTTATTTAACAGAAAGTTTGTCTCGTAATGGACTTATGCCTTGGGCTCTGCTGCCTTAGCCGGAGCTTCAACTGCTTCCTTAGGCGCAGCAGGAGCTTTGGGCTTGGGTGCCTGTCTCTTGGCTCTCATGTTGTTGATAGCCTTGGTCGGGCACTCCTTCGCGCAAAGACCGCAGTTCTTGCACTTGTCAGGATCGATGTAAGCATGATTGTTCTCGATCGTGATAGCGTCGAACTTACATACCTTCGCGCATTTGCTGCAGCCGATACAGCCATAAGCGCAGGCCTTGAGGGTCTGTGCTCCCTTGTCGCAGTTCTGGCACTGAACGACTACCTTGTTCTTGGCAGGCGCGATGCGGATGACATTCTTCGGGCATACTGCCGCGCAGGCTCCGCATCCGGTGCAAAGCTCTCTCGCCACAACTGCTACTCCGTCGCAGATCTTGATCGCTCCGAAGTTGCAGGCTCTGGTGCAGTCGCCGAGACCGATACAACCATATTTGCAGGCGCTCGTTCCTCCGAAGAGGGATGCTGCGAACTTGCAGGTCTGAGGTCCCTGATACTCCAAGAGAGTCTTGGCAGCCTTGGTGTTGCCGTTGCACTGAACTACGGCAACCATTGGCTCTGAAGAACCGGCCTCGATGCCGAGGATAGATGCAAGTTCAGCTGCGACAGCTGCTCCTCCGACAGGGCACTTATTAGGGCCTACTCCTTCAGGATCGGCCGCGAGAGCGTTAGCATAGTCGCTGCATCCCGCGTAGCCGCATCCGCCGCAGTTGGCGCCGGGAAGCGCTGCCGAAAGATTAGCTACAGTTTCATCTACAGGTACGAAGAATACCTTTGAAGCAATGGTAAGGATAACTGCGAACACAAATCCTAATGCCACTACCAGTAATACAGGTGTCAAAATCGGATTCATACTGCTCGCCTCCTTATACCAAGCCGCCGAATCCCATGAATGCCAGGGAAAGGATAGCGGCTGTCGTCATTACGATGGGTACGCCCTGGAAAGGACCGGGGATGTTCGGGTTGTTCTCCAGTCTTGATCTCATTCCTGAGAAGATGATCATGGCGAGGAGGAAACCGATACCGGCTCCGAGAGCGTTAACGAGTGCCTGAGGATAATTGTATCCCAGGTCGATGTTGTTGATACAGACACCGAGTACGGCGCAATTTGTAGTGATAAGAGGAAGGTACACACCAAGAGCCTTGTGAAGGGAAGGTATGAACTTCTTCAGAACCATCTCAACGAACTGTACGAGTGCTGCGATTACGAGGATGAATACGATGGTCTGCAGATATGCGATGCTCCATGCATTCAGAAGCCTCATGATAGGCCACGTTGCTGCCGTAGCGAGAACCATTACGAAGATTACCGCTATACCCATACCGACGGAAGAATCCAGTTTCTTGGATACTCCGAGGAAAGGACAGATCCCGAGGAACTGAGCAAGCACGTAGTTATTTACCAGTATCATGGCTAATAATATTGAAAAATATGCTCCCATTATGCTTCAGCTCCTTTCGTAGTATTTGCAGCAGGTGCTGCAGTAGCGGCCGGCTTCGGAGCGGCCTTGGCAGGCGCAAGCTCAAGTGCGCCAAGCTCAGCTATGCACTTTTCCTGAGTGCACATTGCAGCGAGTGCGCATCCCTGGCAGTCGAAGTCTCTGGGTGTGCCGCCCTTCCTGGTGATGATCCAGTTGACGAGAGCGATTACCAGAGCGTATACGAAGAATCCGCCGGGTGCCAGTGCTATGATCAGCACAGGATGCTCGCTGATGAACGGAATGGTCACGGTGAGCTTCTTTACGAGCTCCTCTCCTCCAAGGAAGAATCCTGAGAAGATGGTGCCGTTTCCGATGATCTCACGCATAGCGCCCATGATCGTAAGAGCAAGGGTGAAACCGATGCCCATACCGATGCCGTCCAGCGCTGAGTCGATAGGGGTGTTTTTGTTAGCGAACATTTCCGCACGTCCCAGGATGATACAGTTAACTACGATCAGCGGAAGGAATACTCCCAGTGAATTGTAGAGAGGCTCAGCATAAGCCTGAACGATGAACTGTACCAGGGTTACGAATCCGGCGATTACTACGATGTAGCACGGGATACGTACCTTGTCGGGAATGATCTTAGCCAGACAGGATATTACGATATTGGAGCAGATCAGTACGGCTGTCGCTGCAATACCCATACCCATGCCGTTAAAGGCTGAACTCGTGGTAGCCAGTGTCGGACAGGTTCCGAGAAGGAGTACCAGGTTCGGGTTCTCTTTGATTATACCTTTAGTTAGGATTGCTAATTTACTTGCTTTGTTTTCCATTAATTAACACCTCCTACCTGTTTGAACTGCTCCAAAGCAGCATATACACCGTAGTGTACACCGTTGGAGGAAATGGTAGCGCCGGATACCGGTGTGATGGCCGGATCTTCTTTGGCGCTCGTGGCAGTCAGTTCGGTCTTGCCGATGTACTGCTGAGTATGGCTGGAATCATGTGCCTTGGTACCAAGTCCCTTGGTATCGCCGTGCTTGGTGACCTTGACGCCCGTAATGGCGCCGTCAGCGTCGATTCCCACCATCTCGGTAAGGATGCCGCCGAAGGATGAAGTGTTGACCGTTACGACCATTCCAATGCCCTCGGCTATATAGCAGTCTGTGACGTAAACCTTGTCAGGTTCCAGTACCACCAGATCTCCCTCATAAGGTTCGAATGAGGAGGCTGCGGGAAGCAGCTCTGCTCTGGCAGCGTCCGCGGCTCTGACTGTGTTGTCCGCGATGATCGGAGCCGTTACGGAGTTTACGTATGCCAGCGCGAAGGTCATGACCAGGCAGATGGCTACGAGAACTACCGTAGGCTGGATGTATTCTTTAAATGTGTTGCTCTTCATTTTTTCTTACCTCCATACATTCTCTTCTGGAAGAAGTCGTTGATGAGCGGTGTCAGACAGTTCATGAGAAGGATAGAGAAAGATACTCCTTCAGGATACTGTCCCCAGATACGGATGATCATGGTCATGAGTCCGCAGCCGATACCGAAGACGACTTTGCCCATAGGTAATAACGGAGATGTGACGTAATCGGTCGCCATGAAGATGGCTCCAAGCATTACGCCTCCTGCCAGGATGTGGAAGACAGCCATCTGAAGAGGATCTCCCTGCCCTGTGGCAGCATAGTAGATAAGTGCAAACACGAATACCGTTCCGATGAAGCAACAAGGAATGATCGGGCTGATGATCTTTTTCCATACGAGGAAGATACCGCCCACGATCAGCGCTACAGCTGAAACTTCACCGAAGGATCCTCCGATGAATCCGAGGAACATGTGCACGTTGGAAGGAAGATCGCTGATCGATCCTTCTGCAAGTACGCCGAGAGGTGTGGCTGTGGACGTGGCGTCCGCGGCCATTCTGGGTACTGTCCATGTAGTCATCTCAGTAGCAAAAGAGATGAACATGATGATACGCGCTGTGATGGCAGGATTGACGAGGTTCTTGCCGATACCTCCGAAAAGCTGCTTGACCACAATGATCGCAGCGAAATCTCCTACGAGGAGCGTCCAGATGGGAAGTCCTGACGGAACGTTGAATGCGATCAGCATACCGGTCAGAGCGGCTGAAAGGTCGCTTACCGTCTGTCTTCTCTTGAGCATTGCGTTCCAAGCCCATTCAAAGAACATACAGGCTACCATGGATACTGCGGTCAGGAGGATGACTCTGGGTCCGAATACGTAGATACTTACGCAAAGAGACGGGCAGAGAGCGATCATGACCATAAGCATGGTCTTCTGGGTATCCAGAGCTGTCACCAGATGCGGTGATGAGGATACGATTAAATTATCATTATACTTACTCATTATTTGATCCCAGCCTCCTTTACTACAGTCTTTCCAAGGGTATTGATGAAGCCCAGAGGTCTGTGTGCAGGACAGATGTATGAACATGAACCGCAGTTCATACACTGATTGACGTCAAGATCAAAGAGTGCTTGTGCGTCGTTTCTCTCATAAGCGTCCGCAAGAGCGGTCGGAATGAGGTTGAACGGGCATGCTTCGTGGCAGCGTCCGCAGTTGATGCAGGCCGTCTCTTCCTTGACCGTTGATTTCTCTTTTGAGAATGCCAGGATAGCGTTGTTGTTCTTTACTATCGGCATCTGATCCGAAGGGATGGCTCTTCCCATCATGGGACCTCCCATCAGGATCTTGCGGGGCTCCTGCTTATAGCCGCCGCAGAATTCGATAACGTCATGAACTGACGTACCGATAGGCGCGATGATGTTCTTGGGTTCCGCTACTGCGTCTCCGTCGACAGTCATTCTCTTTGCGATCAGAGGCATACCGGTCCTGAAATAGTGACCGACCTTGGTGACCGTCGTAACGTTGTCGAGAATGCAGCCCATATCAGCGGGGAGCACTCCGGCGTTCATGACTTTGCCGAAAAGCTCATAGACGAGAACACGCTCTGCTCCCTTGGGGTATCTGGCCTGAAGCTTGAAGGTTTCGATGTTGGTGATACCCTTCTCCTTGAGATAATTGTTGAGGTGCTCGATGGCATCGGGCTTATTGTCTTCGATGGCAATAAAGCCTTTGTCGAGCTGATCGTACTTCATGATGAGCTGGCAGCCTCTGATGAGATCGTCGGTATCCTCCAGCATGCATCTGTGGTCAGATGTGATGAAGGGCTCGCACTCTGCCGCATTTACGACCAGATAGTGAACGTCATCGATGTTCTTGGGATTGAATTTGATGCTTGTAGGGAAGGAAGCTCCTCCGAGTCCTACCAGTCCGGATCTTCTGACTTCTTTGACGAATTCAGCAAGGTCTTTAGGCTCCTCGGGAATTACGACTTCCTCCGAAATTTCCTGTTTCTTGTCCGTTTCGATCACTACCAGAGTATCATATCCGCCTGCCGCAGATCTGGCTTGTTCGATACCTTTAACAGTACCGGAAACACTGGAGTGGATCGGTGCGCTCACGAAGGCTTCCGTGTCGCCTATCTTCTGGCCTACTTTGACGTAGTCACCCTTGGCCACAAGAGGCTGGCATGGAGCTCCGATGTGCTGAGACATGGAAATCTTAACAATGTCAGGTATGGGCATTACTTCCGTGGCTGAGCCGGCGGTATGTTTGTAATGCGCTACATGAACACTGCTTAAGTGTTTTTTGCCCATATTAGTGAGACCATCCTTTCTAAAACTTACTGTTATATCGCATTCGTATGGAGGTAAGCATGAGCACAAAACCCCATGTTACAATCCATACTCATACATAATGCATTATACATCAAATCAAAACAAAAAGCACTAAAAATATTTCTATCTTAGCGCCTTTTTTCCCTTATATTCCATATTGTCGGAAATAACGTGCTATTCCCCGACTAATAACTCGCCTTTCGGCGATACTCCTATGACTTTTTCTCCCATGGAGCGAAGTTTCTTTGTATATTCGATGATCTCCTTCGTCAGTATCTCGCCTGGGCAAGCCAGAGGTATGCCTGGAGGGTAAGGTATGATCGAAGCTGCGGCCACCCTGCCCTCGCATTCGTCCAAAGGCAAAGAGACCGAAGTCTCCGGCACTCTGCCCCTATCGAGTTTCATCGTAAGTATGCCTGAATAATCATTGGCGGGGAGGCCGTCCATGAGAAGTTCCCTCGAGTCAGCTATCTCGCTCAGAGCCTCCAGCAGCCTTCCGATATCTTCCCTCGTAGTACCGATACCGGTCATACCCATTATGATATTGCCTGTCACAAGTTCTGTGAAGATGTCTCTCTCGTTCAGTAGGGTCTCCAGCTGATTGCCGTTAAGACCATACGCGCCCATGTCAAAATTGAGTTTGGTACGGTCTAGCATCGGATCTTCTATGACTCTAACGCCCGGTATCTCACGTACACCTTCATAAAACTCATCCACCGCATTCCTCCACTCAGTGATAACGCGGCTCTTTTTCTTATCATCGAGAAGTATCTCAGCGTTCACGTCTAGGCTTAGCATCAAAGGATAAGACGGGCTGGACGACTCCAGTATCTGAAGATAGTTCCCCACGACCGCGAGATCCACCCTATCCGACATGACGTTCATCACCGCCGTCTGAGTCCATGACGCGAGGGTCTTGTGCGTCGAATTGATTACGATATCAGCGCCACAGTCTTCAGCGGCTTTCGGATATCCTTCGCCTATGAATTTAAGGTGCGCGCCGTGCGCCTGATCCACTATGAGTGCCTTGTCTCTCTCATGGCAGACCTTCGCTATGGCCTCGATATCAGAGCAGATCCCATAGTAATTAGGCGATGGGAGAACCACACAGGAAGCCTCCGGATTCTCGTCAAGAAGCCTTGAAACTTCCGAAGGATCTATGCCTCCTAGTATGCCGTGACCAGTCATGATATCAGGGTAAAGATATACCGGCTCAAGCCCTCCGAGCGTCAGTGCATTGAAGATGGATTTATGCGAATTTCTTGCAAGGATCACCTTCTCTCCTCTTTTAGAGCATGACAGGATGGCCGTGATCAGGCCTACCGAAGAACCGTTGACCAGAAGATATGATTTCCGGCTTTCGTAGAGCTTCCTATACTTTTCCATGACGCTGAGGATGACGTCCTCAGTCTGAAAAAGATTGTCCGCCCCGGGTATCTCAGTAATGTCGCAGTCCATGAGAAGAGCCAGCACCTCTCCGTAGCCCAGGTCTTTGTAGAGTTTCGAACCCTTGTGACCGGGCATGTGGAAGGACACCGGCTGTCTCTTCGCGTATTCAGTTAGAAAGTCAAGTAACGATCTGTCCATATCGTCTTTTATACTTCTGTTTCCTCTGCTGCTGCCTCTAATTCCGCTTTTTCTTTTTCAAGATAGTCCAGAGTAGGTCCAACAGCATCCATCAG
>JAFYJM010000107.1 GCA_017538125.1 Bacillota bacterium
CCTGCGGCGGCCATAGCCTTCCCCGCAAACTTTACAAGCTTGGATCCGAAGGACGTGCCTCCTTGTTCTCCGGCTCCGCTGCAAATATCCTGCAGAGATCCTTTTATGCCATCCGCTGACGGTGCTATCTGTACATATGCAGTTCCTAATGTCGTTCCCGGCATATTATTCACCTCTTAGCCTTCGAAGTTCCGCCTCGAACTCTTCAGGAGTCCTGAAGCCTTTAACTTCTTTTTTCTTTTCCTTGCCCAATAAAGCATTCACTACTGATTCCGGCTTACTTGAGCCTTTTGATCCAAGTAGGCCGTACTTCAGCGCTTCGATGCCATCGATAATGGCAGCAAGGAATATGGTATTTTGCTCCGCAGTAATGTCCGCAGCCAGCATTTTGATTCTTGAATTATCCCTCAATCCAGCAGAAAAGGTCGCGACCGCCTGGAGCGGAAGCGACCTATAATCATAAATGTTATAAGTCTCGGCAAGATCGCAAATAAGTGCATCTTCATCGAGATTTAACATGCTGGCGAGGGTTATGAGTTTTTTAGTGATGATGTCGACTCCATGACTTCACGGATAGCGTTCACCATGGTGTCAATGGGCGTGACTCCATCCACTTCCAGGTGCTTTTCAAGTGCTTCCACCTGTTCTTTACCCAGAAGGGCCTCAGCCACATCTACTATCAGGGATGTTTCGCCCTTATCGATTCCTCTAAGCATCTTCAGAAGTTTCCAGTCGTTCAGATGCCTTTCATCAAGGGTTACCGGATAGCCATCACTCAGTTTTATCTCCATAACCGCCTCCTAATTAAGATGATGTTGACCCGGCCTTAATATACTCGTAGTGAGTCTTGCCGTTGGTGTCGGGAAGAGCCGTGATAGTGATCTCATATCCAACAGCATCCGAGTCAGTATAGGAGATGTCTCCTATCTCTGAGATCTTACCGTGGGGGATAACGACTCTCTTTACGGCTCCGCCGTTAAGGATCATATCCGCTACCCATACAGCTTCTTCCTGATCGTCTGCTGTCGCCTCGACTGTGATTCCCGTTGAAAGGGTACCGGTCACATGAGTTGATCCGTAGATGGCTTTCAGCACATCAATGTTAAGAGCCTCAATAAGAGTGACCTTGAAAGTGTCGGGCTTTTCAGTCTGGATGTTGAGTACTATGTCACCACCCCACGCCTTTAGATCTGTGGTCGAGGGAGAATTGGAATTGACTAACCCGTCCTCGCTACAGTATCCGAACGCCTTGAACGCTGATGCAAGCGTTGTAGTTGCGCTGGTCGGAGCTGTGGTGCCTTTTACGGCTCTGTATATCGCTCCGCCCACAGCCGGTTTGCCGGCTGTTACGTTTCCTACTGTCTGTGCCATTTATTGTACCTCCGTGTAATAAGTAATGTTATAAACGGCCTGATAGCGATACTGCTTTGTGGCCGTGTTTGTGAAGTTGTAGTCCGTCTCCAGTTCGACACGGGCTATCTGGTTATTTGATATGAGTTGGTCCATGCAAGTTTTGACTTCTTCGTTCAGTGCAGCCGCCCCGTACATTGACGTGGAATATGACTGAACAGCAATAGTTGCAGTATTGATCTGGTTCCTTTTGCTGCTCCCGGTCTTTTCTATGAGCACGTAGGAATCCGGCAATGGGGTGGGGTTCTCCATATATACTTCCTGCGAGAGATGATCACTCAAATGGTCCAGTATGATTTTTTCTATCATTATCCTCCCCTCGCTTTCAGCAAAGTATTGTTCTCATAGTTGTCTTTTCTGGCCTTGGCCGTAGCTGCATACACGATGGCATGGGCACGGTCGAAGCCTGTATAGCTTTCCACTTCATAGCCGTCTCCTGCTCTGCTCTGAACTTGATATGCATAGCGGTCTATTACTTTCTGCATGTCCTGAGACTGGAGCAGTTCTCTTACTCCTTTTTTATTGAGTTCAAATCTTACCTTACTCATAGAGCTCGACCGTCACTTTCTTATTCCACTCAAGCGGGATGAGGTTTTCGATTCCCTCAAGGGGCATACCAAAGCTATGCCAGGTCTTGCCCCAGAAAGATATCTTCCGATCTTCCCAGTCATGGTTGTCTCCCTTCGGTATCCCAAGAGTGTAGACAGCCTTCTTGCCTTCCAGAGTAGTAGCATCGATGACGTCATCTGAACTTGTAGGAGCCACCAGTACGTTATCCACCTGGATGGCCGTCTCCTCATAGATGGGATGATTGAAGGCATCATATCCGGATATGGTCCTGTCATACAGTGTGACTGTTATTCCCTTCATGCTATGCCTCCGACATTCCTTCCAGCGGACTGCGGGATCCGATCTTGTCTCCGATTCCGAGAAGTTTCTTTTCGAGCTTGGACAGATACAGTTCTCCGGTGGATCCGTTAGATCCCATTGTCCAGCTTTGGGTATAGCCAAGAGCAGACATGCTTCCCTGCGTCGCACCCATAGGCACACCCGAAGATCCGTCACCTATGGCTCTGGAGACCATCTTGACGCTTACAAGCATTTTCGCATCGCTGGAAGCATTATCGTTGTATGCGTCAATTATGGTAGCTGCATCGTCAAGCAGAGCCTCACAGACCGTGGCCTCATCTGAAGATAAGACACGTGTCATTCTTGCCTGGACATCTGATACTTCTGCGTATGCCATAAGGGCCACCTCATTTCTTCTTTGTAGTCTTCGGCTTTGGTGCAGGCTTATCTTTCGAAGGAATGGCGGCAAGCTTATGGCCTGCCGCCTTGTATTCCTCTACTCGATCTTCCGCGACCCACATTTCGCCGCCGGTCAATCTGTTAATGAATTTAACCATGTCACTCATACTGAAAATACCTCGCTAAATGCCCACATTTCACTCTCGGATCCGCATAGACGGGTATACCATACCAGGCTGATACGTTGTTGCAAAAGTAGAAGTCCTCGCTCATTATCGAGCCGTCATCAAATACTGCGTATCTGAACCACGGCTTGGGTGTATCTCTGAACACTGTCACATCTATCAGAGCACACGCAAAACCTCCTACCTTTACCTCGAATCTCTCCTCAGGGAGTTCGTGGTAGTACCAACAGTCGTTGAAGTATCGGCTTTCCATCTTGCAGAGAGCTGTCTGACCGTCCTTCGTGTTCTTTTTCGGGCATACACCAAGACATATCCTTACGGGATCCTCAAGCATAGTTGTAAGAGTATCCCTTGGGATTATCGTGTCGCTGTCCACCATAAGGACATAATCATAGCATCCTGCAAGTGCAAGTTCTGCTATGCGGTTCCGGGCTTCGGCACAGTCATATCCTTTGATGAAGTCAAAGTCTACCTGATGCTCACCCTTATCCAAGTCATATATGGCTTTGAAGCACTCGGGAGTTATGGTCTCGAAAGTGGGCACTGCGATTAGTATTTTCATTGTTCGCTCCTATTAAGCGTGAGTTCTTACGATCTTGTTGAAGCAGGCTGTGTCAGCGCGGAATCCGACTTCGATCTCTGCTCTAACTGCGAACATGTTGCGCTCCCAAAGGTTTACAGCTGTGTCGCTGATGGTCAGTGTGGCCTGGTCGGAGATGTCAATCTTTACACCCTCTACTGTGCCATACATGGCCTGAGTCCAGTCGCCTGCGAATCCAAGTACGTCGGGCTTGGCAGCGACAGCGCCGGATCCGGAACCAGAAGCAGCATTGCCCTGTCCGTATACGCCCTTGGAGTACAGTACAGGAGCACCGAGCAGTCTGGGGACTGCGCCTTCTGCTACGGAGTTGATGAAGATCGGTCTGTTGTCAGCATCGAGAGCGGAGAGCATTTCGCCCTTGCCCTGCGGTGACATTGCGAAACCGTTGAGGATACCACCGTGAGCGGCAATATCAGCGTCAGCTGCAACAAGTGCGCTGTAGAAGCTGTTGCCCTGACCGGAAATGGTCTGTCCGGTCACCGCTGCGAAAGTATCGAAGTTGGATCCGGGAGCGGTTCCGTTGAACACGGTCTCGTCGAACTTCTTGGCAAGTGCCAGGGGAAGTCTTGCTACGAGAGCATCATAGAGTGCCTGCTCGTCTCTTCTGAACTCGTCAGAGAAGGGAACGATTACTGCAAGCTTATATGCCTGCATGATCTTGGTTGAAAGTCCGGGATTTGATACGGGCTTTTTATCGGTTTCGTCTACCCAGGACGCTTCGGGATCTCCTGTGATAACGGGGATGGTAAGTCCTCTGCCGGGAAGAGCAATCTGTCTCGCCAGCGACATGATAGCGGACTGTTCCTGAGTTTTCTGAAGGATCTCTGCAGATACGTCTGTGGGCAGAGATACATTAGTTCTGTTTGTGGCAATTCCTGAAGCCATTTGTTAACCTCCTATTTGTTTCATCCACTCTGCGAACTGTTCACGAGTGGATCCTTTTGCTTGTCCCTTGACCTCACCGCCATCCTTTACCGCAGGATAAGCGTTTGGCTTTGCGAAAGACAGGATCGCATCTGCCTGCGCATTCAATTCATCTTCCGTGTCTGCCGTAAGCAGATGGGCCGGGATCTGTTTCTCTTTTGCGACCTTTTCACGAAGCTCCCTTACGGAATTGGCTTTCTTGAGTCCGTCCAGTTCTGCCTGAAGGGCGTTCGCTTTCTCTGTTGCCTTCTGAAGCTCTGTCTTGGACTTCTCTTCGATTTCATCAAACTTGTGAGCTTTGGCCTCAAGCTCCTCGTAGTTGGAGAATTTGGCTCTTTCTCGTGCCAGTCTTTCCCCGATCATCTGATTGACTTCTTCCTGAGTGAAAGTCTTGTCTTCGTTAACGGTCTTTTCCTGATTCACAGTTTCCATAATTACCTCCTATGAGTGAATCCACGTTTAAGCCACGTGTTGGCAATAAAAAAGCACCTTCCTTCGAAAGTGCTTAATTGATTATGATATGAAAATACCACCGACCTCTTCAACGGGTGGTGGTATTAAGCGTAATGCGTTAAAGCATAGAGCATTTCGCCGGCTCCGCTTTCTGCAAATTCCTGCATTTGCTTTGCGGAAACATTATTATCTTTGCAAAACTTGTTCAGATCTTTTTCAATATCTTTTGCCTCTCTAATATACTTTAAATGGAATATTTTTTTGGCAAAAATCCGCAACTCTTCTCTTATTTCTCTATCAGTCATTGTCGTCACCCCCTTTTGGGCTCTAACACTTCCAGACAATACCTTAGGC
>JAFYJM010000108.1 GCA_017538125.1 Bacillota bacterium
GATGGGAGAGGTGATCCACGGTGAGTATCAACGCTGGGTAAACCCGGATATGCTGCATTCAGTGACCAACTATGCTCTTCACAAAGCTCTGTACAGCGGACATAACGATCACAATTATTTTGAGATAGCACATACCATACGCCGCCAGGATCAGATGGGCCTTGTCGGTAAAGAACATCTGTATAATTTTGCTGACAACCACGATGTGGAGCGCATTGCTACAAAGCTCAGGGACAAGAGACACTACATTCCGCTGCATGTCCTTCTGTACACTCTTCCGGGGATCCCTTCCGTTTATTACGGCTCGGAGTTCGGCATAGAGGGAAGAAAGGAGAGAGGTTCTGACGTTTCGCTTCGGCCGGCGCTTTCGCTTGAGGAACTATTGGCTGAAAACAACTTGCATCTGCAGATAATCAGTGCGCTTGGCAGGATACATAACAGCGAATCAGCGCTATGGTACGGAGATTACCGCGAGCTGGATCTGACGACAACAAAATATGCATTCATGAGAGGTGATATAATTGTGACAGTAAACAACAGTGATAACGCTGAAACGTTTGATCTGATGCTCGATGGTTCCTACACCGGAGCGTTAACGGGAAGAGAGATAAGTTCAGAAAACGGGATATTGCATTTTACAATTGAAGGAAACTTTGGCGAGATATGGCTTCCTGACTGATTGGATCAGGAGCGATCGATAGAAAAGGAGATTAAAAATGGATCACGAAACAAGAAGAAGTATCGTATTCATAGGTTCTGAGTGCTATCCGTTCGTAAAGACCGGAGGCCTTGGTGATGTAATGTATGCACTGCCTAAGGCTCTGGCAGACATGAACTGCGATGTGAAGGTCATACTTCCGCGCTATCACTGCATACCTGCGAAGTACCAGGAAAAGATGGTCTATCGCGGTTCATTCGACATGGATCTCTGTGAAGACGGAAGATCATATTATGTCGGCATTATGGAATATGTATGGGATGGGGTGGTATATGATTTCATCGACAATGATGAGTTCTTTTCATACGGAAACCCATATACCAATCTGGTAGATGATATCCCTAAGTTCTGCTATTTTTCCAAAGCGGCACTCGCTGCCCTGAATTACATGGACTGGATCCCGGATATCATCCACTGCCATGACTGGCAGGCGAGTCTGGTGCCGGTGATGCTGCGTACACTGTTTGGCGGGACGGCGCTTAGCAATTCCAGGTCGATCCTGACGATACACAATCTGCGGTTCCAGGGCGTGTACAATATCCCTACGATTCGTTACTGGACCAATCTGCCTGATTATGTATTCAATGTGGATGTGTTCAAGACAGGATATGAAGACGCCAATATGCTGAAGGCAGGACTTGCCTATGCAGACATCATTACCACAGTGAGTGAGACCTATGCCGGAGAGATCCAGACTGAGTTCTACGGAGATGGCCTGGACGCACATATACGTCACCATTCCGGGAAACTTCGCGGGATCGTTAACGGTATCGATGTGGTGCAGTGGGATCCTGACAACGATCCAAAACTGTCGACTGCATACAATATTAAAAACGTTCTGAATAACAAGAAAGAGAATAAAAAGGCGCTTCAGGAGGAGCTTGGACTTGAGGTTGACGAGGACAAATTCGTGATCGGACTCATTTCAAGGCTGACAAATCAGAAAGGCCTGGATCTGGTCAATGAAGTCCTTCCGGGACTTATTGACGGCAATACACAGGTGGTGGTGCTCGGGACAGGCGACTCTTATTACGAGGAGTCATTCCGCTACTTTGAGACACAGTACAAAGGTAGTGTGTGTTCATGCATCATGTATGATGAAGGCAGGGCTCACAGGATCTACGCAGGCGCGGATGCGCTTCTGGTTCCTTCCCTGTTTGAGCCATGCGGTCTCACACAGCTCATTGCCATGAGATACGGTACGGTCCCTATCGTTCGCGAGACCGGCGGACTTAAGGATACTGTTGAGCCTTACAATATGTTCACTAACGAGGGCAACGGGTTTACCTTCGACCGTTACGAATGCGGCCTTCTGTATGACGCGATAAACCGCGCAAAAACTCTCTATTTCACTGACCGCAGTGATTGGGATGAGATGGTCAAACGTGACATGGCAAAGGATGTATCGTGGAGCGCGTCAGCTGAAAAATACAGAGAGTTATATATGGAGCTGAAACCGGCCTTTGAATAAGGAGAGATCCTCTGCTTTCGCGAATCGATATGAGTATTGGAGCGATTTATGAAGAAACTGTTTACTGTCCTGCGGCAGGGCAATATTGATGAACTGAAAAGATTGATCGCAAAGGATCCGGACCTGGTAAACTGTGTTGCGGGCCCTACACCGAAAAAAGATCATGGGCAATCGCCTCTTCAGGTCGCATTAAAAACCGGCCGGATCGATATAGCCGAATTCCTGGTAGATAATGGTGCCGATCTGAACTTTATGGAAGCGGAAGACGATGATCCGGGATTGAGAGCTCCTGTGATATTTGATGCAATAACCGCAGCTATCACTTCTCTTTGTTACAGAAGATTTGATACTTCGGATAAAGCACTGGCTCTGCTGGAGAAAATGATCAGTCTTGGCGCGGATGTAAACGTTTTCACATCTAACGGCCTTGGAACGATGAACTGGGCAATAATGAAGGCTGACCAGATCATCAGTGACCCGGGGATATATGCTGAGTCACAGAACGAAGCAAGAAAAAAGCTCGCCGCCGTTCTGGACCTTCTGATAGATAACGGAGTCGACTATGTTGCCTGGGCTAACAGGGGGTATTATCCTGAGCCGTCTCCCGGCCCGACAAGCAGAAGGCTGTTCATAGATCCGATACGCGCGGATGATGATCTGAGATTTGACCGCATAATGGATATGCGCACCTTTTTGCAGGAGTACTTCAACAAGCGCAATATCAGGTTCTGACAGTAATTTATTGATATTCTTATCCATACCCTATAAGATTATTTCAAAGGAAATCACTCAAAGAAAAAACAACTCAAGGAATATAACTCGAAGAAAGCCATTGGCCGCTCGGGATAAGAGCCGGCCGCTGACAGGAGATCAAAATAAGGAGGCAGACATGCGAGAATGGACACTGGAGGAGCGTTATCGTGTTCTGGAAAGCCCGGAAGACATCCGTGAGCTGCACGACAGAAACGCCGCATCGATATA
>JAFYJM010000109.1 GCA_017538125.1 Bacillota bacterium
AACTGTTCTAACGAAAATTCTAACATTTGGCGTAAAACAGACTCAAAAAGACTAAAAAAGAATCAAAAAAAGCGCGAATACCGATCGCGCAGAATATCGTATTTACTGGGATAATGTGAAATTATCAAAAGGCCTGCTAGATGGCCCCAGCTGTGAAGAAATAATCATAAATATGCTGGTAACGGCAAATGCTGCTGCATCTATTGTTACAACTCGAAAAGGGGCATTAAAGATCATGCCTACTTACGAAGAGGTAATTAATTTGATTTCTTTATGAATGTCATTACAATTGCTATGTATCATTGAAAGGATCGATGAGCATCTAAGTACACGTATAAGAACCGTCATATGTAAACAAGAGCAGAATTACTATGAATGAAAAATATCTTAAGGCCAGAAAGGCCGGAGAAAAAGAATATAAAGTAAGACTTGCAAGGGGAGAATACCCGTATCTTGCAGCGCTTGATGATATACTTCCGGAAAATGGAACACTGCAGCAGCAGTCACTCGGGCTGATGGAGATTCCTGTTGAAATGATCGCAGGAACTAAAACTCTTGCCAGACAGAATTCTTTTGCGCCGAATTTCATGCCGCTTCTCGATATAAACACAGAGTTTTCTTACAAATGGAGCAATCTTGTCGAGGCGCAGATAAAAGAAGGGTTCAATGATCCGATAAGGGTCTATGAGTATCTGCACAGATTCTATGTACTTGAGGGAAACAAGAGGGTATCGGTGAGCAGATTCCTCGATATGCCTACAATAATGGCAGATGTCACAAGGATAATACCGACAGCAGATGTGCTTCAGACCGAGCCGGCTTATGCTGAATTCCTGGAGTTTTTCAAAGCTGTGCCTGTCTATGATATGGAGTGCACAAGACCGGGAGCATATAAAGAAATCGCGGAGATAGCAGGTATCAGTCTGGATAAGCCATGGCCTATGGACAAGGTAAGACATTTGCAGGCGGTATACTGGAGCTTTGCAAAAGTCACATCAGAACTGTCCGAAAAGCTGCCGGAAATGACAATGGGTGATGCGTTCGTTGTTTATCTGAGAATTTTCAGAGGCGACGCGATGTATGACGACAGCGAGAAAGAAGTAGGGCAGAGGCTTAGGCAGATAACCAAGGAACTCTATACACAGAACAACAATGACAAGGTGTCTCTGGTCGAATCATCCGATGAAGTTCTCAATGCAGGCAACTTAATTAATAAAGCAGAGAAGATAATTGCCGGGCCGGGTTCACTTGTGAGCAAAGTGCTGCCTGGCATCAGCTATTCAGTGAATAATCCTCTCAAGGCTGCCTTCATCTATAACAGGTGTCCGGAGCACTCCAACTGGATATATAATCATGAGGCAGGCAGGCTCAGGCTCGAAGAGTCATTCGGCGGCATGGTTAAGACTGCAAGGTTCATTGCAGACGGAAAGAACATCGAAGGCTCACCGGAGTCAGCAGGGAGCTTTGAGGAGGCTGTCGCTGCTGCTGTATCTTGGGGCGCAGATGTGGTATTCACAACATCAGTACAGCAGATTGATGATGCTCTGCGCGCGGCTATCCGTTACAAGGATGTTAAGTTCCTTAATTGTTCGATCAATCTCACGCACCAGGCGGTCAGGACTTATTATGCCAAGCTGTATGAGGCAAAATTCCTCGCAGGAATCGTGGCCGGTGCTGCAGCGGCTTCGGATGGGAGCCACAGGATCGGATATTGCTCGGACTACCCGATATACGGAACGATCGCAGGGATCAATGCTTTTGCCATATGCGCTGCGATGGCTGACCCGGTTGTACAGATAGACCTTGAGTGGTCGGCCAAGCAGGACAGTAACTGGTGGTGGTCGATGGTCGACAAGGGGATCCATGTAATCTCTGCGATCGACTCAACTCATAATACAGACGGAAGCAATGCATACGGGGTGTGTTACGTGGAGCGGGTCGCTCCTGGAGAGGGCACCGATCTGTCCGGTACATGCCGCATCACCAACCTTGCCGCACCGATCTGGAAGTGGGGCAAGCTGTATGAAATCATTGTCAAAACAATAATCGATGGTACGTACAACGCCAGGCTTGTGGATAAGAAGGACCAGGCCACAAATTACTGGTGGGGAATGATTTCCGGTGTGGTAGATATCGAACTCTCAGATGAGATCTCACCTTATACAAAACAGCTGGTGGATATCCTGAAATCGGATATCATCTGTGGCGCTATGAATCCGTTTGACGGTGACTTGCGCAGTCAGACTGGCATTGTCAGGAAAGCAGATGACGAACCGCTGTCAAGCATGGATATCATAACTATGGACTGGCTCAATGAGAACATCTGCGGCGAGATTCCAGTTGCAGAGGCTCTCACCGATGAGGGAAAAGCGACAGTCAGTGTGAGCGGAATCAAGTAGGGGACTGAGAGGAAAGACTATGAAAGTGCTTCTGATTGCAGACCACGAGCTTAGAGAATTGTGGGATCATTGGGGCGCATTGGGCAGCAAAAGGCTTGAAGGGGTCAGACTTATACTGTCCGCAGGAGATATCCGGCCTGAATATCTGGAATTTCTGGTCACGATGCTCAATGTTCCTTGTTTGTATGTCAGAGGGAACCATGACGGACGGTATGACCAGATGCCGCCTGAGGGCTGTATCGATATCGACGGGAAGATTTTTGAAGCAGAGATCTGCGAGCCTGTTCATAGCACGGATGCAGATAATAGTGAAGGCTGCGCCTATGTCAGGAGAATAAGAGTAGCCGGCCTCGGTGGTTCGATGCGCTATAGTGAAGGCAGGGATATGTATTCTGAAAGAGAAATGGCATCCCGCGTGCGCCGACTCAGTATGAGAATAAAACTCGGCCTTATAAATCACAGAAAAAAAAAGCACGCCAGACGGGATGCGTCAGGCGCGCCTGTAGATATTTTCCTTACGCATGCGCCGTGCAGAGGTTATGGCGATCTCGGTGACCTGGCACATACGGGATTCAGTTGTTTTAACAGATTTCTCTCGGATTTCAGACCAAAGTATCATTGCTACGGACACGTTCACATGGAATATGCCAGGATAAGACGAGTGTCAGAGCATCCATCGGGAACACAGCTGATCAATGTAAGCGGGATGTATATTCTTGATATCTGAATTCCGCAGCTATGCAATCAGAATCGCATACCCGGAATAGAGGCATACATTCTTACTGAGGTCTGCTATAACGTTTGTTCCGTAGATCGTTCCGTAGTTTGTTCCAAAGAGTCGTTCTCTCTTTTCCGTCTGTAGACCCGCTGCTTTCCATAGATTGGGAGCCACATGGTCCTGCCGGTCTTCTCCCATCCGTCTATACGCGTCATTATGGCACTGATTTCAAAGCTGTTCTTATGCTGGAAATCAGCCTTGTTCTTGCAGAAGCATTCGCACCAGATCTCTATGTTGGATACGTAATCTCTTCTTCTGACGTCCTCGCCGCTATAAAGCGATCCCTGACTCTGAACATAATCCTGTCTGTCGTAAAGAGACATTTCATTCCAGTTTCCGGGCAGCGGCAGGTCAAGGTAGTCTGTGACAAGACCTTCTCTGTCGTCATGTTCCATAGCAGCAGCCTGGCAGGCTCTGGCTGATTCTTCCAACTCGTGTGAGAGGAACAGAGTTTCACCCTGACCGGCAAGGTAAAGAGCCTCAGCCCATATCTGATCGACATCATCCTGCGTGAGATCCCAAGGCTTTAAGAAGCCTGTTCCGGGAGTCCTGACTGCCCAGAATCTGCGGTTACCTGTTATGTCTCTAAGAAAGCCACTTTCTGCATTCGTGGTTCCGAAGAACACACACTGCCTTGGGTGAGGGGTGACCCTGCGACCGTATGAAGCCCTGTACTTGTCATCCTGCCGCGAGATGAATGCCTTGACCTTGTCTATGTCAGCCTTTCTTATTCCGGCAAGCTCGCCGATCTCGTGTATCCAGTAACCCTGAAGCTTTTCTGCTGCCGTCTTATCGTTCATGTCGGAAATACTGAGGCTGTCGGAGTACCATTCCATCCCGAGCTTTGAGATGAATGTGGACTTGCCGATACCCTGCGGACCATTGAGAACAAGTATATGGTCAAACTTGATCCCGGGCTTATATATCCTGCTGACAGCAGC
>JAFYJM010000110.1 GCA_017538125.1 Bacillota bacterium
TCATCACCATGATGCACACACAGAAGGGAGCACCTAAGATCAAGAAACACTGCACACTTCCTCTTACAGCTGAGAAGTGCGTAACCAAGATCATTACTGAGATGTGCGTAATCGAAGTAAGAGAAGATGGACTTTGGGTAACCGAACTTCATCCCGATTTCACCAAGGAAGAAGTACAGGCTGCTACAGATGCTGAACTCCACTGGGATCCTGAGCTTAAGCCTTACAACGAGAACTAATAGTCAAAAGGTATTAAAAAGCAGTTCCTTCGGGAACTGCTTTTTTCATTGCCTGATTAATATGCATTATCTTAAATGTTTCTCTATTAGATCCATAAACGTGTCAAGGTACTCTTTCTTGGTGAAGATAGCCCGTGCCAGGATATTATTCCCTCCGCCCTTGCCGTTATAGATCGACGCATTCTCTTTGACGAGTTTGCCGCAGTCGATCTTGCCATTGGAAACGAGAAGGACAGTCGTCGAGGGTTCGTGAACAAGGAAAACGAGTTTTTTGATGTCAGGACTCAAGGCTCTCCCTAACTGGGTAAGATCGTCAAGTGACAGGATCTCGTACCTTTCGATTGGAAGTCCGAGTCCATAGGAACCTTCGGAGATGGCCTCCAGGATGCGGCTGCGCTCCCTCGCGACTATCTCCTTCTTGAGCATTGAAAGCTGGAAGGATTTCTCCTTGTTCTTTTCGGCCTGAGCATCGTATTTGGACAATATGTCGTCAGTGCCTGCGCTGAGTTTGAGGCCGAGAGCGTGAAGCGTCTCCATCTCCTCCTGATATTTGATGAAGGCGCGCCTGCCGGCTTCGAAATATATGCGATACATGCCTTTATTAGCTTCAAGCTTGAATGCTTTGATGAGACCTACCTGTGCGGTGGATTTGAGATGAGTGCCGCAGCACGCCACGCAGGCCCAGTCGTACTCAGTACTGCCGAAACCGACAAGAGTGATGTCCTCCTCAACGTTCAAAGGTTTACGCATTGGCTCACGAGACGCTTCCTTGAAGGAATCGAAGTGCCGGACAATCATGGGAAGGTCAGCGTAGACGATCTCGTTTGACAGGAGCTCTGCCTGCTTGACCATGTCCCAGGTGATCTTATCGACTTTGGCTCTGCCCTCGAGAGCGATGTCGATGGTCATGTAATCGTCGCCGATGTGAAAGCCGCGGTTGGTGCCTCCGAACTCGCGGTCGAAAACTCCGGTGAAGATATGCTCGCCGGTGTGGCGCTGCATGTTGTCGAAACGCCTCTCCCAGTCGAGTATCAGATGACAGGATTGACTAACTGAAAGCTCTCCGTCATAGTCGAGTACGTTCAGTATCTCGCCGTCTGATTCGATCACCTTGATGACAGGTATGGTTTGTGATTCTTTGGCTGCAGGTGAGGTCAGAACGACCGTTCCGAGGTCCCAGGGCTGGCCGCCGCCTTCAGGAAAGAAAACGGTCTGATCGAATATGACGGCAGGATGACCGTCAACTGTAGATATTTCGACGATTTTTGCATCACATTCACACAAATATGTATTTTCTTTAAAAAGTCTTTTTGTCTTCATCACACAATCTCCTTGTTTAGAAAGTATAACATAAATATAGAAAAAAATAAATACAGAACAACGAGAAAAAATCTGTGGATAACTTTCCCTTGACAAAAGTTATTAACATGCTCTATCCTTGATTTTCAAGGGCAGATGGCGTTTTCAGTTTTCCACAGCCACCTGTTGAAAAAATTGTATACGATTTCGGCATACACTGTTGATAACTCTCGGAAGCATTGATATACCCCCTTTGCGGAATTGTTGAAAACTATTCGACAAAAAAGAACAAAGGTTGACATAAATCGATAAAGTGATAGAATATTTTCTACCACAAAAAATATTTGAAAAATAATTGCATTAAGATAACAAGCGAAAGGAAAAAACTATGAATTTTGATCCATTTCAGTTTTACGGTGACGGTAATAACGGCATAGATGATTACTTTGGCGGCATGTACGGTTATTCGGAACCCAGCGGATATGCGAACTCATTCTACTGGATCATTGGACTTACGATAGCGGCTATCGTCATAGGCATCATTGTCAATGCCACGTTTCTCAGAAGAAAGAACGAAGGTCGTTTCCACGGTTTCTGGGGCAGGGTGTATAACTGCTTCAGCCTGAACCGCTTTTATTCGGAAGGGATCATCAAGCTACTCAGTGTCGTGACTTTCTTCGTGCTGACGATCCTCGGCATCTACTGGATATTTAACGGAAGCGTTTTCAGCGGCATCATGATGATCGTATTCGGCAACCTCGGTGCCAGGATCTGTTATGAACTTCTGATGATGTTCATCATCTTTTGTAAAAAGTCCGTGTCCATCGATAAACGCCTCTCAACCATAGAGAAGTACTATGATGAGGGAGAGGAATGGGTTGATGAGAATAGCATGCCTGAAGCTGAGCCTGTTTTCGAGCCTGAGCCCATCATAATGCCTGTCGTTGAGCCGGAGACTGAACCTGCTGCAGAGGATGTCGATGAGTTGAAAACTGAACCGAACGCAGAAGCTGAGCCCGGGGCTCCGGACGATCCGGACTTCAAGAAAAAACTTGAGGAAGCCCTCGGAGATCCCAACGCTCCTAAATATGGTTATGACGAAGAATGCAAGACCTGCGACAACTGGAACGAGGAAGATCAGGATTGCTACTGCCCGGACGACTGTCTGACCTGCGACAAGCCGGATAAGGATAAAGAAGTATCCGAGGTACCTGAATCAGAGGAGACAGACGTACCTGAAGAGGTGCCTGAACTGGATGAGACAAATGTACCTGAAGAGGTGCCTGAGATTTCCGAAGAAACAGATATCAAAGAATAACAGATATATTAATATAGTATCAAATACAATGCCGGATGATAGACAGACTGTTCTGTTGACTCATCCGGCTTTGTTTTATATAATTTTAGTATAGAGTTTTATAATTAAAGGTTTAGCCAGACCGAATGAAAGTGAATAGATCAGACAAGTTAATATATCTGATAATCTTTTCTGTTATAGTGGTTTTAATGTTTTTTTCGCCTGCCTATGCAGAGGATGATGATAGTGAAGACTATAAGTACGACTCACCTAAACTCACTGAATATACAGTCGTGAAGACTGACTATGAGGGGAAGGAAAAGATAGTTTACCGTGCATCTTCGAAACGCATGGAAGTATGTCAGAATATGAATGATATGGCTAACGTCCGCTGGTCAACGGACACGTCGTTCAAGTACTATTATCAAGGAGACAGCAAGACAAAGATCAGGAAGGGCATTACGTATTACGGACTTCCATACAGCCAAAAGAATCGTGACTACTCCAGCACATCCAGACGGGCTGTCCAAAAGATGATAAATAAGGCTGCCCTTAAAAAAGGAAAGATCCAGGGCTTGGATTGTTCTTCAGCTGCTGCCTACGCAATAAGAACCGGAAAGGGCAAGGCTGAAAGCAGTACGTACCTGATGGGTTCTGATGGTGCTTATGTGTCATACGGATTTATGTATGATGGTATGCGTTCAACTTCAGGTTATGCTTATTCTGTTTCAGGTAAGCGTATCAAATACCGAAATGATCTAAGCTATGTTGGCTGGTATGGTGATTATACCGGATATGAAAAAGCCAGAACTACTTCTAAGATCATAAAGAGGCTGAGGAACTCTTATCCTGTTGGAGCAGGCGGTATCTATTCAAACGTATACGCCAAAGCCCGCCCGGGTGACGTGCTCGTAAAAGCCGTCAGTACGGACGAGGGCCCAGAGGGGCATGTTATGATGATCACAGGAGTCAGGCTTGTATATAAGAAGAATGGCAAGATAGACCCCGAGAAGAGCTGCTTCGTCCTGACCGATCAGAATCAGCCGGAGATAAGATACCCTAAAAAAGAGAAGTGGGCCAGTTCATGGCGCAGGAATTACTGCGGACCGAATTCATCCTTCAAGCTGCTCAGATCTCTGGGATATTTACCGGTATCTGCTTTCAAAAGGAAGGGTTCCTATACGATAAAATATGATGTGAAGGGCGGTACTGGCACTGTCAAAGCCCAGACCAAAAAACTCTACGAGCCCATTCAGATACGTGCGAAGGTGCCAAAGCGCAAGGGCTATGTATTTCTTGGATGGAAGCCCAGGAGGAACTCCATCAAAAGACTCTATCAACCCGGAGACTACTATAACGAGGACATGAATGAGACATTGGTCGCCCAATGGAAAAAGGTGGAAACACCTTAAGGCAAATGAATGTATGCATATAAACAAGCGGCATGGGAAATGATCCCATGCCGCTGTATTTTGCTGGTGTATCCGGATTTGTTTCAGTTTATAATAGCCCGGCCTGCTCCTTAAGAGCAGCGGCCTTGTCCGTGTGCTCCCATGGAAGGTCGATGTCGGTCCTTCCGAAGTGACCGTAGGCCGCGGTCTTGAGATAGATAGGTCTTCTCAAGTCCAGAGCCTTGATGATGCCGCCCGAAGTGAACACGAAATTAGCGCGGACCAGCTCAGCGATCTTCTCATCGTCGATGACGCCTGTACCGAAGGTATCCACAAGGATAGATACCGGTTCGGCTATGCCGATGGCGTAGGCAAGCTGGATCTCACACTTCTTGGCGAGGCCGGCTGCGACTACGTTCTTTGCGGCATATCTCGCAGCATAGCTCGCGGAACGGTCAACCTTTGTAGGGTCTTTACCTGAGAAGGCACCGCCGCCGTGGCGTGCATATCCGCCATAGGTATCTACTATGATCTTGCGGCCGGTCAGACCGGAGTCTCCGTGAGGGCCTCCGATAACGAAGCGGCCTGTGGGGTTCACGTAGTATTTGGTGTTTTCGTCCAGAAGTTCAGCGGGAACTATGGGCTTGATCACGTGCTCCATGAGATCAGCCTTGATCTGTTCCTGTGTAACGTCGGGATCATGCTGAGTGGAGATCAGGACAGTATCGATGCGCTTGACCTCGTCTCCGTCGTATTCGACCGTGACCTGAGTCTTGCCATCAGGTCTTAAGTAGGTGAGGGTGCCGTCCTTACGAACATCCGTCAGTCTTTTAGCCAGCTTGTGAGCCAGTGAGATGGCCATGGGCATGAGTTCAGGCGTCTCATCGCAGGCGAAGCCGAACATGAGACCCTGATCTCCGGCGCCTCCGACTTCATCGTTGGTTCCCATGGCGATATACGTGGACTGCTCGTCGATGGCCGTCAGGATAGCGCATGTGTTACCATCGAAGCCGTACTCGCCCTTATCATAACCGATGTCTTTGATGACCTGACGGGCGATACCGGGGATGTCGACGTAGGCATCGGTCGTGATCTCGCCCATGATCATAGCGTAACCGGTGGTCGCTGTCGTCTCGCAGGCGACTCTGCCGTTCGGGTCGTTTCTCATGATCTCGTCAAGGATGGCGTCCGAGATCTGGTCGCAGACCTTGTCGGGATGCCCTTCAGTGACGGATTCTGATGTGAATAATCTTTTCATTTTTTGCCTCCTTTTAAATAAGTCAGCCTTACCGTTAAGGTATATCCATAAAAACTGCCTCCCTAAAGAGAGGCAGTGAATTTTCGTGGATTCTTCCTCATCTTTCGGATCAATGGATCGCGTAGGATTTAGCACCTTCGAAAAGACCTCTCAGGTCTTCGCGGGTTGCCGGGCGTCACAGGGCCTAGTCCCTCAGCCACTCTTGATAAGGCATATATTTGTTGTCTTCAAGTATCTTAGCCTATTTAATGACCTTTGTCAATACGAAAGCAAATATTATCCCGAGCCGCTATAAACTCTTCTTGAAAACCACAGTTCGAATCTGTATACTAAAACTATGTTCAAAGTAATAGACGGCGGCCTTTCTGAAGGCAGCGCCAATTCGCGCAAAAAATTCAAAGAAGCATACATGACCAACACCCGCCTCATGGGCGTAGTGGGCATCAGCGTGCACTGGGAGCTGATAGATAACACCACTAATACGGAGTTTTACCAGGTATTCTATCTGGATGCCGAAGAGTATGGTTTTGATTCATATGAGTGTGTGGTAGGGCCTCTGGACGAGGAGACAGAAGCCAGAGCGAACGCCCTTGCAGACCGTCTGATGGGCGGCCTGGGCGGCACCAGAGTCGAGATAAACGAGAGAGAAGCCAGGAGTCTCGTTCAGGAGTACGTGTTCATGAACAGCAGGCTCGGCATCGGTATTCCCGATGAGGCAGAGATCGATTTTATCATGAGGCCTGAAGTGATCCTTTCGATCAGGGAGCGCAATGAACTCATGCAAAAGCAATGTGAAGAGATCATAAGCGACTACCAGCTCATCAACTATTTTATGATGAGGTGCGTGGGTCATGATATTAATGCTGCCAGATATCTGACAGACGGCAGCGTGACTTTCATGGATTTCATGAATGACGAGCCGGCCACGCTTACCAGGAATGAATCTGAACTCTCTAGCCAGGATATGGCAGCCTTTGAGAGCGGATCTTTCAGTACGACTAAGGTGTATCTCTGTCAGTCGCTGGTGGAGCACAAGGCGTTTTATGAAGTGATCACGTCGAAGATCACCGTCGAGAACCTCAAAGTCACAGGATTCGAGGTGGCCACCAGGGAGAGGATCAGCCTTAGAGAGGCAAATCTTCTGATCAGAAGGGAAGAGTATATCCTTCTCGACGAGTTCGAGATGGAGCCTGAAGAGTTCACGAAGGACTCCTCAAGTTATACCAGGATCTCACAGGAGAGCGAGTACGAGACGGGCAGGTTATTCATGATTTTCAATCCCGACAACAGTCACGTCCTGGAGAGGGTGTACCGCCTGTTTGACGACGTCTTCGGCACAATCTTTGTGTCCAATTTCGGGCAGATACTCATATCATCGTTCAAAAAAGAAAACATGCTGGAACTCGACCGTGACATCCGCATACATCTGGGCAAGGACGCAGTCTTTCCGGTAGCAAGATACAACTTCGATATGCCCGTTCTCTATGAATTCGTCAAGTCGGGCTTCCCGGATTTCGAAGACTTCGTCGACGCAATAAGCACAGACAGCCCGGAGCAGTAAACTATGAAGAAAGAACCTTCGAAAAAAGCATATTGGCCCTGGCTGACCTTTGCCATCTGGCTTATGATCTGGTTCGCTGTCTCTCACCTTGTGGGAAGCAGCGTGATACTGCCGTCGCCGAGGAGCACGATACTGGCTCTTATTAAGCTGGTCGGAACGAGCGATTTCTACCTTAACGTGCTTTGGACTGTTATAAGGACCGTACTCGGCATAGTTCTCTCGTTCGGTCTCGGAGCAGGATGCGCGGTGCTTGCGAAAAGAAGCAGCATGTTCAGGGAATTTCTAAGGCTGCCGGTCAGCTTTTTCAAAAGTATCCCGGTGATGGCCATAGTTATATACGTGATACTTGTGGTCAAGTCGAACTGGGTTGCAGTGATCGTCTGCTTCCTAATGTGCTTCCCGATAGCATACACGAACATTCTGAACGGTCTGGAAGCCATGGACAGAGAATTGATCGAACTGGGCAGAACGCTAGGCCTGAGCGGAAGGCAGATGATCAGATACATCATGCGTCCTGCACTAGATAGTGAGATAAAGACTGCCCTCGGACTGATCGCGTCAATGAGCTGGAAAGTCGTCGTCGCGTCAGAAGTCCTGGCCATACCCAAGTTCTCGATCGGCTACCAGATGCTGAACTCCAAGTACTATCTGGAGACTCCGGATCTTTTCGCCTACATGATCGTGCTGATCGTGCTCAGCCTTCTGATGGAGAAACTCGTGAGCTGTTTGACTGCCCTTAAGCCGGAGAGGCTTGGCAGGACGGTTGAGAAGGATGCCGCTGATGCCGGCATCATTGAGCCCGTAAAAGACCCTGAGCACATAATTTTCTCTGAAGTGTCCAAGACATTCGTCAACGAAGATGGTACGGTCAGCAAGGCCTTGGATGATCTGTCGCTGGACTTTGGCCCGGGAGTGACGGCGGTGCTGGGGCCTTCGGGATATGGCAAGACCACCATGGCAAGACTGATCACTGGACTTGAAAGGCCGGATACCGGCAGCGTTAAGATAGGCGAAGATGTAAGGATAGGCTATCTTTTCCAGGAGGACAGGCTGCTTCCATGGCTGAGCGTCAGAGACAATATGTTGCTGGCCCTTGCGGCAGGGAACTGTACCGGTCTGGAGGCAGAGAAGGCTGTAGAAGAGATGGCAGAGAAACTTGAGATCAAAGATGCTCTCGGCATGATGCCTGCTGAATTGTCGGGCGGCATGGCCCACAGGACTGCGCTCGGGAGAACGCTGTTGTATGGCGGAAACATTCTCATCCTTGATGAGCCTTTCAGAGGACTGGACGAAGAACTTAGAACTCGGGTCGTTGAAGTCTTTGGAGATGATATCAAACCAGATGACCGACCTAAGACTGTGATAATGATAACCCACGATGAAGATCTGGCAGCGATGCTGGCGGATCGTGTGGTAAGAATATGAAGCAAGTAAAAAGTCCCGCTCCGTGCGGGACTCTTTACTAGTATTTCATTTTCTCTTTTATTGAGGACAGCCTGTCGAGGGCCATTATTAGGGTCTCATCTTTTTTTGCGAAATGGAAGCGTATATAGTCGTTTACCGGTTCCTTGAAGAAACTGGAGCCGGGGACTGTGCCCACGCCTACCTTTTCGCAGAGGCGCTCAGCGAATTCCAGATCGGTCTCGCCGGGCTTCATGTATTCGGACGCGTCCATCATCACGTAATAGGCGCCCTGAGGGACGTTGTGGATCAGACCGATGTCGTCCATGCCCTTGAGGAAGAGGTCGCGCTTATGCGTATAGTGAGCCAGCAGTTCGTCATAGTATGAATCAGGGAACTGAAGCCCGGTAACGACTGCCTCCTGGAGAGGATGGGCTGCGCCTACCGTAAGGAAGTCATGGACTTTACGGATGCGGTCGGTGATTTCATAAGGCGCGATCGTGTAGCCGATTCGCCATCCGGTGATCGAATATGTCTTCGACAGCGAGCCGGTGGTAATGGTCCTCTCGCGCATCCCGGGAAGGGTAGCCATGTAAATATGTTTATATGGTTTGTATACGATGTGCTCGTAGACCTCATCGGTCACGCAGTAAGCGTCGTATTTTTTGATGATGTCGGCGATCACGGTGAGCTCGGCATAGGTGAAAACTTTGCCGCAGGGATTGGAAGGGTTGCAAAGTATCAGCGCCTTGGCGCCGTTTCTGAATGCGTCCTCCAGTTTCTCCGGATCAAAGTGATAATCGGGCGGTACAAGCGGTATATATACCGGTTTCGCGCCGGACAGGATGGTGTCTGCACCGTAGTTTTCATAAAAAGGCGAGAAAATGGCCACTCTGTCACCGGGGTTTATGACTGTCATCATGGCAGCCATCATAGCCTCGGTCCCGCCGCAGGTAATGACGATTTCTTTTTCAGGATCAATATCGATGCCCATGAAGCGGCTCTGCTTGGCTGCCAGAGCGTGTCTGGTGCTCTCAGCTCCCCAGGTTATGGAATACTGGTGGAAACTTTGATCTGCGATCTCCTTGAGCCTATCGATCAGTTCCCTCGGCGGTTCGAAGTCGGGGAAGCCCTGAGAGAGGTTGACCGCGTCGTAGACAGCGCTGATACGTGTCATACGACGGATGACGGAATCTGTGAATGTGTCTGTACGATAAGATAGTGATTTCATATTATTTACGCCTTTCATACGCTTATGTAACAAACTATATCATATAATTTTGGGCAATTCAACATATTTTTTAAAATTTTTTTGGTATTACAAACAATTTTATTTGCGCTACACCAAACGAAAAAGGCATGTCCATCGGACATGCCTTTCTAATATCAAACTATTTTTACTCACCTGTGTAATACAGATCATCGCCTGGAAGCGCTCCGCCCACAGCCTGGGGATTCAGGTCGAAGAGAGTCTGGTTGAAGAGCTTCATCATGTCGGCTCCCTGAGAGAAGCTGTACTCGCCGTCAGCTTCAGAGAAGAGGCAGAGGTTGCAGTTTGGGATAGCTGCCTTGGTGATATCGGCATTTCCGAGGAAGCCGGCTTCGACGATCTTCTGGGCTACTTCATCTGATGCGGTGTTCACGTCATCGATGGAAGACTTAAGATCAGCCAGCATGGCCTTAAGGTCTGAACCGCGATTCTCCACGAAGTCACGTCTTGCCACCAGCACTCCCATGGGAAGACCCTGACCTGTGGTCACTTCCCAGATCTCGCCCATGCCAAACAATCCTTTGACAGAGCCTGCGCCTTGAGCGAGGGCAGTGGACACGAAGGGCTCGGGCATCATTGCGATCGTACCTTCTTCACTTAAGAGCTTCTGGTTCACGTCTGCGTGGGAGGCCAACCATTCGACCTGGACGTCTTCACCCATCTTGAGACCGTTTGCTTCCAGGATGTACTGGAGAACGTATTCGGGCGTCCCGCCCTGACCGGAGGACACGATGGTCTGACCTTTAAGGTCTGTGATCTCGCTGAAATCCACGTTGTTACCCAGGATCTGGAGCATGCCCATTACCATTGGAGATACGCATACTACCTGACCTTCAGTCTTGCTGTAAAGCACTGCAGCCATGTTGGAAGGCAGGCAGGCCACATCGATCTCGCCTGAGATGATCTTAGGTACAGCGTCCGTAGGAGACTGGAACACTTCTATGTTATAGTTTTCATTCCCCATGAGGTCGACCATGCCCATGCCTGTGGGTCCGTTCAGGCAGGCTACGTTTATGGGCTCAGAGATCTCTGCCGGTTCAGGAGTCTCAGAGCCGCAGCCTGAGAACAGCAAAAGTGCGATGACGGCCATCATGGTTACAACTGTTATAAATTTCTTTGTTTTCATTGTTTTTCCCTTTCGAATCGATGTTTTTTGCGGGCCTGGGACCCGCCACGCCACTCATTATATACCACATAAATAAAAAAAGAAACCACCTGATCGCATGTATATAATTTTGTACACAAAATACACGATTTTTCGTTTTACATCTGATGAAAAATATGTTTTAATAGCATTGTGTGTGTTATTTTTTGTTGTGAAAGGAGAATGTTCAATTGGACAGACTTAGTATAAGATCCCAGGACGAAGCACAGAAGACCATAGCAGGTCTTTACAAGGATCTTGAAAGACGTATAATAGCCAGTCCCCCGGGACAGTGCCCCGTGGACCTTGCGGTATCGTTTTTGAGATTGTGCCATTCTCAGTCCTGCGGCAAATGCGTGCCCTGCAGGGTAGGCATCAGACAGTTGGAAGACATGATGGAGAACATACTCGATCTGGATACCCAGTGCGATATGTATGATCTCGCGATCCTTGAGAGGACTGCCAGAGCCATATCAGTCTCAGCAGACTGCGCCATCGGTTCCGAAGCTGCCAACATGGTGCTCCGTGGACTTAAAGGTTACAGAGAAGACTACGAATATCATATCAAGTACAATACATGCAGCCCTAAGATCAGAGAGGCTGCTCAGCCGGTGCCTTGCATGAGGACCTGCCCGGCCAACGTTGACATCCCGGGCTATATCGCTCTTGTCAAACACCAGAGATACGCGGATGCGGTATCACTCATCAGAAAGGATAATCCTTTCCCTACGGTCTGCGCTCTTATCTGCGAGCATCCCTGCGAAATGAGATGCAGGAGAAGTCTGGTTGACGCTCCTATCAATATCAGGGGTATGAAGAGATTCGCAGTTGATAACTGCGGAGATAACGTTCCCGTACCTCCTAAGATGGACAACACCGGCAAGCGTGTGGCCATCATCGGCGGAGGCCCTTCAGGTCTCACTGCCGCGTATTACCTGGCCATCATGGGCCACAAGCCCACCATCTTTGAGAAGAGGGCACAGCTGGGCGGTATGCTGAGATATGGTATACCAAGCTACAGACTTCCCAGAGAGAGACTGCAGTGGGACATCGACGCCATCCTTTCAACAGGCGTTGAAGTCAAGCTTAACTGCGATATTTCCACCAAGGAAGCAATGCAGGATCTCAGAGACAACTACGATGCTACATATATTTCCATCGGTTCCCACAATGCAAAGAACCTGGGCATCCCCGGCGAATTTGCCAAGGGAGTCATTCCTGCTGTTGAGATGCTTAGAGGTATCGGCGATGACGCGATGCCTGACTTCAAGGATAAGTCAGTAGCGGTCATCGGCGGCGGCAACGTGGCTATGGACGTAGCTCGTACAGCCAAGCGTCTCGGAGCATCCGAAGTTACCATCGTATACAGAAGAAGACGTGTCGACATGACAGCCCTTCCTGATGAAGTAGCAGGCGCAGTAGCTGAAGGCTGTGAGCTCGTACAGCTCAAAGCTCCCGCCTGGATCGATACCGACAAGCACGGCAACGTGACAGCTCTCTGGACCAAGCCTCAGATCGTAGGTATGGCAGATGAATCCGGCAGACCTCGTCCTTTGGATGCAAATGGGCCCGAGGAAAAGATCCCCTGCCAGATCATCATTTCTGCTATCGGACAGGCTACCGATATCAGATTCTTTGAGGAATTCGGCATACCGGTATTCAGAGGAAACATCAAAGCGGGCAATTCTTCAGTAGTAGACAACGTGCCCGGAACATATGCAGGAGGAGACTGCGTGACCGGTCCTTCCACCGTGATCAATGCTGTTGCCGCCGGCAAGGTAGCTGCAGCCAACATCGATAACTATCTGGGCTATCACCATGAAATGTCCGTAGACATCGATATACCGCTTCCTGATCATCAGGATGATATCCCTTACGGAAGAGTCGAACTCCCTGAGAGATTCGCCCGCGTAAGAGGAAACGACTTCGACGCAGTCGAAGAACCTTTGAGTTTCGAAGAAGCCATGCAGGAGTGCAGCAGATGTCTCCGCTGTGACTATCACGGCTACGGCTCCTTCAGAGGAGGGAGGGAAGAAAGATGGTAAACGTAACTATAAACGGCCAGAATATATCTGTACCCGAGGGTACTACCATCATGGAAGCTGCGGATCTCGTGGGTATCAAAGTCCCTCATCTCTGCTATCTAAAAGGCGTGAACGACATTGGAGCATGCAGAGTCTGCGTGGTAGAAGTCGAAGGGACTGACAAGTTGGCTACAGCCTGCAACACCGAGTGCGTTGAGGGCATGGTAGTCCACACAAACGGCCCCAGAGCCAGAGAGGCAAGACGCATCAACGTAGAGCTCATCATGAGTGACCACTATGCAAACTGCCCTTACTGCCTGAAATCCGGCAACTGCACCCTCCAGAGCCTTGCAAATGACCTGGGACTTCTCATACCTGACTACCACAACGTAGCTGAGAAGATGAACTGGTCCAGAGAACTGCCAATCGTACGTGACGCTTCCAAGTGCATCAAGTGCATGAGATGCGTCCAGACCTGCGACAAGATCCAGGACATGGGCATCTGGAACATTCTTGGAACAGGATACAGAACCACCATCGGAGTCAAAGAGAACAGAAGAATAGATCTTTCGGAATGCACCCTCTGCGGACAGTGCATCACTCACTGCCCGGTAGGAGCTCTTCGTGAATGCGACGACAGAAAGAGATTTGAAAATGCTCTCGCAGATCCCGAGAAGATCGTGCTCCTTCAGATCGCTCCTGCAGTAAGGACTGCCTGGGGAGAGCAGATCGGCCTTAGCGTCAAGGACGCTACGCTCGGCAAACTGGTATGTGCCTTCAAGAAGATCGGCGTGGATTATGTATTCGATACTAACCTTACTGCTGACCTGACCATCATGGAAGAAGGTTCCGAGTTCCTTGACAGACTGACTCACAGAGAGGAGCATCAGTGGCCGATGTTCACTTCATGCTGCCCCGGCTGGATCAGATTCGCGGAGACTCAGGCTCCGGACCTCCTGGAGAACCTTTCCACTGCAAAATCACCTCAGCAGATGTTCGGAACCATGGCGAAGACATACATGGCCCAGCGCTTAGGACTTGATCCTGATAAGATATTTTCCGTATCCGTTATGCCTTGTACCGCAAAGAAGTACGAGCGTACGGTAAACGAAGTGCAGGATTCAGGTCACGGCAAAGACGTTGACCTGGTTCTGACCACCAGAGAGATCGACAGGATCATCCGTTCAGACGGCATCGAGCCTGATGAACTCTATGACATGCCTTTCGACGACGTATTCGGAGAAGGCTCAGGAGCAGGTGTCATCTTCGGTTCTACCGGAGGAGTTATGGAAGCCGCTCTGAGAAGCGCTTACTTCCTTGCGACCGGATCCAACCCCGATCCTGATGCTTTCAGCCAGGTAAGAGGTTCCGGAGGATGGAGAGAAGCGACATTCAATCTTGCAGGTCAGGAACTTAAGATCGCGATCGTTTCCGGTCTCGGAAACGTCCGCAAACTCATTGAAGCTGTAAGATCCGGAAAAGAAGAGTATGATTTCGTGGAAGTCATGGCATGCCCCGGCGGCTGTGTCGGAGGCGGCGGACAGCCCTTCAGAGACGGCGAGGAAAAGGCTGAAGAAAGAGCCGGCATCCTCTATTCACTGGACAACGTCAACGATATCAGATTCTCACACGAGAATCCCACAGTCATAGAACTCTATAAGGAGTTCCTGGACGCTCCGCTTTCTGAAAAATCCCACCACTTCCTCCACACGGAAGTAAAAGACTGGGATCTGGAAATGAACTTCGATCCGGATGCTCTTGAAGATCCGAGAAAGACTTATCTGTATTGATAATTCGAAACCA
>JAFYJM010000111.1 GCA_017538125.1 Bacillota bacterium
CAGGCTTATCTTCCGGCTGTCCATCTCGATGCCCCTGGCCTGGTTGGCCTTGGATATCTCGCGGTATTCCTTGGTGATGTCGGGGATATAGCGCAGAGCAATGGATACGGAATAGGCTATGCGGTAGCTTACGCCGATGCGGTTCAGGCTGGCGGCGAACTCGCTGGGCTGCGTGGTGGACACGAACAGGATGACCACCGGCATGGAGGCAAAATACTTCAGTATCACGTTGAGCTGGAAAAAGAGCTGTTCCTGGGTAAGAGCGTACTTTCCAGGCAGCTCGCAGATTACGTGCCTCGTGCCGTATATCCCGACACCGTGTTCCGGAGAGAAGATGAAGAGCATTAATGCGGAGAGAAGCATGAAGCCCATGGTGAAAAGCAGCGTGCCGCGGATATCGGAGAACCTGATCTTCGACACGGCGAAGGCGATCATGCCAAGCAGAATGAAGACTGCCAGGTACCTCGTATCGTAGGTGGTCATCGCGGCAAACGTCCAGAGCACCAGGCAGGTCAGCTTGGTCGCGCCGGTGAGCGAATGCACGGGAGAAGGTCTGTCTATGTAATTGAAGAAATTATTCATGGCCTCTCTTCCTCCTGTCGTCATTGATGAAGGTGCCCACGAAGCCGCCCGCGTCATCGATCCCGCACTTTATGGCCAGCCCGTACAGCGACGTCTCCTTCAGGGCAGCCTTTTCTATGAGATCCCTGTCAGTCAGTATGTTCTCAGGCTTGTCGTCGGCGATGATCCTGCCGTCCAGCAGCACGACGCTTCTTTCGCAGTACTCGAGCATGAGGTGCATGTCGTGAGTGATCATAAGGATCGTGACTCCTCTTGAATTGACGTCCTTTAAAAAATCCATTATCTCGGTGTAGTGTCCGAGATCCTGGCCTGCCGTCGGCTCGTCCAGGATGATCATCTCCGGATCATAGACCAGGATAGAGGCGATGGTGACTCTTTTTTTCTGACCGTAGCTCAGAGCCCCAACCGGCCAGTTGCGGTATTCGTACAGCCCGCACACTTTGAGCATCTCTTCGCTGCGTTTAGAGGCCTGCTCCTTGGACATGCCTCTCGCGATAAGGCCCCACGCGACCTCGTCGGCGATCATGGTCTTCGACAGCATTGAGTTCGGGTTCTGCATGACGTAGCCTATATGCATCGCCCTCTCCTTTATGGACATTTCTGAAGCGTCCCTTCCGGATATCAGGATGCTGCCCTCAGTGCTGTCCTCAAAACCGCATATGACCTTCGCCAGAGTGGATTTGCCCGCGCCGTTCTTGCCCACAAGGCTGAGCATCTCCCCTTTTTTAATGTCAAGGCTGACGTCGCTCAGGGCTTTTTTCCCTGTCGGATACGTAAAGGATACGTCCTTTAGAGATACGATCCTCTGTCTCTCGGGCTTTTCAGCCGGGCGGGGCACGCTCTCCATCCATCCATGAACTTTTATCTTGTTTTCCTCGCTGATCTGGATATCCTTCACGGAGGAGACCTTCATATCCGGCCTGAGTTCGACTCCCGCGTATTTAAGCGCGGTTATGTACAGGGGCTCGCGGATGCGGTTGACATTCAGATGCGAGGAGCACAGCATCTCGTCGGGAGGCAGGTCAGCGGTGATCCTCCCGTCGTTCATCAGCACTATCCTGTCCGCCCCGCAGTACAGCGCGTCCTCCAGACGGTGCTCAATGATTATGACGGCGGCGTCCTTTTCCTTTCGGATCCTCTCGATGAGCACCATGGCGCTTTTGCCGGTGGCGGGATCGAGATTTGCCAGAGGCTCGTCGAACAGGAGTATCGGTACTTCGTCCACCAGCACGCCCGCTATCGAGACCCTCTGCTTCTGCCCTCCCGAAAGCTCCTGGGGGGAATAGAGGATATGATCCTGAACTCCGACTTCGCCCGCAGCTGCCAGGGCCCTTGCCTTCATCGTGTCCTGATCAACGCAGTCATTCTCCATGGCGAAGGAGATATCCTCCCCCACGGAGAGCCCGATGAACTGGTTGTCGGAATCCTGCAGAACAGTGCCCACATAGCGGGAGATCTCGGCGATGCTCATCTCGCTCGTCTCTCTTCCGAAGATCCTGACAGAGCCCGTCATCTCCCCTCTGTAGGAGAACGGGACGAGGCCGTTGATGCAGTTGGCCAGGGTGGATTTGCCGCACCCCGAGGGTCCGGCCAGGATTATCTTTTCCCCGCGCCTGACTGTAAGATTTATGTTTTTCAGCGTCGGTTCGCTCTGGGCGTCGTATTTGAAGGAAAAGTCCTCGAATACGACGGCTGTTGATTCATTGTCCATCCTATTTAAAAAATGACAGAGGCTTTACGCCTCTGTCGGCTCCAAAAGTGTTTTATGATCAGTTTTCCTTCTTGAGGCTGCCCTTTGCGGGTCTTGACTTGGCATATGCGAAGCACAGCAGCGTGCCAACGATAGCCGTGGTGACGATATTGGCGATCCCAGCTGTGAGTATCTGGAAGAACACCTTGTTCGGGGCTTCTCCGTAGATGAGGATATCGCCGGCAAAGGCTACTACCGGCCAGGCAATCAGATGAGCGATCACCTGGATGATGTTGAACGTAACGATCTCTTTTTTGCCGAAATTGCCGTCTGCCAGATTGATCTTCTTTGAGGCAAAGCCCATGATGAAGCCGGCGACTCCGGAAGCGATGACCCAGCTCCACCATACTCCCCAGCCGAAGGAGAAGTCGGAGAGCGCGTGGCCGATGAAGGCCATCAGAGCTGCGGCGACAGGTCCGAACAGAACGGCCATGAAGCCTAAAAAGCCGTACTGTATGGAGATATTGGTATTGGGCACCGGGCTCGGGATCGCAACGAAGCGCGAGAGCACGAAGAACAGGGCTGCG
>JAFYJM010000112.1 GCA_017538125.1 Bacillota bacterium
CCAATAAGCGTTGGCATCTGAGACGGGCGTCTGCGGGCGCCGGCAGGCAGCCTCGGGGCGAAGTTTTTTAGGGAAGACAATTAAAGGAGAGCATCATGGAATTCATCGGAAAAATATCAGATAAACTTGAAGACTACTCGGGCAGCATCATACTTGCTCTGGTCGTGCTTATCGCGGGTATACTGATCATCAAACTATGCTTGAAGATCGCGGGCAAAGCGCTGACCAAGACCCGCCTGGATCCCAGCATTTATAAATTCATTTTGTCCGTCATCAGGATCACGCTTTATGTGGTGCTTTTGGTGATCATCCTGTCGTGCCTCAAAGTGCCTACCGCGCCTCTTGTGACGGTCATCGGCGCTGTCGGCGCGGCCATAGCGTTGGCGCTGCAGGGCAGCCTGTCGAACGTGGCTGCGGGTTTTTTGATCCTAGTCAATCAGCCGTTCAAGCGCGGTGATTTCGTTGACACCAACGGCTACAGCGGCATAGTCGACGCGATCGACATCACATGCACGACGCTCCAGACCGTAGATAACCGGACCGTGATCCTGCCTAACTCGGCTGTGCTGGGCTCGGCCATCGTAAACAACACTTCGGAGACGATCAGGCGTGTGGATCTTTCCTTCGGGATCGCATACAGCTCCGACATCGCCCACGCCAAGGACGTCATCATGGACGTCTGTCAGAAAAACCAGTACGTCCTGGAGAAGCCTGTCACCTTCGTGGGTGTAGGCGAGCACGGCGAGAGCGCAGTTATCCTGGACCTCCGCGCCTGGGTGGCGACGCCGAACTATCTGCCCGCCAAGTACGAGCTCCAGGAGCAGGTCAAGCTGGCTTTCGACGAAGCAGGCATCGTGATCCCCTTCAAACAGGTGGATGTGCATCTGGACAAATAATTTTCGCGATAAAAGCGCCCCGTGGGGCGCTTTTTTGCTGAGCAAAAGATCCTTTCGCGGCCTTTTTTGCTGCGCAAAATGATTTTTTGAGGTCCGCTTACACACAGAGCGACAATATGATGGTTTGTGTATAAGCAATTATTAGCGCAGTTACACACAGAGCGCCTATATGATGGCTTGTGTGTAAGCAATTCTTATTCCGGTTATACACGGAGCGCCTATATGATGGCTTGTGTGTAAGCTATTGATCGTTTTATGGCATGGCTTTGAGCATTTTGCACATAATATTGACCAGTCGCTTACACATGGATTGTATATATATAAGTCAATGTGTAACCAGACAGGTAATCGCTTACACATGGATCGCCTATATAGATGTCAATGTGTAACCAGACAGGTAATCACTTACACATGAATCGCCTATAAGGGAATAAATGTGTAACCAGCATGGGGGAAGGTTATACATGAAGCGGTTTCAGACATTTCAATGTATAACCGCGCGCAGGGTAATTATACATGAAGCTGTTTCACACATTTCAATGTGTAACTGGCGCGCAGGGGGTCATAACATGAAGCCTTTGCTAGCGGTCTTAAGTGTGGTTTTCGATCAGGCCACGTATTATATTCCGCACAGCGATGCTGCTGTACGGCTTGCCGGGGCCATCCATTGTAATGATGAGATTCTTGGGAGGATAAATATCATTATCAAAATACAGATCGAATTTGTTGTGGTTGGCGCTGCGATAATCCAGCTTGTCAAACATGCCGCAATGCTCCCAATATATGACAGTTCCGTCCGGCATGAAGATCGTGAAGTCCGGGTAAACGGTAACATTTTCGCTGTATGCGGTGCCATCGCGGTTGACATACAGTTTTGTGAGGCGAAGGGCTTTTTCATATCTGAATTCCAACCCGAAACGAATGAGTTCCTCCGCGATACTCATCTCACTTTTGCTGCGTACCATAAGCCCGTTGGAGACCTCTACCACCAGGTCCTCACGATAGTTGGGATTCTCGGACTGTATCACTTGAGCTGCAGGCTCGGCAGGGGAGACATGCTCCATGGCTTTGCGGTAAGATTTAGGCAGGGCGGCGATCAATGATGCCTGATCATGATCCCTGATCTCTGCGATGACCTTTTCGAGCAGGGAAATGTTTGAGCTAAGCGCAGCTATTTTCTCACGCACCAATCTTCCGTATGCAATTTTGCTCAGCTCCTCGCTCTCGGATCTTTTGATGTAGGTCCTTTTGCGGTTTGATTTATGGCATTTGTAGTACCTTTCAATGCCTTTTTTGTCGAGCGAATATGTCAGGACAGCCGCAGGGTAGAGGGCGGCCTGGTCCACGGCTTCCGCGAGCGATTTTTTCTCGAGAGCCAGTTCTTCAGCGATGATATTTCTGATAGTCAAATCCATACCTCCTGTATCAAACGCAAAAGATCGCGAGCACATCACTCGCGATCTTTAATTGATATCATTATACCATGTCTATTTTTGACTTTCAGCCCAATTGCGGGATATTTGCAAAAATATCGCTTACTTCAGCACTTTCAGGATGCCCAGCAGGTATTTCCAGGTGCGCTCGGTCGAAGGGATGGATGCCTTCTCGTCCGGTGTGTGCACGTTCAGAAGGTCTGGACCGATGGATACTGCATCGAAGTCGCGGCCCATCTTGCCCGCAAAGAATCCGCACTCGAGGCCGGCGTGGATAGCTTCGATCTTAGGCTCATAGCCGTACTGAGCTTTGAACACTTCCACGCAGATGTCTCTGAGAGGAGATTCAGCTCTGTACTCCCAGCCGGGATAGTAGAGGGAGAACTTGATCTCGCCGCCGAGTACGCGGGAGATGTCCTCAAGTCTTCTGCAGACGAAGTCCAGTCTGGACTTGACGGAGCTTCTCAGGCAGTAGAGGGTGGTCATCTCGTTCTCGTCGATCTTGAGAGCGCCCAGGTTGAGACTGGTCTCGACCAGATCCTTGATGCCCATGCTCATGTTGATGATGCCTGAAGGAGCGTTCAGAAGATAGGAGATGACGCGTCCAGTCGAAGCCGCATCCATAGGAACGAACATCGGCTGATCAGCAGCCGTCAGCTCGAGCCTGATATCAGGATCGGAAAGCACATATTCGTCATTGATCACTGCCTGGATAGCCTTGATCGCGTCTGCCACCTCGGCATCGTTTGCCGGTGAGACGAACTGCGCCAGGGTCTCTTTGCAGATGACGTTGTCAGCGCTTCCGCCTTTCATGCAGACCAGTCTGTAGTCGACTTTGTCGCCCAGCTCGGAGAATACGCGGGCGATCAGGATGTTGGCGTTCGCGCGTTCTTTGTTGATCTCGATACCGGAGTGTCCGCCGATAAGGCCGGTGAGCTTGAGGTTCCAGACTTTGCCGTCATATGCCTCACGGCTCACGGGAAGCCTGCCGTTACCGGTGATGCCGCCGGCGCAGCTTACGGTGATGATGCCTTCATCCTCGGAGTCGAGGTTGATCATGCGGTTTCCGTGAAGGAGGGTAGCATCGAAGCCCTCAGCTCCCTCGAGACCGGTCTCTTCATCGACCGTGAAAATGCATTCCAGAGCGGGATGCTCGTAGTCTTCTTCGGGATCGAGGAGGGCGAGCATCATGGCGACAGCCATTCCGTCGTCAGCACCGAGCGTGGTGCCATCGGCTTTCAGCCAGTCACCGTCGACGATCAGCTTGATGCCCTCGTTGGCCATGTCGATAGGGCAGCCGGGTACCTTCTCGCAAACCATGTCCATGTGGCCCTGCAAAAGCACCGGCTCGGCATCCTCATAACCAGGCGATGCGGGCCCGTAGATCAGGACGTTGTTAAGCTCGTCCTGCACATAGTCCAGACCGCGCTCCTTCGCGAAGTTCGCCAGATAGTCGCTGATCTGCTTTGTATTGTATGAGCCGTGAGGGATCTTGCTTATCTCCTCGAAATAATGAAATACTTTCTTCGGCTCAAGATTGCTTGTTACACCCATTTGATTGATCTCCTTTCTCATAAATGGTTTGAATATATGTTATCTGCTCTCGCAAAAAACGTTCGTCTCATGTCGCTGCGCAGTGCCGGCTCGCCGCGCCGGCCTTCGCAGGCTCACCCCGCGCTACATATCTTCCGGGCTGATCGTTACGATCTCCTGAGAGGCGATGGCCGCCTCCACCAGAGCTTCCACGTCGAGCTTCGCCTCGCTCTCGAGGATCCTCTCGAGCTTGGGCTTGGTCGCAGGATGCTTCGGAAGGAAGACCGTGCAGCAATCCTCGTAGGGTTCGATGGATTTCTCGTAAGTGCCGATCTCCTGGGCGCGGTCCATGATCTCGATCTTGTCCATGCCGATGAGTGGCCTGAACACGGGCATCGTGACCACGCTGTCCGTCACGACTAGGGCTTCAGCAGTCTGGGACGCTACCTGGCCGAGATCCTCTCCGGTGATGAGAGCCTGACAGTCAGCTTCTTTGGCCAGCCTTTCGGCTATCCTCATCATGAAGCGGCGCACGTGGATCGTGGTCTCTTCTTCGGGACAGTTCTTTACGATCTCCTCCTGGATGGGCAGGAGATTGATCACGTGCATCTTGAACTTGCCAGTATATTCAGACACGATCTGAGCTAGCTCGATGACCTTCTCTCTGGCGCGCTCCGAGGTGTAAGGGTAGGAGTGGTAGTGCACGGCTTCGATCATCATGCCGCGTTTGGCCATCATCCAGGTCGCCACAGGGCTGTCGATACCGCCGGACAATAAGGTCATGCCGCGGCCGTTCGTGCCGAGCGGCAGGCCGCCCAGACCGTTCACTTTGGAATCGTAAATATATGACACGTCGTGCCTGACGTCCACCTTAAGCAGCACGTCAGGGTCGTGGACGTCGACCTTTAATACTTTGCAGCCGATCAGCACCTTGGCTCCGATGATCCTGCCGATCTCCGGCGATTTCACAGGGAAATTCTTGTCGGCGCGTTTGGCTTCGACCTTGAAAGTCCTGACGCCGCGCTCCTCGATGAGCGTCTTCATATAGCGCACGGCCTCAGCGCCGATGGCATCCAGATCCGACTCGGCCTCTACAGCCTTGGACACGGAAGCCACGCCAAAGACCTTCACGGTCTCATGGATGATCTCGTCTATGTCGAGCTCCTTGTCAGCTTTGATGTAGATCAGGCCCTCGTGACGGTAGATGTCGATGTCCTTCTCGCGCCCGACCTCCGCGACCTTCTTAAGGTTGGACTTGATGCGGTCGACCAGCATGCGCTCGAAGTAGGGCTTGTTCATACCCTTCAGGGCGACTTCGCCCGCGCGCACTATCAGAATATTCTTCTCGTTCATGTTTTCCTCCCGGACCGGCAGTTGGGTTGGCGCCGGTAAATCTTTTCATACACATTATATCTCACCCGCGCAAAAAACTCAAGGTGGACAAACTATTCCATATCAATTGCACTTTTGCACTAAAAAAAGAACATAATCTGCACCCAAAATACAAAATTATCCTTGAAAAATTTGATAAAAAGTGCTATATTCTATAGTGTATGATGTTATAATTTTAACGTGGGTGTTTATGACTCGTGTTGATATAACTAATAATTTTTTAAGGAGGCTTTTAAATGAACTTTCAACTGACGAAAGAACAAGAATTCGTAAGAAAAATGGTCAGAGAATTCGCCAAGACCGAAGTAGAGCCTATCGCAGCTGATATCGACAAGGAACACAGATTCCCTGAAGAGAACGTTAAGAAGATGGCTGAGATCGGCATGATGGGAATTCCTTTTCCTACCGAATTAGGCGGAGCCGGCGGAGATCACATCTCCTATGCGATCGCTGTAGAAGAACTCGCCAGAGTTTGCGCTTCAACAGCTGTAATCGTTTCCGCTCATACTTCTCTTTGCTGCTGGCCTATTTTCAACTATGGTACAGCTGATCAGAAGCAGAAATACCTTCCTGACCTTCTTACAGGTAAGAAGTTAGGCGCTTTCGGACTTACCGAGCCTAACGCGGGTACTGATGCATCCGGACAGCAGACCAGAGCTGAACTCGTAGATGGAAACTGGGTACTTAACGGTGCTAAGTGCTTCATCACAAACGGCGGCTATGCTGATACTTTCGTAGTATTCGCTATGACCGACAAGAAGAAAGGCAACCACGGAATCACCGCATTCATCGTAGAGAAAGGTGATGAGGGATTCTCGATCGGTAAGACTGAGGACAAGATGGGTATCTGCGCTTCCTCCACTACCGAGCTTATTTTCCAGAACTGCGTGATTCCTGAAGACAGACTTCTCGGTGAAGTAGGAGACGGTTTCAAGATCGCTCTTTCCACACTGGACGGAGGCCGTATCGGTATCGCTTCCCAGGCTCTCGGAATCGCTCAGGGTGCATTCGACGTAACAGTAGAATACATGAACGCTCGTAAGCAGTTCGGTAAGAAGTTGTCACAGTTCCAGGCCCTTCAGTTCGAGATGGCTGACCTTAAGACAAGGATCGAAGCAGCCAGACTCCTGATCTACAGAGCAGCTAACCTTAAGGATCTGCACCTTCCTTACTCTGAAGCAGCTGCAATGGCTAAGTTATATGCCGCTGAAACTGCTATGGCCGTAACCACCAAGTGCGTACAGTATCACGGCGGATATGGCTACACCAAGGATTATCCTGTTGAGAGAATGATGAGAGATGCTAAGATCACTGAGATCTACGAAGGTACTTCCGAAGCTCAGAGACTTGTTATCTCCGCTAAGACATTCAAGAAATAAAGAGTAGGAGGAAACAAATATGGCATTTAATATTATTGTATGCGCAAAGCAGGTTCCTGATACTAACGTTATTAAGATCAACCCTAAGACAGGAACACTTATCAGAGACGGCGTTCCCTCGATCCTTAACCACGACGATGACAACGCCCTCGAAGAAGCATTAAAGATCAAAGACAAATATGATGACGTTCACGTAACAGTCATCTCCATGGGACCTCCTCAGGCAGCAGACCTTCTGTTCGAGTGCATCGCCAAGGGCGCTGACGAAGGTATCCTTATCTCCGACAGAGCAGTAGGCGGATCCGATACATGGGCTACTTCCAACACACTGGAAGCAGGCATCAGAAAATGGGTCAAAGAGAACGGTCCTTACGACATCGTTTTCACAGGCCGTCAGGCTATCGATGGTGATACCGCTCAGGTAGGACCTCAGCTTGCTGAGAAGTTAGGACTGCCTCAGGTATCCTACGTTGAAGAGTTTGAACTCGGTGAAGACCGCAAGACCATCACAGTAAAGAGACAGTTAGAGGATGGATATGAACTCATCGAGCTCCAGACACCTTGTCTCCTTACCACCATCAAGGAATTAAATACTCCGAGATACATGAGCGTAAACGGTATCTATGCTGACAAGGACATCAAAGTCTGGAACGCGAAGGATATCGAAGTTGACCTTACCAAGGTTGGACTTGAAGCTTCCCCTACAAACGTATTCAGATCATTCACACCTGCTCCCAAGCCGCCTGGAATGAAGGTAGAGGGAGACACCGAGAACGAGCAGGCAAAGAACCTTCTGATCAATCTTAAAGGTAAGCACATCATCTAATTTGAGGAGGAATTTATAATGGCTATTGAAATATTAAAAGAAAAATGTACGGGTTGCGGACTCTGCTTTAAGTCCTGCCCTAAAGAGGCATTTTATTTCGAAAAGTATGATGGCAACAAGCTCGGAAGAGTAGCTGCTATCAACCTTAGCTGCGACTTCTGTAATCAGTGCCTTACCGCTTGTAAGTTCGGTGCTATCAAGGAAGTAGAAAGAGCAGCCGGAGATGACAGATTCAAAGACTACAAGCACATCTGGGTATATGCTGAGCAGAGACACGGCAAGATCCAGAACGTAGCTCTGGAGCTCATCGGCGAAGGCCGCAAGCTTGCTAAGGATATCTCAGAAGATACACAGGTCTGCGCAGTTCTCGTTGGAGACAACATCGACCACCTTGCACAGGAGTGCTTCGAGTATGGCGCTGAGAAGGTTTACATGATCCAGGATCCTCTCCTTGAGCAGTACACCACAGACGCTTACACCAAGGTCATCTATGACGCTATCCAGGAATACAAGCCTGAGATCGTTCTTTACGGCGCTACACATATCGGCCGTGACCTTGCTCCTCGTATCGCTGCAAGATGCAACACCGGTCTTACCGCAGACTGCACACACCTTGACGTTAAGGTTTCCAAGTACATCGAATTCGCTAAGGCAAACACCACTCTTGATACCTCCACACTGGATCCCAACGATCCTTCAACAGGCATCAAGCAGACCCGTCCTGCATTCGGCGGAAACCTGATGGCTACCATCATCTGCCCTAACACCAGACCTCAGATGTCAACTGTACGTCCCGGCGTTATGCAGAAGCTGGAGAGAATGGAAGGCGCTACCGGCGAAGTCGTAAACGTAAAGCCCGCCATCTCTGAGGATGA
>JAFYJM010000113.1 GCA_017538125.1 Bacillota bacterium
GATGGGCTTTATCCACTTTCTGAACACGTCAAAGCCCTCGATGCCACCCGCGTGCACTCCGCCGCCGTAGATGATATTCTCATAAGGCTCCAGGTCTCTCGCCCTGATCTCGTCGATGCTCTTCACCGGGCAGCCGAGCTCCTCGCCTATCCAGCGGGCGTATTTCTCTGCTGTGCCGTATTTGCTTTTGAAAACTACAATAGTGCTGTCCATTTTTATTTGCTGAGTACGTTGATCAGCTCATACATCTCCTCGTTGAAATCTCTGGTCTGTTCGAGAGCCTCTTTAAGATCGTAAGCAACGATACGGTTTTCTACGATGCCGATCGCCTTGGATCCGGAATCCTCGTCCAGGAGTTCTACAGCCTTGGCGCCGCATAACGTAGCCAGATTCCTGTCCATCAGCGTCGGACTTCCGCCGCGCTGCAGATAGGAAAGGACGACTACTCTGGTGTCTTTACCGGTGTGCTCGCCGAGATATTTGGCCATCTCATCAGCTGACATCGGGCTTCCCTCTGCCTTGACGATAATGGAGTGGAGTTTGCCCTTGTTGACTCCTTCGAGGATCTTGACCGCGATGGCATTGATGTCAAATGGCTTCTCCGGAACTACTGCATACTCAGCGCCGCCCGCTAGTCCCGCGAACAGAGCGATATCTCCGCAGTCCCTTCCCATGACCTCGATGATCATAGTCCTGTTATGAGCGGAAGACGTATCGCGTATCTTGGTTATCGCTTCGAGAACGGTGTTCACTGCCGTATCAAAACCGATGGTATAGTCCGTGTAGCCACAGTCGTTATCTATGGTTCCCGGAACTCCCATTACTTTTATGCCTCTCTGACTGAGCGCAAGTCCGCCCTTAAGGGAACCGTTTCCGCCTATCACGACCAGACCTTCGATACCGAAGGTCCTCAGTATTTCCGCGCCGTGATCTACCCACTTATCCTCCATGAACCTTTCGCTCCTGGCGGATCTGAGCACGGTGCCTCCTCTCTGAAGGATGTCTCCGACAGAGTATCTGTCCATTTGCCTGATCTCGCCGTCCAAAAGGCCTTCATAGCCGTTCTTAATGCCATAAACTTCCATGCCTCTGTCAAGTCCGCATCTTACCACGGCTCTGATGGCTGCGTTCATGCCCGGCGAATCTCCGCCGCTTGTCAGCACTGCTATTTTTTTCATGTCTTGCTCTCCTGAATATATCTAAAACTTTACGTTCTCACTGCCCAAAAGCCCGATCAGCTGGTTCTTCAAAGAACCCTTATGGTCCAGCATCATGTCCGATCTCACCGTCCTGCCTGAAGGAAGATACATCAGCACCTTCACAGGAGTCTCTCCTCTGTGCCGTGCCAGGGCTGTACCTATCATATCCATTGTGATACGGTCGTCCATATCCCTGGGTATCCTGATCTTGATCATGACCTCAGGCTCTCTCATAGGAGTGCTTCCTGGCGAATCTTCCTTCGGCTCGCCATTCAAACGCTCTGCGGTCTCATAAGCTCCGTTGATATATCTGTTCTCCGCCGCTTCGTCTTCGATGAGCGCGCTGTCCGGTCTTATCTCAGTTATGTCGTCCGCCAGGATCTTAGGGGCTTCGTCTTCTTTGAAGTTCAGAGTCCCGCGCACCATGATCACCTTGTCAACTTCGGTCATCTGCGACACTCTCTCGTAGACCTTCGGGAAGACCACGATCTCCGCTGTGCCATAGAGGTCTTCTATGCCGATGAAGGCCATCATGCTCCCGGACTTGGTTATCTGAGTCTTGCGGTTAGTCACGATACCGCAGATCGAGCACTTCATATTGTCTCTGATCCTGGTATTGATATCTCCTGATGCCATGTCCTCTTCAGCGTGCATGAGATCCTCGCAGCTTATGCTGCTCAGCCTCTTCATCTGCTTCACATAGTCGTTAAGAGGATGGTCGGAAAGATATACTCCGAGCATCTCCTTCTCCATGGACATGCTGATCTCCTTAGAGAAAGGCTTCACGTCCGGAAGCTTGGTGCCTACATCGATGCTGTAGCTGCTCTCACCGGAGGAATCTCCCAGATCGAAAAGCGATATCTGCCCTTCTATGTTGTTCTTGGCCTCGTTCTGGGCGGATTCCATCAGACTCTCATAGCAGCTCAGCATGGCAGCCTTGTTCGTGGTGAAGCAGTCCATGGCTCCTGCCTTGATAAGCGATTCGACGGTCTTTTTGTTGACCTGGCTCACGTCTACGTTATTGATGAAACCGAAGATATTCTTAGGCAGGCCTTTCTTTTCTCTTGCATTTACTATAGCTTCGATGGCGCCTTCTCCGACGTTTTTGACGCCCAGAAGTCCGAAGCGGATCTTACCGTCTGATACGGTGAATTTTTTGAAGGAACGGTTCACGTCCGGCGGAAGCACTTCGATGCCCATGTCGATGCTGTTTCTGATGTATCTGGCTATCTGTCTCGGGTCGCCCATGACGGACGTCATAAGGGCCGCCATGAACTCCGTCGGATAGTACTTCTTCAGATAGCCTGTCTCATAAGCTACTACAGCATAGGCCGCTGCGTGAGATTTGTTAAAGGCATAGGAAGCGAAGGTTACCATGTCTTCGAATATGGTCTCAGCTGCCTGTCTGTCTATGCCGTTTCTGATGCAGCCGGGTATCTCCACGTTGCCATCCTGATCGAGCTTGCCGTTGATGAAGAATTCCTTCTCCTCCATCATGACCTTGTGTTTCTTCTTGGACATGGCACGGCGCACCAGGTCGGATCTACCGTAGCTGTATCCACCCAGGTCACGTACGATCTGCATTACCTGCTCCTGATATACGAGGCAGCCGTAGGTAACGTCCAGGATCGGTGCCAGCCTTTCAGTCACATAAGATATCTTCTCAGGATGTTTTTTGTTCTCGATGTACTTCGGTATCGAATCCATCGGGCCCGGTCTGTAAAGCGATATGCCTGCAACGATATCTTCAAAGCACGTCGGCTTGAGGTTCTTCATGAACTGAGTCATGCCGCCGGATTCCAGCTGGAAAACGCCCGAAGTATTGCCTGAAGCTATCATTTCATAGACGCCGGGATCGTCGTAGCCCATCTTTGAAAAGTCTATTCTGACGCCATGATCTCTCTCGATCATCTCCAAAGCGTCTCTTATGACCGTCAGATTCCTCAGCCCAAGGAAATCCATCTTGAGAAGGCCGAGTTCCTCGATAGTGGTCATGGTGAACTGAGTGGCTGCGCCTTTCTCTGACATATATAGAGGAACGTATTCATCTATAGGAAGCTTGGAGATCACGACTCCCGCAGCGTGTGTGGAAGCATGACGCGGCATGCCTTCGAGAGCCATGGCCATGTCTACGATGCGTTTGATCTCCCTGTCGCCTTCATATAACGGTCTAAGCTCGGAACCGGGCATGTTGAGGGCTTTCTTAAGCGTCATGTCCAGCTCGAAAGGTATGGCCTTGGCTATCTGATCCGCCATCTGATATGTCGCTCCGAGCACTCTGGCAACGTCTCTAACTGCCTGCTTGGCCTTCATAGTACCGAAGGTGATTATCTGCGAGACCCTCTCCTTGCCGTATTTAGCGGTGACGTAATCTATGACCTCTCCTCTTCTCTCATAGCAGAAGTCGACGTCGATATCAGGCATGATGACTCTCTCCGGATTCAGGAATCTCTCGAAGATGAGGTTGTATCTTATCGGATCTATGTCCGTGATCTTCAATGAATAAGCCACGATGGAGCCTGCTGCCGAACCTCTGCCCGGGCCCACCATGATGCCGTTCTCCTTGGCATAGTTGATGAAATCCCAGACGATGAGGAAGTATTCCACATAGCCCATCTTGACTATCGTATCTATCTCATAATCGAGCCTTTCGCGCAGCTCTCTGGATGACGCCCTCTCGCCGTATCTTTCGGTCAGGCCTTTATCGCAGAGCTCTCTGAAATACTCTTCGTTCGTCAGTCCGTCAGGCGCGATGAACTCAGGCAGATGGTATTCTCCGAACTTGAAATCGAAACTGCATCTTCCGGCGATGACTTCTGTATTGTCCACTGCTTCCGGGAGATCTTTGAAGAGCTCCCTCATCTCCTGCTCGCTCTTGAGATAGAACTGGTCGTTAGGATAGCGCATCCTGTCCTCGTCGCTAAGAACGCTTCCTGTCTGTATGCAGAGAAGCACGTCATGAGGCTCGGCATCACTTCTGTTCACGTAATGGACATCGTTGGTCGCCGCCACAGGAAGTCCCAGCTCGTCCGCAAGCTTAAGCATATCAGCTCTGATGGCCCTCTCTTCATCCAGATCGTGATCCTGAAGCTCAAGGTAGAAATTGCCCTCTCCGAAGATATCCCTTAGTGCCATGGCTTCTTCTCTGGCACCGGCGTAATCCCTGTGCAGCAGCCTTCTCTGCACCTCTCCGGAAAGGCAGGCGCTCAGGCAGATCAGTCCTTCGCTGTGCGCTCTGAGAACGTCCTTATCGATACGCGGCTTATAATAGTATCCTTCTGTATATCCTATGGAGACTATCTTGATCAGGTTCTTATAGCCCTGCTCGTTTTCGGCGAGCAGGATCAGGTGGCCCTGACGTTTATCGAAGTCAGCGTCTTTGTTAAGGTGGCTTCTGGC
>JAFYJM010000114.1 GCA_017538125.1 Bacillota bacterium
ACACATTGGAGCAGACCTTCGCTCTCGCAGGCGCGATCAAGGCGGGCAAGCTCGAAGTCCCCAAGGAAGTCGCTGACAGCCTGATATTCAGCAACGATAACCCGGACGCGCCCAAACTCGAACCAAGACCTGAGGTCTGCGTGTGGCCCGAGCTGGCAGATAAGTTCATAAAGAGCCTGTAAGGCAAATCCCCCGCGGTTGAGAGACTGTAACACTGTTAATCAAGGAGTTTTCGACATGATCGAATATAAAATAACCACACCTGAAGATATTGACCTCCTCATGGCAAGCCGCCTCGTGATGCTACGCGAAGTAAACCACCTGGCAGCCGACTATGAGTATTCCGAGGAGCTGAAAAACTGCAGCAGGGATTATTTCCTGAACGGTGACCAGACAACAGTCCTAGCGCTCGACGGCGGCAAAGTCGCGGGCTGCGCTTCGATCAGCTACATCACGATAATGCCTACCTTCTCGCACGCTACGGGCAAGCGCTCGCACCTCATGAACGTCTACACTGACCCCGCCTACAGAGGTCAGGGCATCGCGCGCAAAATGGTGGAAATGCTCATCGAAGACGCCTGGAGCAAAGGCGCCACGGAGATAAGCCTCGATGCGACCACGATGGGACGCCCGCTTTACGAGAAGCTCGGATTTAAGGCTTCTACGGAGGCCATGGTGCTGAATAAAGACGGCAGCACGTCATGCTGCGCCTGCTCATGCACCTGCTCGAAAAAGGAGAACTGAATGATCTTACGCGCATATAAAAGAGAAGATTCACCGGTCATCGCCGGCTGGGTAAGGACAGAAGAAGAGCTCTACAGATGGTCTGCCGACAGGTTCGGCTTATTCCCGCTGCTTCCCTACAGCATCGATGACAACTACGTCCCCCAGTTAAGGACAGGCCGCTTTATCCCGTTGACAGGCGTTGATGAAGACGGTAACCCCGTGGGACATCTCATCATCAGATATCCCAACGAAAACGACGATTCCTCAGTAAGATTCGGCTTCGTAATCGTCGATCCTGATATCCGCGGCAAAGGCTACGGCAAAGAACTTTTAAACCTGGCCATTGATTACGTCAGGAATAACCTGACGGCCACGAGGATAGATCTCGGAGTCTTCGATAACAATCCTAAGGCCAGAAAATGCTATGAATCCGTCGGTTTCAAAGAATTCGCAAGCGACGGTCATGTCTGCGACACTCCTTTCGGCCCCTGGCACTGCACGGAGTTAGAGCTCTATATCTGATCTCCGGATCTTATTTAAGCCTTTAGTATCGACCTTGAATTGCGGCTCCTGAACTGCTTCGGCGTCATGCCGCAGTCTTTCTTGAGCACGTTCGTAAAATAGCTTTGGCTCGGGAAAGCGAGCGAAGCGGAGATCTCCGCGATAGAATAGTCGGACGATGTGAGCATCGATTTTGCGGTCTCAAGCTTTTTATTGAGAATGTATTCGCTGACAGAGTAGCCTGTCTCTTTCTTGAACAGCCGCGACAGATAAGGCGCTGACAGATTCGTGACCGAAGCTAAGGTCGCCAGTGTGATGCGCGTGTGCAGATGCTCGTAAATGTAATCGATACAGGTGCTTACTGCCTTTGACGTGATCGTGCTGCGCTGCAGGGCGAGCATCTGCTTGGTGTAGTGCAGGCACATCTCCTTGTGGATATCGGATATCTCCTCCGGCGTCTGCGCCTCGTCCGCCATGCGGATATAGTAGTCACTTAAGTTATAAGATTCAGATGTCGACAGGCCGCCCGAGATGCAAAAGCGCGCGACCAGCGCGATCGTGATCGTCAGGTGGTATTTAAGGTTAAGGAGCGGGTCTTTGGAGAGGACACCGAGGCCCTTCTTCTCGTGAAAAGGCTCGTTTAAAAGTGCTCTGACCTTGCGAAGATTACCTGAGCGGATCGTCTCATAGAAGTCCATCTCGGGTGCTAACGGCGCTCTGAAGAACTCATATTCCCTGTGAAGGAACTCCTGGTAGGATATCTTTTTGCGCGGTGCCGGCATGGGTGCCTCCAAAATAAATGTCACGGGTGTGGTTTTCGCCCTCTTGGGAAGAAAATCAAAAATCCGTGAGTTACGGGCATTTCGAGCATTATTATAGCACGAAAACGTAAAAATAAGATATGAAAAAGCAATAATGCCACGAGGTGAATTTGTTATTTTGAGGGCATCAAGATTGTTCATCAGATAACTATTGAGGAGGTAAACATGAAGAACAAGAAGATCATCAGTTCTATCCTGGCTCTCTCCATGCTTGTCCCGCTCGCTTCTTGCGGCAAGAAGGCTGAAGAGACCGGTGCTGCAAAGACTGAGACTCCTGCGATCGAAGGCTACAACCTTCTGTGGAGCGACGAGTTCGACGGCAGCGGCGAGATGGATCTGACCAAGTGGAACTATGAACCCCACGAACCCGGCTGGACCAACAACGAGCTCCAGGAGTACACGACTTCTACGGATAACGTTTTCGTAAGAGACGGCAATCTCGTGCTCAAGGCCCTCAAGACCGAGAAGGACGGCGTAACCCATTACACATCCGGCAAGGTCACAGGCCAGAACAAGACAGATTTCCAGTACGGCAAGGTAGTCGTTTCCGCCAAGGTACCTGAAGGACAGGGCTTGTGGCCCGCCATCTGGATGATGCCCAAGGACGAGTCCTACTACGGCCAGTGGCCCAAGTGCGGCGAGATCGACATCATGGAGTCTTTAGGCCACGACACTACAGTATCTTATTCGACAATTCACTACGGTGAACCTCACGGCGAGCAGCAGGGCACCATCACCAAGGAAGGCGATGAGAGCTTCTCTGCAAAGTTCCACGAGTACTCCGTAGAGTGGGAACCCGGCGAGATGCGCTTCTACACAGACGGCGAGCTCGTCCTCACATGCAACGACTGGTTCACGGCAGTCGAGGGCGAAGACGACAAGCCCTATCCGGCACCTTTCGACCAGCCTTTCTTCGTACAGATGAACCTCGCAGTCGGCGGCAACTGGCCCGGCAATCCTGACGAGACCACCAACTTCGACAACGCAGAGTTCCTGATCGACTACGTCCGCGTTTACCAGAAGGACGCTTACGACACCAATGTAACCAAGCCCCCGATGACCTTCCGCGACCCGCTCGCTGACGGCAACTACATCCGCAACGGAGACTTCTCCGTCGCAGAAGACCTCACAGACGACATCGACTGGAAGTTCCTCCTTTTCTATGAGGGCGTAGGCGAAGCCGAGATCAAGGACGGCGAGATGATCATCACATCTACCAACTGCGGCACCGAGGAATACTCCGTCCAGCTCGTCCATCCGGACATCGCGATGTACAAGGGCCACAAGTACCGCATCACCTTTGACATCCGAGCCGACGAGGCCCGCAAGTGCATCGTCTGCATCTCCGCCCCGAACGCCGGTTGGATCCGCTACTTCCCCGACACCTCGATCGACCTGACCACCGAGTGGCAGACCTTCGTCTTCGAGTTCGAGATGAAGGAGAAGGACGACAACAACGGCCGCCTCGAGTTCAACATGGGCAAGCACGGCGACACCGCCACGATCCATCTCACGAACGTCCGCGTAGAAGAGATCTGATCTAAGGAAACATCCC
>JAFYJM010000115.1 GCA_017538125.1 Bacillota bacterium
AAAACCCACTATGCATCGATATTTAACGATGTGTTGGCGCCGGTAACTCAGGGTCCCTCCAGTTCCAATACTGTGGGACCCTTTAGAATAGGCACCTTAGCGAGAGCGATCCTTAAAGGCGAACCTTCAGAACTTCGCGTAAGGATGAGCACCAAGGGAGGCTACGCCGCGACCTTCTATAACATGGAGAGCGACAAGGGCTTCCTCACAGGGGTTCTGGGCAGAGACCTCATCTCGGACGACCTCGGAGAAGTCTATGATGAGGCAGCGAGAAGAGGACTCAAATATGAGTTCGTCTTCGTGGACGAGATGCCGGCCATCCCGACGGAATTAGCGGAGATCCGTCTGTCTTCCGATCAGGAGACGATAGAACTTAGAGGCATCTCACTCGGAGGAGGAGAGATACTGATAGACGAGATAAACGGCGAGTGCTGCGAGGTCAAAGGCATCTATGAAGAGGAGATAAGGATAGCCGGTTCGGACGAGCCGAGGATCATACCTTCGGTTTACCCTCTCCACACAGATCCTTCGGCTGTGCCGCCTTTCACTACCGCTAAAGAAATGCTCGCTTACGCTTTATCGAATGGCGAAGAACTCTGGGAAGCGGCCGTAGATTACGAAATGAGCCTCACAGGTTCAGACCGCGAAGAAGTGTTCAGAACCGCAGAAAAGACGCTGGAAACGGCATATAGAGCCATTCAGAGAGGTCTGGAGCCGGGGGTGAGCTTCGAAGGAATTACGGTGGCGAAAGCTCCGGAGATCAGGGAGAAGATGAAGGATGCGGATCTTTTGCCGATGGGGCTCGGAGACAGCGGCGGCCTGGAAGCCCTGGCCATGATGGAATATTCGAACGCACACGGCATTATAGTCTGCATGCCCACAGGAGGAGCGGCAGGCATCGTACCTGCCGCGATCAGATCGGCGGCAGAGACGCTTGGAAGAGCGAGGGAAGATGAGGTGAAAGCGCTGCTCACCGCAGGGTTGATCGGTGTCTTCTATTATCCTACCCACTACCACGGAGCGCTAGGCTGCCAGGCAGAGGTAGGCATAGCGACGTCAATGGCAGCGGCCGCGCTGGCAGCCTTCATAACGAAGGATCCTGAAGCTGTCGAAAGGGCGGCGGTGCTCGGTATGCAGTATTTGCTGGGTCAGGTATGCGATCCGGTAGAAGGCTATCCTCAGGTGCCTTGCTTCATAAGGAACGTAGCTTCTGTACCGGTCGCGGCAGCATGCGCGAACTACGGAGTCCTGGGACTGGATACGGCGGTCGGACTGGATGAGATGGTCGGCGCTGTGCTTCGCGTAGGAGAGGCTTTGAGAGAGAGAAGGATAAACGATCTGGGGACCTGCGCCTGCTGCTACAGGGCAAACCCCGGAAGCACTGCAGGAAAGAAAACTTCTGAAGGAGAATAAAGATGAGAGTAGGAATCGTAAAAGAGATCAAAAACAGTGAAAACCGCGTGGCGATCATCCCTGCCAACGTGTCGGAATTCATCGCGCACGGCCACGAAGTATATATAGAACGAGGCGCAGGCCTGGGTTCAGGCTTCAGCGACGAGGAATACGCGGAAGCCGGGGCTGTCATGTGCGATACCGCAGCGGAAGTCTGGAACACGGCGGAGCTTCTTTACAAGGTTAAGGAGATACTCCCTCCGGAGTACGGATATCTGAGAGACGATCTGGTCATCATGACCTACATCCACTCGAACTCACACAAGGAGCAGACGGACGAACTTTTGAAGTCCGGCTGCGTGGCGATCGCCCTCGAGGACGTGTCCTCGGACGATACCGCGAAGAAGTGGCCGCTTGTGGCCAACATGAGTGAACTCGCAGGCAAGGGAGGCTTCCTCGCTGCGCTCTACTATGCGCAGTCGGTCCACGGAGGTCCGGGGCTCCTGCTCGCTAACGTGGCAGGAGACGATCAGCCCATCGTATCCATCATAGGCTGTGGCTTCACCGGAAAAGGCGCGGCGGAATTCGCCTCCGCCCTCGGTAATAAGGTGAGGATACTGGATGTGGATCTCAAGGCTATGGAGACCGCTAAAGCAGTCTTCCCGCCGAACGTTTCATTCATGTATTCCAACAGGGCTAACATTCTGAAGTGTCTGAAGGATTCGGACGTACTGATCAACTGCATCCTTTGGGACAAGACCAGAAAAGACCATCTGATCTACAGAGAAGATCTAAAGCTCATGAAGAAAGGCGCGATGATAATCGACGTGGCCTGCGATGATAACGGCGCTGTCGAGACCTGCAGGTCCACGACCCACGAGGATCCGGTATACTATGAAGAGGGCATATTGCATTACTGCGTGGACAACATTCCTTCGGCATTCTCGAAGACTTCGTCGGTGAGATTTTCTAACGACAGTCTTCCTTTTGCGCTTGAAGTCGCGGACAAGGGCGTCGTGCAGGCGCTTAAGGATAACAAGCACCTGAGGAGAGGGCTCACAACTTACCACGGGATCCTCACGATGGTCGAAACAGGCATAAAACAAAACAGGCCCTATGAAGAGCCTGATGGATTCGTAAGCAAATTATAGTTGTGAGAGTCTGTCAGATCAGGATGTGAGTCCGATGACAGACCGGGATCATTATCGCTGCCGCAGCGCGGTGAGCTTCGCTTTGATCTCGTTTAAAGGCGGAAGCTGGGCCAGGATCACGGCTATCAGTATGAGCACGATGCCGAGAAATTCCCTGCCGGTGAAGCGCTCATGCAGGAAGATGTAGCCTGCGAAAGCTGCGAAGACCGATTCAAGGCTCATCAGAAGGGCCGCGACCGTCGGATCAGTGTACTTCTGTGCGGTGACCTGGAGGGCGTAGCAGATGCCGATCCCTCCGATACCGCAGTAAAGCACGGAAGGCATGACTTCGATTATCTGCGACATCTGAAGATCTTCGAATAGCACTCCGTATAGTAGACAAAGAATGCTGCCTGCGGTGAATTCGACCATCGAGAAGTGGATGCCCACGAACTCGTGGACGAACTTGGCGATCAGAGTGATGTGAAGCGCGAAGAATACGGTCGCAGCGAGGATGATCAGATCACCGGGCGCTACCGTAAATGACTCGGTCATGCAGAGGAAGTACAGACCGACTACAGCTATTATCGTCCCGATCCAGGTGAAGACGCTTGTCCTGTTCTTGTAGACTATCCAGGACATGATCGGCACGAATATGATATATATGGAATTGAGGAAGGCGGCCTTGGCGGCGGGAACGTATGCAAGCCCGGCCTGGACCATTGTGTTTCCTAGTATGTTTGAAAGCACGCATAACGGCGCTATAGTGAAGAGCCTCTTGTAATAGCGTTTGTCTTTCTTAACGTGAGGGATGCCCTGCTGCTTCTCAACGCTTCTGGTCCTCATCTCCATGACAAGCGATATTATGGAGAGCGTGAACACACCCATCATGCATCTCAGCCCATAAAAAGACGAGGGACCGATCTCGGTGGCGGCGATTTTCTGGAACACCACCTGAGTTCCCCAGATGAAGGCTGCTCCGATGAGCATTATGTTGGACCAAAGCTTGATGTTTTTCTGCATTGGGACAGATCCTCCGTTACATAAATAATAGACCAGGCACAGGATAAAATCAATGGCAAAAAATGACCGCAAAACCATGAATAACATGCACACCTACGGCGTCGGCTTCATAGGCCAGGGGGCATCTTATGGCTTCATGTCCACTTATTTTGTCCTGTTCCTGACAAACAGCGTCATGCTGAGCTCCTCTGCAGCTGCTGCCATATCGTCTGCGGCGCTCCTTCTCGAGGTCTTTATGGGCATGCTCGTCGGCAATCTTTCTGACAGCTGCACCTCAAAGATGGGCAGGAGGAGGCCTTTCATGCTGGCTGCGGGTATAGCGATCCTTCCGATAATGACGTTCCTTTTCAGGACCGTGGGCTTCGACGGGCCGGCTAAGATCATCTATTATTTGTTTTTTGCGATGCTGTTCAGGGTGTTCTTCTCGACCTTCGAAATACCGAACCAGGCCTTCGGAGCCGAGATGGCTTCGGGTTACGATGAGAGGACCAGGTTGAGGACCGCGACGAGAGTTTTCTCGATCATAGGGAACGGCATTGGCTATCTGCTGCCTCTGGGCATCCTGGCGCTTTACGGCACGGATGTCAAAGGCGGCTGGTGGATGACCGGCATTCTGATCGGTCTGATATCCTTCGGAAGCTGGGTATTCTCTGTGGTCGCCAACCGCGGAAAGGGCGTGATACTGAACAAGGAGGACGCCGTCAAACACGGAAACCGCGCGGGAGAGATAGCGCATAATTACATGGAGCTTTTCAGGCTCAAGACCGGTAAACTGCTGGTACTGTACAAGACCGCTTTTACCTGCGCCTTCTCACTCTTCAACGTAGCGACGATCTATTATCTGAAATACAGCGCCGGGCTGGACAATAAGTACATGTCGTACATGTACATAATCACCGTAATAGTGTTCATGGCCGTCACACCAATCATAAACGGCATGGCTCTCAGACTTGGCAAGGTAAGACAGCAGATGATAAGTCTGGGTTCATGTGGGATCGCCGCCTTACTGGTATACCTTTTCGGGCCGGGGACGGTCTGGGGCACGATAGTTTACATGGCGTTCTTTGCTTTCACTCAAACCGGTTTCTGGCAGGTCAGTTCGGCCATCTTCTATGATGTCATCGAAGTGGATGAGTGGGTAAACGGCAAGAGGAGAGAGGGCGACCTTATGTCAATGATCTCCGTTCTCGGTACGCTGATCTCGGCGATCATGGTGCAGATCTTCGGACTGATACTCGACGCTTCGGGCTTCGATGCTGCGCTTGAGACTCAAGGCGCTGCGGTGGCTCCTGTGCTGGATATGACCTTCATATTGCTCCCAGGGATCTTCCTGTTGCTCGGGACTCTCGTTCTGAAAGTATTCCCGATCAACAAGAAGACCTTCGAGTCGCTCAAGGCTGCGCTGGAGGCAAGGAGAAAAGGCGGAGACTGGTCGGAGTATGAGGACGACATCAGTAAGATCGTCGGCAGGAGCAAAGACTGATAAGACAAAAAATTTGCGAGATAAAGCGACAGGAAACTGTCGCTTTTTTGATGTTTCTCACCTAAAACGTAAAAAACTCTAATATATCAGGCCGAAATATATACAAAAACCCTGAATTGCGGTAATTTTTCCGACAAAAAACCTCTCCCGCAGTGGCACATTATTTGCTATAATTAATCTCGTGGAAACATATGCGATGCAGCAGTGCGGTCGGCGCATAAGCATGCATCGTAGATAACTAATGAAAGGAGATGGACAAATGGCAATTTTAAAGGACAGGAAAGCCATCATCATCGGTGACAGAGATGGTATTCCGGGCCAGGCCATCGCAGAATGTGCCGTTTCAGCCGGCGCTGAAGTGGTATTCTCCTCGACGGAGTGCTTTGTCTGAACTGCCGCCGGAGCTATGGACCTTGAGAACCAGAGGCGTGTGCTGGAATTCTCCGAACAGTACGGAGCGGACAACGTTGTTGTTCTTCTCGGCGCTGCGGAGGGCGAGGCTGCAGGTCTTGCAGCTGAAACAGTGACCCTTGGCGACCCTACTTGGGCAGGTCCTTTGGCAGGAGTCTCGTTGGGACTCGCAGTTTACCACATTTGCGAACCAGAGGTCAAGGAAGAGATCGATCCTGACGTCTATGATGAGCAAATAAGCATGATGGAAATGGTCCTGGACGTTGACGACATCTGTAATGAGATGAACGCGATCAGAGATCAGCTCTAAAATGGCTATCCATGGGAGGGTGCCGGCGGCATCTTCCCATGATTTCAAAAAACAGGAGACTTAAATGAAACATTACGATCTTATCATTATCGGCGCAGGCCCGGCAGGTCTCGCGGCAGGACTGTACGCGGGACGGTCCAGACTTAACACGCTGATGATAGAGAAGCAAAAATACGGCGGTCAGATAGTGATCACTGACGAGATCGAGAATTATCCCGGCTGTATCGAAGGAGAGACCGGACCGACTCTGATAGAAAGAATGGTGAAGCAGACCGAGAAGTTCGGCGTCGATCACGTATTCGACACGGTGACGGATATGGACTTTAGCGGTGAGGAGAAGATCATACGCTGTCTTCATGAGGAGTATGGCGCGAAGGCTGTCATTATCGCAGCCGGAGCGAACCCCGTGACCATAGGCTGCCCGGGCGAAAAGGAACTCACGGGCAAGGGCGTATCTTACTGCGCTACCTGCGACGCGGCTTTCTTTGAGGATTTCGAGGTCTACGTTGTAGGCGGAGGAGACGCGGCGGTCGAAGAAGCTTTATATCTCACGAAGTTCGCCCGCAAGGTGACCATAATCCACAGGAGGAACGAGTTAAGGGCTGCGAAGTCCATTCAGGAGAAGGCCTTCGCGAACCCTTCGATCGATTTCATGTGGGATTCGGTCGTCGAGGAGATCAGAGGCGATGGCATCGTGGAGTCGATGGTCGTAAGGAACGTGAAGACCGGGGAGCTCACAGAGATCGAGGCGGATGAAGATGACGGCACCTTCGGCATCTTCGTGTTCATTGGCTTCAAACCGTCCACCGAGATATTCAGAGGCCACGTGGACATGGATGAGAAGGGCTATATCCCTACGGACGAGGATATGAGGACGAATGTGCCCGGAGTCTTCGCCGCGGGAGATATCCGCAGGAAGTCGCTTCGGCAGGTCGTGACTGCTTGCGCTGACGGCGCGATCGCGGCCGTTCAGGCAGGAAAGTATATAGAAGAAATGTAGCGCGCGGGACCTTTTGCGCGGGATATAAGAGAGACGCGGCGCGGAGATCTGCGCCGATCGTATAAACAGGAGGAAAAGAAATGCTGGAACTGGATAAGACGAATTTCGAAGCTGAAGTACTGCAGTCCGAGGGTTATACGCTGGTGGACTTTTACGGAGACGGCTGTGTGCCCTGCGCGGCGCTCATGCCTTACGTGCACGGATATGCCGAAGTATACGGCGATAAGATCAAATTCACAGCGCTGAACACTTCGAAGGCCAGGCGCGTCGCCATCGGCCAAAAGGTGCTGGGATTGCCTGTCATCGCGATCTACAAGGACGGCGAAAAGGTGGAGGAACTCGTAAAGGACGACGCCACGAAGGAAGCCGTCGAAGAGATGATCAAGAAATATTACGAGATGATTTAGGAGAATATCAAATGGCAGATTATTCTGTTATCAAGGCCGCGAGCTACGTGCTGGCACATACGCCTGACATGGTCATCCATAACGGTACGACTCAGACCACAGAGATGATCGTGAACCCGGATTCGGATTACCTCAGGGAGCTTCCTGAGCATCTGAGGAGCTATGAGGACTGCCTGGCTTATATTCCGAATCAGGCATATATCGGAAATGTTTCGAACGATGAACTCAGGTCTGTGGACTTCCCTTACTATGATAAAAAAGCGGACATGCCGGTACGCGAGGGGAAGTACGGTGAGATCATGCCTGAGGATGAGTTTTACGGACTCATGCAGATCTGCGACGTCTTCGACCTGGTACTCCTCGAGAAGGACTTCGCCGCAGGCGTCAAGACCAAACTCAGCGCCTGGGGCCTGCTCAGGGACGAGCAGCTGGCGGTGCTCGGCAAGAACGAGTGGGACTATGCAGCCCTCGAAAGGCTCGTAAACGAGGAGCACGCCGAAGGTCTGTATGAGAATGGCCGTCTGGTTGGCTGTGTGAAGCGAGCCCATGACGTTGACGTGAACCTTTCGGCTCATACAATGCTTGAAAACATCGTGACTAAGGCATCCTCGGTCCAGGCCATGCTAAACCTTATAAAGACATCGGGCATAGATCCCGACAGCATCGATTACGTGATCGATTGCTGCGAGGAGGCCTGCGGAGATATGAATCAGAGAGGCGGAGGCAACTTCGCCAAGGCCGCCGCAGAGGCTGCAGGCCTTATGAATGCAACAGGTTCTGACGTCAGAGGTTTCTGCGCGGGGCCGGCGCATGCTATTCTGGAAGCCGCGTCACTCGTTAAGGCCGGAACCTTCAGGAACGTGCTTGTCGCTGCCGGCGGCTGCACGGCTAAGCTCGGCATGAACGGCAAAGATCACGTGAAG
>JAFYJM010000116.1 GCA_017538125.1 Bacillota bacterium
ACCGGGCTTTTTTTCTTTTCTGCAGGCTCTGCAGAGGAAATCTAAGAAACGGAGGATAAACCATGAACAAAGAAATCATTATCATCGACGGCGTGCGTTACTACGCTGACCGTCCCCAAAGTTGCAGAGGCTGCTTCTTCTGGAAAAACCGCAAAGTCGGCTGCTCCCTCAAAAAGGAGAACTGCTACTACCTGGCAGAATCACCCAAACCCACTTCCCCTTGTATGGGTTGTTGTTACGGCCCTTGTGTGAGTTTCTGTATGAAGAAATGTATGAACGAGGTCTTTGGGACCCGAATGGAGGTGCCGAAAAATGCGTGAGACAGAAAACCTGAACTTCTACAGAAAACTCATGAAACACGAGGTCACCGTGGATCGGAACAAATCGACTCCCCGATGCAAAAACTGCTGCTACTATCATCCGGATTTTAAGTACAGGAGATGTCTGTACTCTACGTGTCCCTACGGCAAGCCTGACAGCGAAGTATTCAGGCAGAAGCCCCTTCGTTGGGACAAGTTTTCCGGTCGGGAGGTGGTGATATGAGTGCATGACTATATCTACAGCATAGAGCCGGAGCGCTTTTCATTCATCAGGGTGCCGAAGATCCTGCTTCAGAACGAAGCATATTCAGGGATCTCTGCCGAGGCCAAGCTGCTGTATAGTCTTCTGTTTGACCGCACGGAGCTCTCAAACAAAAACGGTTGGTTGGATGATCAGAACAGGGTCTATATCATCTTCACCATCGCAGAAATCAAGGAGTGTATGAACTGTGGCAACAAAAAAGCAATTCAGCTTCTGGATGAACTGGAGAACAAAGCCGGCCTCATCGAGCGGAAACGCCAGGGCCTCGGGAAACCTAACCTGATCTATGTGAAAAGCTTCTTTCGGACTGTGGATAAGTATGGGGAAAGACATTTCTTGAAGTGTCAAAACGACACTTCTGGAAGTATGAAAATGACACCTCAGGAAGTGTCCGAATCACACTCTACTAATACTGATAATAAAAAGACTGATATGAATCATACTGATCTTTCTTTCCTTCCGGGAAGGGAATCGAAGCGAAGCGATGATTATGAACAGTATGAATCATATTTCAGATCAGAGTTGGAGATCCCTATCTTGATACTAAACAGCCCGACAGAGAGAGAAACACTGGAAGGTATTGTAGACCTCTTAGCCGAGACCTGTTCCTCCAAAAGGAAGACCATTCGAATTGCTGGGGATGATAAGCCTATAGAGGTGGTAAAAAGCCGGCTTATGAAGCTGAACTCCATGCACATCCAGTTTGTCCTTGACTGCCTGAAAGAAAATACCACCTATGTCCGGGATATGAAGCAGTATCTTCTGACAACACTGTTCAATGCCCCGGTGACAATCGATCCTTACTATCAGGCCAGAGTCAATTACGATCAATACGGCGTCCATGCATGAGGAGGTGAAGCGAGATGGACGAAGAAAAACTGATTGATCAGGTTCAGAAGATTCCAATTACAGAACTGGTTCCCTTTAAGGATCATCCCTTCAGGGTTGTTGAGGATGAATCCATGCTCAGAACCACAGAGAGCATCGCCATGTTCGGTGTGCTGACGCCGCTGATCGCAAGGCCTTCGGAAGACGGCAAATATGAGATTATTTCCGGCCACAGACGGGCTCATGCTGCTGAAGCCGTTGGGCTGACAGAGGTCCCTGTTATTGTCCGGGATATGGATGATGATGTGGCGAAGATCCTCGTTGTGGACAGCAACCTGCAACGAGAAAACATTCTGCCGTCAGAGAGAGCGTTTGCCTATAAGATGAAAATGGAGGCAATGACTCACCAAGGCCAGAGAACAGATTTGTCGGAAAAAGAGACCTCGACACAAGTTGTGTCGAAGTTGAGAAGCAATGAGGTGATCGGTGCTCAGAACAATCAAAGCCGAGAAACGGTAAGGCGCTTTATCCGCCTCACCAACCTAATTCCAGAGCTCCTGGACATGCTCGATCACAAGAAGATTTCTTTCAATCCGGCTGTAGAGCTCTCGTATCTGAAGCCGGAGGAACAGCAGAGCCTGATTGAAGCTATGGATTTTACGCAGGCAGCCCCCTCCCTTTCGCAGGCAATGCGGCTCAAAAAGCTCAGCCAGGAAAGTGGTTGCACTCTTGAGGATATGTGTGTGATCCTGGGAGAGGTCAAAAAGGGAGATTTGGAACGGGTCGCCTTCAAGAGCGAGCAGCTCCGGAAATACTTCCCTAAGTCCTATACTCCCAGGCAGATGAGCGATGTGATCCTGAAACTTCTGGATCAATGGCAGAAGAAACGCCAGCGAGACAAGGCAAGATGATAACTGAACATGTACCCCAAGCAGCGTCTTTGAAGGAATTCAGAGGCGCTGTTTCTTTATCAAAACCAAAAAACAAAGGAGAAATGAACATGAAGAACGATGATTCCCTGAAGAGAATTAAGGCCATGGCGGAAGCTCTTGCGAAGCTTCAGAAAGCGCAGGACGAAGAGAAATCCACGCAGGCCATGGAAGAGGCTGAGGACGATGATATGGATCTCGTGGCGGATATGCTGATGGAGATTGCTGATCTTCTTTCTCAGGCTGCGGAACTCAGTGCCCAGGCTGCGGCGCTCATTAACGGCGAGGATATCGAAGCGGACTGCTTCCCTCGCTGCTGTGTGATGGAGGTGTACTTCGATGATGAACTTTGATGAATTCCTGGAAGCCGCAAAGGACCGTGTTCAGGAGACCATTCCCGATGCGGAAGTAAAGATCCAGCAGGTCAACAAGCTGCAAGGAGAATCCTATACCGGGATCTCCGTCCAGCCGGAAGGAGCTACGGCAGCTGTGACCTTTAACGTCAGCCCTGCCTTTGAACGCTATCAGGAGAACGAAT
>JAFYJM010000117.1 GCA_017538125.1 Bacillota bacterium
CCGGATACGTCGTGGTGGTCTCTTCCCATCATGACAGGGCCGATCTTGCCTTCTCTTACCAGCTTGTTGAAGGCGAGACCGATGTCTCTTCTTCCTTCAGCATCCTGATAAAGGATACGAGCCTGAGTTCCGACGACGAGTTTGTTCTTTTCTGCGTCTCTGATCCAGATCCAGTTGTCTCTGTCCTGACCTCTTCTGTTAGGATCGATAACTTCCATGGCAGCGTGGTCGGTGGCTCTCAGATCCTCTGGCTTGCCGGACAGGCATACCCATCTGAAAGGACCATAGCCATAGTCGAACAGTATCGGTCCCATGATGTCTTCAACGTAGGAAGGCCAGATGAAGCCGTCTTTATCGTCGACGCCGTTCTTGGAAATCTCTTTGATTCCGGCATCGTACATGGCTTTCATGAAGGAGTTGCCGTAGTCGAAGAAATATGTGCCTCTTGCGGTGAGTTCTTTGATGGCGTGATAGTGTCTGTGGAGAGTCTTGTCAACTTCTTCGCAGAATTTCTCTCTGTCCTTGTGAAGGAGTTCTGTTCTCTCTTCGAAGGTCATGCCTACAGGGCAATATCCGCCGTTATATACGTTGTGGCAGGATGTCTGGTCGGAAAGAAGATCGATGTGGAAGTTTCTCTCTACAGCAGCTTCAAGGAGATCTACGATGTTTCCGTGATATGCGATCGAAATGGATTCCTTGGCAGCAAGTTTCTCAGTTGCGAGAGCGAATACCTTGTCAAGGTCTGATTCGATCACGTCTACCCAGCCCTGATCGTGTCTGGTCTCGATTCTGGAAAGGTCAACTTCTGCAAAGATACCTACAGCGTTTGCGATGTTTGCAGCCTTAGGCTGAGCGCCTGACATGCCGCCTAAACCGGAGGATACGAAGGTGTGTCCTGTAAGGTCTCCGTCCTGAGGTACTCCCAGTTCTTTACGTCCTGCGTTCAGGATGGTATTGAATGTACCGTGAACGATGCCCTGAGGTCCGATGTACATCCAGCCGCCTGCGGTCATCTGGCCGTAGTTGGCTACGCCCATCTCCTCTGCAACTTCCCAATCATCAAGGTTGTCGTACATACCGATCATCATGGCGTTGGTGATGATTACACGAGGCGCGTCGGGCTTTGAAGGGAAGAGTCCCAGAGGATGTCCGGATTCCACAACGAGGGTCAGGTCATCTGTAAGTTCCTCGAGATATTTTTTGATAAGTCTGTACTGGAGCCAGTTCTGGCAGACGGAACCTGTCTCGCCATAGGTTACCAGTTCATAAGGATAAAGGGCTACTTCGAAGTCCAGGTTGTTATCGATCATTACCTGGAAAGCCTTGCCGGCTAAGCATTTGCCCTTGTATTCGTCGATAGGCTTGCCGTAGATCCTGCCTGCGGGTCTGTATCTGTAGGCATAGATCCTTCCGTAAGTTGTAAGTTCTTCCATGAATTCAGGAGCTAACTTCTCATGAAGTTCTTCGGGCACGTATCTTAAGGCGTTCTTGAGAGCGATCCTGGTCTGTGCCTTGGTAAGTCTGAATCCTCTGTCGGGAGCACGTCTTATCCCTTCCTGGAATTCAGGATAATCAGGATATTCATTACCGAGCTGAATGGTCATGGCTCCTCTGATTTCTTCATTGTTTAACATGGTTTCCTCCTGTCGGGTCCCCGTGCCGCCTGATGATCGGTCAGGCGGCAGGGACCAAAAAAATCATTCGAATGTTTTTTGCGCTATTTAGAGGCTTGTCGCCTTGATTAACTTAAATTATCTGAGTTTTACAACTTTCTCAACGGCTTCAAGGATGCTGTTGTCCTTGACCATCTCGTCGAACTTCACCAGCTGATCGTGCATGATGATGTCCTCTTCTACCGGCGGAATGGTCTCGCGGATGAATTCATAAGCCGCCTTGGTGCCCTGTCCCAGGTTTGCGATGCACTCGTGGTCGAGTTCGTTTCTGAGCCAAATGGCCTGAGCCGCTGTGCTGAGCTCGATACCGATGACCTTCTGAGCGTTGTCCAGGATCATGGCTGCTGTACGGGCTGAGGTAGCTCCCATGGATACGTGGTCTTCCTGGTTGGCGGAAGTCGGGATGGAGTCTACGCATGAAGGATGAGCATAGATCTTATTTTCGGATACCATGGATGCTGAGCAGTACTGAGCGATCATGTAGCCGTTGTTCAGGCCGCCGTTCTTTACAAGGAAGCCGGGAAGTCCTTCGGACATTGCGGAGTTCACCATTCTGTCCTGACGTCTCTCTGAAACGTTGGCAAGTTCCGCAAGTGCGATGCCGAGGAAATCAAAGGCAAGCGCCATGGGCTGTCCGTGGAAGTTTCCGCCGGAAATTACCTCATCGTCATCGGGGAATACGATGGGATTGTCTGTTACAGCGTTGATCTCCTTGGATACGGCGTTATAAACGTAGTTGATGGCATCGCGGGAAGCGCCGTGGATCTGAGGAAGACATCTCTGTGAATAAGGATCCTGTACCTTGTTGGGATTTACCCAAAGTGCGTTTCCGGAACCTTCCAGAAGGTCTCTCATGTTTGCTGCTACTGTGATCTGTCCATCATGTCCTCTTAAGAGATGTGTCTTGGGATCGTAGGCCTTTCTGATGGCGTGCATTGCTTCGCCTGTCATAGCGCCTGCGATATCTGCGATCTTCATGAGGTTCATTGCATCGTAGAGTGTATTAAGACCAACGGCGGTAAGCATCTGTGTGCCGTTATTGAGTGCAAGGCCTTCCTTGGATGCGAGCTCTACCGGAGTAAGTCCTTCTGCGTCGAATGCAACCTTTGCGTCAACTATCTCGCCCTTGTACTCTACCTTGCCCAGGCCGATCAGGCCCAGCGCGATGCAGCTTAAGGGTGCCAGGTCTCCGGAAGCTCCTACGGAACCTTTCTCAGGAACCAGAGGGTGAATGCCTGCGTTCAGCATGTCTACCAGAGTCTGAACGGTGCTCAGCCTGATGCCGGAATTTCCGTGAGTCAGGGAGTTCGCTCTAAGGAGCATAGCCGCTCTGACGTATTTTGTGTCGTAATTATTTCCAAGGGAACAGGTATGGCTGATGATCAGGTTCTTCTGAAGCTGAGCCGTCTGCTCTGTTGAGATGGAAACGTTAGCAAACTTACCGAAGCCTGTTGTCAGGCCGTATACGACCGCCTTCTCTGCAACTTTCTTCTCAACGTAGGCTCTGGCCTTGTTGATAGCTGCCTTCGCGTCCTCAGCGATCTCTACCTTTTCATTATGTCTGCATACTTTGATGACGTCTTCGACTGTCAAGTCTCTTCCATTAATAATTACTGCCATATTAATCTCTCCATTTCTGTTAATAATTATTCATATACATGCATATTATACAACACATGCAGAAATTGTTTTTTCTTAAGTACATTATACTCTTTTTGGATTTTATTATCAAGGCAAAAAATGCTCTGCACCCTTGAACTGCAAGAGTTTCCGTGAAAAAAATTTTTTACGTTATGCAGGCGGACCTCATTTGACAGTATGCTTTATTTGGTTAACGCGTTAACGTTTTATCGTGTATAATTATAAATGGCTTTATACAATTCTTGTATATTCACTTTTTATGCAATTTTTTGTTCATTATTCGCAATGCCCGCTAATACTATCCTGTACCAGACCAACATAACTGTTAATAATTCGATCTCACTGATCTCTACGGTAACACAAACCAAAAGCGGTTGCGCATTAATGCACAACCGCTCACATTTATCATTACTTCTTCAGCAAGGCTTCCGGGGCACTATTTGGAGATTTTAACGTACTTTTTGGTGCTGTATGCCGAATAATACTTACTGCCGCTCACGGTCTTGTAGGTGCGTATCCTTACATAATAGGTCTTGCCTTTGGTGAGGCTTCCGATGACTTTGGTGACCGTAGAAGCGCTGTTGATCTTGACAGTCTTGTTTCCTGATGCAAATGTCTTCGAAGTGCTGTACTGGACCTCGTAGCCTGTGGCCTTGGAGTTCTTTGCCCACTTCACGGTCATCTTATTCGCAGCCGAGTTCGTGAGGGACGATATCGTCGGTCTGGACACCCTGTAGAAGGTCTTTGACTTGGAAAGCGTACTGTCGCCTGTGGATGCAGTCGCTACTACCTTGAAGGTGTACTTGGTGCCGTTGGTGTTGGCTTTAGTGTCAGTGTAGGTCACCGTGCTTCCGCTGGTGATGGTCTTGACCAGTGTGGTACCACGGTATACCTTGTAACCGTTGGCTCCAGTGACCTTTTTCCAGGTGACCTTGATGCCTGTGGCCAGGTTCTCGGCGTTCACCGAAGATGTGGCCCCGGGTACTACTTTGACAGTAACTGTGGCTTTGGCTGAGTTGAAATCATCGGTCTCCGCTGCAGTCACGGTGATCTTGGCGGTGCCCACCTTCTTGGCTGTGACCTTGCCTGAAGCTGATACCGTTGCAACACTAGTATCCGACGATGCATAGCTGAGCTCGCCTTCGGCTCCAGTGACGGTGATCGCTGCGGTCTTCCCGACCGACACCTTCGATGCGGATATTTTTGCGCTGATCATCTGATCGGGCTTGGCTGCTACGATCCTGAAGCGCAGATACTTGGTCCCGGTATAGTAGCCGTCTCCTTTTATTATAAGTATGGCGCTGTCACTTTCGTTGGTATTACTCATATATTCAAGGTGATAGTCCACACCTTCCGTGAGTTCTCCCACCTGGCCGTCGCTCCTCATGGCCTTAACAGAGCTGAGCTTAGGCTCGATGGGCGAACCTGTATAAGTCTGGTCCGGGATCGGATCCGGCTCATATACGATCCCAGTAACAGCTTTGGACAGATCGCCCTTGATCTTGAAGGTCTTTGTGATCTGGCCGGTATAGTATGGCGCCACGCCCGTGATGACCACCGTGGCGTCTCCTATGTTGGTGTTATTCTCAAAAGTTACCGTGTAGTTTGTGTCTTTTGTAAGCAAGCTGCTGTTATATCTGACATTTACAGATTCGATGGGCTCTCCGGTGTAAACCGCGTCTTCCACGGTGACCGTATCCTCGGTCAGGGTCTTGACTTCATAGACGTATACTGTCCTTGAGGCAGTCTGGTTATCTGCCGTTACCGTTATAGTAGTGTTGCCTGCCGCAAGAGCCGTGACCAGTCCGTTTTCATCGACGGTTGCGATGGCCGGCCTGCTGGATTCCCAGGTGATTTCCGGCTCGGCGGTGTCGGGCTCATAGACAGCCTTAAGCTGATAGGTGCTGCCCTTCTCTATTCTCACCTGGCCAGTCCCGTCCTCGAAAGTGAGGCTTGCAGCCTGGTCAGCGATCTTCACCTTGTAGGGCTCACCCGTGGTGGTAAATTCAGGAAGATCGAAATTGGAGCCGTACATATGGAAGGTCATGTCCATGCTGTAAGTCTTCCCTATTTCAAAATGATTCTCGCTCTGGTCCGGCATGTGGATGGTGATGTAATTGCTCGACAGATGGTCGTCCGCGTAGCCGGTGCGGTACGGACTGTCCTCAGCCAGCTGGAAGCTGGTCTCATCGTATCTCGCATAGTCTACGTAGATGTACTCGTCCAGCGCGTTCTTATATTTTACAGTAAGAACGTCGTCTTCGCCGAACCAGTTATACCTGTATAAGGAATAGTTTTCGTATTCGCTGCCCGCGACGTCCGTGGCAGTTACTGAATTAATGCCTTTTCTCAAAACCATGGGCTCAGCCTGATAGAGGCTGATGGACTGGGCAACGTAGGACGCGCTGTAGTTCTTCGCGGATTTCACGCCCATGTAGGTGGCCTGCATGGAAAGATCCTCAGGGTCATAAATGTCCGTTATATTATAGTAGATATCATCGTCGTTCCAGGGCTGTGCTTCTCCGGTTGTCTGGGATACCCAGTCGCCCATATCGTTATCGATGAATACCTCGGTGGTACCGTCCTTGTAGGTAACGGTGACCTTGTTTCCGTAGGGCATGCCTGACCTGGCGGCATCAGCCGTCCATCTCAAAACAGGCACGGGCTCAAACTCCACAGAGGCCACCGGCGTGGAAGACACGCTGACCGGCACGCGGCAGGTGATCCAATCGTCCCCATCCGCTGGATAGTTGATGAAGGTCACCTCATAGTAGTTCTTGTCTCCGCCTTCAGCCCAGTCGCCTGCCTGATTATTTAGGTTGATGTAGATTTGATTGTAATTGATCACATCCGTTGAATCGGCAACGTTTACGAACTTACCGTAGGATGAGCCTGATCTTTGATATTCATATTTCTTCACCGTGCCGTCGGGGAAGGTAAAGGTCACCTTATCCCCTGCGTCGGGGTAATCAAAGGTCTCGCCGTAATAATACAGGCCGGTGCCGTAGTCCTTGAAGTCCCTCTCAATGATTACTTCGAAGGGAGTAGTCCTCTCATAAACGGCCGTGATCATCGGTTCAGCATCCGACTGATATTTGTAGACCCTGGTCTGCTGACCCACAAGATTCGAATCTTTATCGTTTGCCTTAAGAGTGATCTGATACTGTTCTTTCTTCTCGATGACGTTCATCTCGATCCGGTCATCGATTATAGAGTTTATGTTGATGTTGTCGGCGGATGGATCGATCTCAGAGATCAGAACATCATCGATGTAAAGGTCTATCTTTCCATTCATGTCAGCCCCGTCCCAGGCCAGTATGCCTCCCTCGCCGATGGTGAAGGTGAATCCTGATTCAGCCCAGGCCACAGCCGGAATAAAGGTCATGACCATCATGACCGACAATAGTAACGCTAAAAACTTCTTCATGGTTCCGTCCTTCGCAAAAACGCTTTATTGCATTAACATGTTTATGTTGATATTATACCATAATAGCCGGGCTTTTGCATAAGTTTTAGATAAATCGGGCCGAAAGGGAAGATCCCCTGCGCCTCGAAGGGATCCAGCCCTTTAACGAGCCGTTTAACGCCAATATCCCGGAGGCCAGCTTCGAGCCATAGCCTTTTAATAAACCCCAAAAAACTACTTGCATTTTGACTTTGATGCATATATAATAGTAGGGCACGAGTCTAACCGTGTGAATCTCTGCGACGGGAGAGCCGTCGCCATTAGTCCACAGAGAAAGGAGAAAGACATGACTAAATATGAAGTAATGTTCATTATCAATCCTACTTTAGAAGACGAAAAGAAAGATGCGACAATTGAAACCGTTAAAGAAATCATTGCTGCAGATGGAGTTGTCGGAGAAGTAGACGTTTGGGGAATGAGAAAGCTTGCATATCCTATCCAGAAGTTAAACGACGGCTACTACGTAGTCATCAACTTCGAAGGTAATCCTTCATTACCTAAGGAACTGGACAGAAGGCTCAGAATTTCTGATAACGTAATGAGACACATCATCGTGGCAAAAGACGAGAAGTAAGAGAGGTAGAAGATGAACAGCGTTGTACTTATCGGAAGATTAACAAGAGATCCTGAAACAAGGTATACCAGCGGAAGCCAGATGGCAGTATGTACCTTTACGGTAGCCATCGACAGACCCAACAGACAGGGTGAAGAGAAGAAGACTGATTTCCCCAGGATCACGGTATTCGGCAAACAGGCCGAGAACTGTGAGAGATTCCTTAAAAAAGGAAGACTGGTAGGAGTTCAGGGCAGACTTCAGACCGGCAGCTATACCAACAAGGACGGTGCAACCGTTTACACCACCGACGTCGTAGCTGACAGAGTAGAATTCTTGGAATGGGGAGACAGACAGTCCCAGGGAAGCGATAGCTACACCGCTCCCGCTCCTCAGTATCAGGCACAGCCCAGAGAAGAGCAGCCGGCCATGGACGCGCCTTATCGCGAGTCCGCTGAAAGCGCTCCGGCTCCTAAGGACGATTTCGTTCCGGAGGGCTTCACCTCGATCGAGGAAGACATCCCGTTCTAATAAAGAAAGGAGATAAGAAGCATGTACGAGAAGAGACCTAATCGTGGCGGCATGAGAAAGAAAAAAGTATGCCAGTTCTGCGCAGACAAGGCAGAGACCATCGATTATAAGGACGTTGAAAAATTAAGAAAGTACGTTACCGAGAGAGGCAAGATCCTTCCTAAGAGGATCACCGGAACCTGCGCTATGCACCAGAGAGCAGTCACAACTGCCGTGAAGCGTGCCAGGACAGTCGCTCTGCTTCCTTACGTAGCTGACTGATTTTTCGATTAGTTATGAAAAACCTCCAAGGCCCCGCGTGACGCGGGGCCTTTTGGTTTGGCGCGAACATTTTCATTTCCACAACAACTGAAAATATGCTATAATACAACCATGAAGATCATACCGAATATTCCCAACCTGCTATTCCTGGCGCGGGATGTGCTCTGGGCCGACACCTACGCCAAAGGGATAGATTATCTAAGGGAACACAATGCAATCGAAGAAGAAAGGGCCCTCATCAAAGAAGTCCTCACAGGCTGGTCTAAGCGCATCCTGGACAAATGGGACTGGACGATCAACGCCACCGGCACTGAAAATCTGCCTGAAAACGGCCCTGTGGTATTCATCGCGAACCATCAGGGCTATGCTGACGTGCTCGTTTTCATGCACTGCGTGCCTTTCCAGACCGGTTTCATCGCCAAGGCCGAGATCAAGAAGGTGCCGCATTTCGCCAAATGGATCAAGCGCGTGCGCGGCATCTACATCGACAGGAGCGATGTCCGCGCGTCTCTTAATACCATCGCGGAAGGCGCTGATTATCTCAAGCAAGGTTTCAGCATGGTGATCTTCCCGGAGGGCACACGCTCTAAGGAGGAAGGCCATCCGCTGGGCGAATTTCACGCTGGCAGCTTTAAGCTCGCCACTAAAGCCAAGGTGCCCATCGTACCGGTCACGATCAACGGCTCGTATAGGCTGTTCGAAGAGACCGGCATCGTGCAGAAGCATCAATCCTTCGACGTGACTTTCCACGAGCCGATCGACGTTAAAGGGATGAGCCGCGAAGAGCTCAAAGAGCTTCCAGACAAGGTCAGGGAGATCATTGCCTCAGCTTTATAAATAATAGAAAAAAGGCTGCCGCGTCAAATCAATGCGGCAGCCTTATTGTTTTTGTGATTAATATTTATTACTGTTCATCGTCGTCGCCCTGGTTATTGCCTCCCTGGTCGTTGCCTCCCTGGTCACCATCATCTTCACCCTGGTCGTCATCGTCATCATCGTCGTCATCG
>JAFYJM010000118.1 GCA_017538125.1 Bacillota bacterium
ATCTCTCAGGGTGATCGAAGCGGAGGCTTTCGAATCCTGCAAAGCTCTTAAGACGGTCAATATCAAAGAAGGACTTACGCATATAGGCGATGAGGCATTTAAAGACTGTAAGGCTTTGAAGGAGATCCACATCCCTTATAGTGTCGGGATGATAGCAGAAGATGCGTTCGAAGGTGATAATGATCTCGTCATCCATTGCGGCAAAGGGTCATACGCACATGAGTATGCGATCCAAAGCGGCATAGAATTTGTCACAGATTAAAAAACCTCTTGCATTTTGCATTTTCAGAGAATATAATATAAAAGCACGACTGTGCGGATTCGGGCATTAGGCATCGTCCGGAGATGTCCGACTAGAAGTTATTTTTAGGATGCCGACCAGGTTCAGGACCTTCTTGCTATGTCCGGAACTCAGTAGGCAGAACCGAAAACGCTCGGCGGGGAAAGCCCGGCCGAACCCAGTAGGTAGAAAGGAATTTGGAACGCAATGAAGTCATTCATCGCAAAACCTGCAGAAGTTGAACGTAAGTGGTACGTCGTTGATGCAGATGGCAAGACCCTCGGAAGGCTTGCTTCAGAGGTCGCTACAGTTCTCAGAGGAAAGAATAAGCCGACCTTCACACCACATGTTGATTGCGGAGATTACGTTATCGTCATCAACGCAGAGAAGGTTGCCGTAACAGGTAAGAAGAGATCAGAAAAGATCTATAAGAAGCACACCGGATATCCCGGCGGACTCAGAGAGATCACCTTCGACAAGTTACAGCAGAAGAAGCCTGAAGAGATCATCAGACACGCCGTTAAAGGCATGCTTCCTGATGGAAAGCTTGGAAGACAGATGTTCAAGAAGTTAAAGGTCTATGCAGGACCTGAGCATCCTCATACAGCTCAGAAGCCTGAGACTTTGGAAATTTAAGGGAAAGGGAGGAAATGACAAATGGCTAAAATGCAGTATCAAGGTACTGGCAGAAGAAAATCATCTGTTGCCAGAGTTAGACTGATCCCCGGAACCGGCAAGATCACTGTCAACAAGCAGGACTTAGACGATTACTTCGGAATGGAGATCGTTAAGAGAGAAGTCCGTCGTCCCCTCGAGCTCGTAGGAGCAGAAGGTAAGTTCGACGTAGTCGCTACCGTAGCAGGCGGCGGTTTCACCGGTCAGGCAGGCGCCCTGAGACATGGTATCTCCAGAGCCCTCGTTGAAGCTGACAAGGAAGCCTACAGACCCACCTTAAAGGCAGCGGGATTCCTTACAAGAGACTCCAGAATGAAAGAGAGAAAGAAGTACGGTCTCAAGAAGGCCAGAAGAGCTTCTCAGTTCTCAAAGCGTTAATCGATCAAAGGAAAAGGAAAATCGGGGAATCAATTGGTTCTCCGATTTTTTGTGTTTTTTTCAGTCATTTATGCTCGTTTCAGGCGCGGGCATTTGCTTCGTCTCCTATGGGTTAGAATTGACAAAAAATAATATAATAGGTTATAATATTATATTAAATAAAAAGCAGAACGGAGGCAGGGTCGTATTTAGGACACTGAAACAGACTATGCAGAACAATCCATTCAAGAATAAACTAGCCAGAGGCCTCAGAAAGATCAAAAAGCTTGTCAGTGATAGCGCTGACAGGACAGCAAGTGACGCAGCGGACACAGCTTTAAACAGCGAAGAAAAAACTGAAGCTGAGAAGAAGCGCCAGAGGCAGGAAGAGATCAAGAGAAAGAAAAGAAAGGCCGTAAGATACACTGGCTGGACCAAGGAAGAGCTGGATGAAAAGATCGCCTTTGTCAAGAAGGAATACGGCATTTCAACCAGAGAGTTTCTGGACTATTTCTTCTATAGAGTCCCCGAGGACAAGTGGCCTGACAAGGTTGAAGAGGTTCAAGAGGGTAGGATAGAGGAAAAGGCCAAGAAGGCGCGCCAGAAATACTTCAAGGAACTCAGATCCGCGGATCTGACGGCTGATGAGACCCATAAGATAAGCTGCGCGGAGTTCGAAAAGAAAGCTGCAGATCTTTCATACGTTGACGGCGAAGACACTAAGCAGCCCGATCCTATCATCGCTGCCTGCTGGTATCTGGGACGTCCGCTCCCCAATGGAGCAAGCATGCTCTATCAGCCTTCGGCATACATCGAGCCAATAGATTATGACTTCGACGATATCAGGAAAGTTGTTGGAGAAGATCTCATACCGGATACCACGAAGATACGCAAGGACTACAATTCATTCACGAAGCGCTTCAAGAAGAACAGACTCATTCACTTCAACAATACCGACCTTGCCATCTTCTTTACGGATTATATAATGCACTGCAAGGATCAGGGATACGAGGCTGCAGATTACTTCGACTATTTCTTCTATTTGAAGGAATTCAACGTCAGAAAGACATTCCTGAGCAATGACGGATACAGGAAGTATATCGCGAGAGTGTGCCTGAAGAACCTTATGCTTTTCAAGAACAAGGCGAGGTTCGACGAGTTCTTTGCAGATGAAGTCGGAAGAGACAATTTGGATGCCACTAACTGCAGCTTCGAAGATTTCAAAGCGTTTACCGAGAGGAATCCGCAGATCTTCGTCAAGCCCGTCGAAGGAACTGGCGGAGAAGGCGCTGCCGTGATCGACACGACGGGCAGAGACATAAGGGAAGTGTACGATTACTGCCAGAAGAACGGCATGATCGTGGAGGAAGTGGTAAGACAGCACGAGGAGCTCGCGAAGTTCAATCCGGACACCGTCAATACCACACGAGTCTACTCTCTGATAGATGCTGATGACGAGTTCAGGATGATGGCCGCGTTCTCCAGATTCGGCCGTAAAGGCAGGGTTGCGGACAACTTCCACCAGGGGGGCATGGTCGCGCTTCTGGATACGGAGACTGGTGTCATCACCACCGACGCTGTCGACAGAGATGGCATCAGGAGCGAAGTGCATCCAGATTCGGGAGTTAAGTTCAAAGGCTTCCAGTTCCCCGAGTGGGATAAGGTAGTTGAGACCATCAAACATCTGTCATACAAGTGCAAAGATCAGAACAGACACATGGGCTGGGACATCACTGTTGACAGAAACGGCAGGGTCATTCTGATCGAAGGCAACTCCATGCCGAAGATGGCGTCCATCCAGACGATAGCTAACGAAGGCAAGATGTACGTCTACGAGCGATACATGCCTGCGCTCGCGAAGAAGAAAGGCGTTGATCCCTACGTCATCAAGTTCCCTAAATTGAAAGTTTCGGGCATGCAGACCTCGCCTCTGGAATAGTCGTTTAGTAGATTAATATGATTAGTTTTAAGGAGATCATCTGTTGTTAGAAGGCTTATCTAAACTAATAAAAACCAATATCAGTTACTTTCCGAGACTGTTCAAAATATCCAAAGCGGAGTTTTTCGTTAACAACGGAGAAACAGACCTCGGATGGATCTGGAACATACTGAAGCCCATGCTTTACATAGGCATGTTCTATCTCGCCATCAACTTGGGCTTCAAGAGCGCGAAGGACATCAAGGGGATCGTCTGCCCGTACATCATATGGCTGGCGTCAGGCATTTTTCCCTGGTTCTATCTGCAGAAGGCCATATTCGGGGGAGCCAAGTGCTTCAAGAGTAACAAGGCTTTGATATACAAGGCAAATTACCCGGTCACTGTCATGCCGATGATACCGGGCGTATCTGGCCTGCTGAACCACTTCTTCCTGGTCGGCATACTGATAGTCATCACCCTGCTTTCAGGAGTGAAGCCCAGCATAACCTGGTTACAGATACCGTTCTACACGTGTATGATGTTTATATTCTCGTATTGCTGGTCGTTCTTTACCGGCCTATGTACGGTCATATCGGCTGATTTCTTTAACTTTATCAAGTCGATACGACCGGCATTTTTCTGGCTGTCCGGTATCTTCTTCAATTCCAGGGCTACCGACAGAGCAAATCCGATTTTCTTCCTGTTCAACCCTATTACATACTGTGTGGAGGGCTACAGAAACTGTGTCTGCTATAACATGTGGTTCTGGGAGAACATGAAAGCGCTGGAAGCGTTTATGATAGTCAATATTGTGCTGGCGATACTGTCGTTCATCCTCTATCAGAGATTGAAGAAATCGCTTCCGGATATTATATAGCGCGGAGGATAAGACAGCTTTAGCAAATAGTGAGTGGATATGGAAGAACTGAACAGCAAAAAACTTGAAATCGAAACAGAAGCGGCAGAGCAGGTGGCAGTTGCCGAAGAGAAAGCCCCGCGCGAGGTCGTGATATCCTTTGAACACGTCAAAAAAGAGTTCAGATATTACAGATCGAACCGTCAGAAGATGAGAAACATCCTTCTGGGCATGAACTCCGGCGAGCTGATCAACGTGCTGGACGACGTTTCTTTTGAGATACATAAAGGCGAAAAGGTCGCTATCATAGGTACGATAGCATCAGGCAGGAGCACTATCATGCGCTTGATCGCGGGTATATTCAAGCCCACAGCGGGAGTCATCACCGTTAAAGAAGAACCGACGCTGATATTCGACCACAAATATGCCTTCAAGGCCAGTCTCACCGGTCGTGAGAATTTGAGACTCAGGGCGAACCTCCTCGGATGGTCGAAGGAAAAGCTTGCGGCGGTCGAAGAGGATATCATCGAATTTGCCGATCTCACGGGAGTTATCGACAACCGCGTGAAGACTCTGCCTACGGGCAGCATGGCCAGAGTCGGGCTGGGACTTATGACCGCATATAAGCCTGACATACTGCTCTATGATGAATTCTTCAACTTTGGAGGCAGAAGATATCTGCCGAGATGTCTGGAGCGCATCAGGAGCGTACTTGATGAAGACACCACGCTCATCATGACCGTAGGAAACGTTCCTTTTGTCAAGAAATTCTGCACCAGGGGCATAGTCATCGACAAGGGAGCGATATGCTTCGACGGAAGCTTCGATGAAGCGATAGCATATTTCAAAGCCAACTGCAAGATCGATCCTGACGCTGCGAAGGCGGCCAAGGAACGCGAGCGGGACGAAGACGATATGATGGAAGAGGATATGGAGGGGAATGATTTCGGATAATAAGCCAGTCGTTACAGTTTTATCTAGAAACTATTCCACAGGTCTCGGACTGATACGTTCTTTGGGAAGCGCGGGATACACTGTTGACCTTGTAGCAAGCGCCAGGAGAAGGAACAGTTCAGATATTGCCGCAGCCAGTAAATACGTCAGAAATTCGGTGGAGTTTCTGACGGATTCTGTATATGGCAGTAAAGGTGAAGAGATAGCGGAGCATCTTTTGGGCTCGGCGGGAAAGGAAGATGGACAGAAAGTGCTTTTCCCGGCTGACGATTATACCACCTACGTGATGGACATGAATCGTGAGAGCCTGAAAGACTGTTTTGTTATGCCTGGGATAAAGGGCGGGAAGAGCGGAGACCTCTGCCGCCTTATGGAGAAGGACGTCCAGGGAGAACTGGCGAGGGAAGCCGGGCTCAAGCGTCCCTTTGAGACTGTAGTCAGCCTTGGTGAAGAGAAGGCTCTCCCTCCGGATATCGTTTATCCCTGCTTCATCAAGCCCCTTAAGAGCGTTGACGGCGAGAAGCAGGAGATGGCTGTCGCCGCGAACAGGCAGGAACTGGAGGCGGTGCTCGGGCATCTCAGGAAGTCTTACCCGGACCGCTCGGTACTGGTGCAGGAATATCTGAATATTGATAAAGAATATGACGTCGGCGGAGTATGCCTCGGAGAGAGGATCATCATCCCCGCTGTCATAGAGAAGACAAGGATAGCGGAGCATGAGGTCGGCGTGACTATGACCGGCCGGCTGCTTCCTCTGGATACGCTCGGAGATAAGACCCTGAAGCCGCTTCTTAAGATGCTCAGAGGTCTGGATTACTATGGCATGTTTGACCTGGAATTCAATCTTTGCGGCGGCAGTGCGTATTTCAACGAGATCAATTTCAGAAGTGGAGGACCGCACTTCTCGTACTATCTGAACGGCGTTAATCTGCCTGACATTTTCGTCAGGGGAGTAACCGGTCAGGAGATAGGGCAAGAAGAGGAGAAACTCAAAAGTTTCGGCAAGACCTTCGTTTATGAGAAAGTTGCCTGGGAGGACTTCATTCATGGCTTTATGAACAAGTCTGAACTCGCGAGGACGATCAGCGATGCAGACTATACGCTTCTGGCGAACGCTGATGATCCTGAACCGGGCAGAATATTTGAAAAGAAGATAAGGCTCAGCGCCCTCAAGAATAAGACGCTGAAGTTTTTGAAAAGGTAGAGTGATGGAAAGATCCGGAAATGACCACCGCATTATAGTTATCGGCCTGAACTTTGGCAGCATCCTGACCATGGTTCGGGATTTTGGCGTAGCCGGATATGATGTTGAAGTCCTGAGAGTCTTCAGGAAGGCGCCTAACTCGCTAAACCTTCTAGGCAAGATGACACCGGAGGCAGAGAGCCGATACGTGACGCGCCACGAGATCTGCATCATGAATGGCAGATCTGCCAATATCAGGGATGCGCTTCTTAAAATGACGGATGAAGATCGGACGCCAGGACGCAAGACCATGCTGATTCCGGTGGACGATTTCCTGGTCTCCGCCATAGACGACCATTACGACGAACTGAAAGAGCATTTCTTCATACCGAACGTGCGGGGCATGCAGGGCGGTATCGGCAAAATTATGGATAAGAACCTCCAGAAAGAAATGGCCGATGAGGCTGGTCTCAAAGTGCTGGAGAGCAGCCTGATCAGAATCATAGACGGTGAGATCGATATACCGGGGGATACTCCTTTCCCGTGCTTTACAAAACCGAGCAAGAGTATAATGGGCAGCAAGCTCATCATGAAAAAATGTCTCGACAGAGATGAGCTAATGAGAAATTTGGAGCCTTTAAAGAATGAAGACGGGCTTGAGATACTTTGTGAGAGATACGTGGATATCAAAGACGAGTATTCGCTCCTCGGCGCGTCTGTGATGGACGAAGTCATCATGCCGGGAATTTTTAGAGCGGGTATACATGGCCACAGAGAACGCAAGGGAGTAGCTATCACAGGAACGGTAATGGATACCGGCGAGTGGAGCGATCTGATACGTAAGGCGTCCGCGTTCGTGGCATCTATTGGATATACAGGGATGTTCGATCTGGATCTTGTAGAGGACACGGAAGGAAAGATTTACTTCACGGAGATGAACTTCAGGGCTGGAGCGTCGGTGAATGCTTTTTCGCAGTGTGGCGCCAACATACCTGCCGCGTTCGCGAACAGGGTGCTTAGGAATAAGCCTATGAAAGAGACCATTATAACAGACGGCGTAGGCAGAACCTTCGTGAGTGAGAAAGCCCTCATAGAAGAGTATATCAGAAACGACATCGACAGAAGCACGATGCATGAGATACTTGACAAGGCAGATATCTTTTTCATCAAGGACGAAAAAGATGCGAAGCCAAACGACAGATTCATCAGATTTTACAAAGTATCTGGAATTTACAGAATCATATATAAACTGAGGGATACGATTTTGAAGAGATAGATCAAAGGAGAGAAGTATGTCTTACGAAAAAAACAAATGGCTTGAACAGTACGAGATCAAGGCTCCGGATTATGATTTCAAAGAGCGCGAGTATTACGGCATGAAGGACGTAGTTCTGGAACCCACGAGGTTTCACTTCGTGGAGGATGGCGGTTATTGGGAGCAGAATCGACCTTCCAATACCGGCAAAGCCAGACTTATGTTCGCGGGAGACATCACAGTGTTTGAAAGGCAGATCGAAGAGGCCAGAATAGGAGACAGCGAAGATTATGATTTCAATTACGTATTCGAACCTATCTCGCACGTCTTCAAACAGGCTGACCTTGTTGTAGGAAATATCGAGACCATGCTTTCGGAGAGTTCGCCGTACAGAACAGAGCTTTACGTATCCGAGCAGGACTTCAACTGCAACGCGCCTACGGAGATACTGGACGGCCTCAAGAACTGCGGATTCGATGTCCTCACGAACGCCAACAATCACGACCTTGACACCGGAGTGGTCGGTCTTGCGGAGACCATTGACAATATCGTCAGATTCGGCTTCATCCAGACCGGCACGTTCAAGGATCAGAAGAAGCGTTACGAAGTGATAGATGTGAACGGCATCAAGGTAGGTATCGTTGCCTACGGTACAGACCATAACGGAAAGGGCGTGAACATCTCCACGGAGGGAAGGAAGTTCATGCTCCATGACTATAGCAGGATCAAGGCAAAGAACAACTATACAAATGCCAAGAAGGACGGCGCGGACATCGTCATCTGCTGCATGCACTGGGGCAAGGAGAACCACGCTAAACCACACAGTTCGCAACATAAATACGCTCAGGAACTGGCGGACATCGGCTTTGACTGCATCATAGGATCGCATTCTCATGTCCTTCAGCCCTTCGATATCGTCGAGGCTTCAGACGGAAGGAAGGTACCGGTTTTCTACTGCATGGGCAACTTTATTTCTCATAATTTTGATAACGTCAAGTCCCGTGCCATTGTGGCGGTAGTGGATGCCGAAAAGACCGACGAGGGAACGAAACTCGAATTGTCATATATTCCGGTCTTCACGAGCGAGAATTACAACGGCAGACAGTACGTGATTCTTCCGATTCCCAAAGACGCGCAGATCGAGGCAAACGTCGAGAAGAAGGAACTGATCAAGAAGGATATCGGTGAACTTATAGACGAGTGCCAGACCATTGATTTCCAGGAGTTCGAGGAAGGTCCGGTCGAGGGACTTGTGAGACTGCATAAGGACGACGTGCCTGAACTGAACGAAGAGACTGTATATCCTCTGACTTACGATGCGGGCAAGTTCATTTACAGGATATATGAGGATCACATTGAGATCATCGGAATTACAGAGGGAAGACCTCAGGTCTCTTATACGAATTCTAGAAGACTGCTTGGACTGCCCGTTACGGAGATCGTGCCGGGAGCCTTCGAAGGACATCCTGTTATGAAGAAGTTCAAGTTCATGGAGAACATTATTTATATAAGGCCGAGGGTATGCAAGGGCTGCCCTGAGCTTGAAGGATTCAGGATGGGCACGACCACCCAAGAGATCCAGGAGGAGGCTTTCGCAGATTGCCCGAAGCTAAATTCAGCTGTATTCAGGAGAAGCCTGAAGAGGGTCGGCAAGAGAGCCTTCGCTAACTGCACAAATTTAAGGAGCGTGAAGATCTCTTCAAGCGTGGAATACATAGCGGACGATGCTTTTGAAAACTGCGGCAAGCTCGTATTTTACTGCCACCACAACGAATATGCCGAGAAGTACGCTCGCGATCACGGATTCGAAGTAGTAAAGATGGAGTTCACGGGCAGAGTATAAGACGAATCAGACTAGTTATATAGACATAATAAGGAGTACCATGGACAAAAAAGATATTTTGGCCGTCGTATTGTCGAGAAACTATTCCACTGGCTTAAGCGTCATAAGGTCGCTGGGTACCGCGGGATATACGGTCGACCTGGTCGCGAGCGCGCCCAGGGAAGGCGCTTCGGCATTCATAGCCAAGAGCAGATTTATAAGAGAAGCCAAAGAGATAGTGGCTAAAAAGATAAAAGACGAAGACGACGTCGAACTGGTAGATGTGTTGAAGACCTATGAAGGGCAATGGCCGACCAAACCGGTCCTCATCGCGGCAGACGACTATACGGCGTCTGTCATGGATCTTCACAGGGATGAACTTGACAGCATCTTCATCATGCCGGGGATCGTCGGGGGAGAGCCCGGCAGCCTGACTCACATGATGGACAAGTCCGTACAGGGAGAGATCGCCAGGAGAGTCGGCATCAGGACGCCGCTCGAGTGGGTCGTGTCTCTTAGAGAAGAGGAGATCGAGATCCCGGCGGATATGGTCTATCCATGCTATGTTAAGCCTTTGGGAAGCATCATAGGCTACAAGCAGGAAATGGCGAGATGCGATGATCCTGAAGCGCTTATGACGCATCTTATGAAGCTGAGGAAGTTCTATTCCAACAGATCCGTGCTTGTCCAGCAGTTTATGTACATAGACAGGGAGTACGATCTGGAGGGCGTTTTGATGGATCAGGACGTGATCCTTCCCGGCATCATCTGGAAAAAAGTCGTGGCGCAGTACGACAAGGGCGTGCCGCTCTACGGTAATCTTTTGCCTGTGGAGAAGTTCGGAGCCTTCATGGATAAGGTATATGCGTTCTTAAGAGAATTCCACTATTTCGGAATGTTCGACCTCGGCTTCAATCAGATCGGAGACGAGTTCTACTTCAACGAACTCAATCTGAGAAGCGGCGGTACGAACTACGTGTATTTCGAAAGCGGTGTCAATCTGTCAGAACTTTTCGTGAAGGCCGCGCTTGGACTTGAGATAGATCCTGAAGAGTGCAAGGTGAAGGAGTTCGGCAAATCATATATTTACGAGAAGGTAGCTTGGGACGATTATTTCCACGACCATTTCAGACGAAAAGACCTGAATGAGATGATTGATTCCGCCGATATCCATATAATGGTCAACGATTATGATCCTTTGCCGGGTGAGATCTTCACTAAAGAGATGAAGGCGGAAGCCAGGATCAAGCGCAAAAAAGAAGAGAGAGACAGCTGCATAGCTCTCGCCATGGAGGACACCGGCTGGGACCGCAACGAGGCCAAGACTCAGCTTAAGGATATCAAACAAAGGCTGGAGATCGGATATAAGGAGATAGCCGCCTTCAAGGTGTGGCGGTATCCGCCCGAAGAGCAGGCCGAGTCATACGAGAAGGCGGTCAAGAAAAAAGAACGCCTCGCCAGACAGCGTGAGCAGTGCATCACGTATTCCATGGACATCATGGGCTGGGACCGCGAGTATGCCATCGAACAGTTAAAGGATGCCAGGGCAAGGCTGGGCATATCATATAAGGACTATTATAAATACAAATTCTGCCTGATACCTCTTGAAGATCAGCAAAAGGAATATGACAGGATACAGGCGGAGAAGAACAAAGAAGAATGATCCCAAAAGATTATTTGAGAGATTAAACGGAGGATCAAATGGAGAGCAATAACAGCAGGCTGGTCGTAGTACTGTCCAGAAACTATTCCACAGGTCTCAGCGTCATCAGATCGCTGGGATCAGCGGGCTACACGGTAGACCTGGTGGCGAGCGCTAGAAGAGCAGGGCAGTCCATATTGGCTTCAAGCAGTAAGTATGTCAGGAATTCAGTTGAGGTGGTCTCGAAGAAGGTGAAGAGCGGCGGAGACGAGAGGCTATTGGAAGCCTTGCTCGAGTACAAAGGGCTCGAGGAGAAACCGGTGCTTTTCCCTACTGACGACTACACAGCGTCCATCATGGATCTTAATAGAGACATGCTGGAGGAAATATTCATCATGCCTTACATCGTGGGCGGCGGCCAGGGTTCCATCATGAACCGTATGGACAAGACCGTCCAGGGAGCGATGGCCAGGGAGGTGGGCCTGCTCACACCGAAGGAATGGCTGTTCAATCTGAATGAAGAGTTCGACATTCCAGATGACATGGTCTATCCCTGCTTTGTGAAGCCCCTCGAGAGCGTCACCGGCTACAAGAGAGAGATGAAAGTCTGCCAGACGCCGGAAGGCTTAAAGAGACATCTTGACAAACTCAGGTATAAATTCTCAGACAGATCGATCCTGGTACAAGAGTTCCTTGAAATCGATTATGAGATAGACCTTTCGGGTTTATGCTTCGACCAGAAGATAATAATTCCTGCTATCATCAAAAAGACCAACGTAGCTCAGTACGAGAAGGGCGTTACGCTGGCTGGAAGAGTAGTACCTTTCGAGGAACTCGGACAGGACATCATGGACAAGACCTTCGAGATGCTGAAGAAGTTCAGGTATTTCGGTATGTTCGACATGGAGTTCAACGTTGTCGGAGACAAAGTCTATTTCAACGAGGTCAACTTCAGAAGCGGCGGTCCGAACTACTCATATTTTGCGAGCGGAGTCAATCTGCCGGACGTTTTTGTTAAGGAAGCTCTCGGTCTCGGGCATACCGAGGAAGAAGAGAAGGTCAAAGTCTACGGTAAGACCTTCATCTATGATAAAGTGGCCTGGGATGATTATATCCACGGCTATATGACCAAGAAGGAACTGAATGATAAGATCGCTGAATCCGACATCACTCTTCTCGCGAACGATGACGACCCCGAGCCAGGCAGGATCTTCATGAACGATATGAAGAAAAGAGCTGTGAAAGTGTTCGTCAAGAGCAAAACCAAAGACGCCAAGCGCGCGGTGAAGAGAACGGCTTTCCCTGTGCTGAGACCTATCAAGCATAAGATCCTCAATTATCCTCAGATGAAAGCGGAGAACCAGAGGGATCCTGAGAGCGAGAAGCCGAGGGTGCTGGTTACAGGCAGGAACTACTGCTCGAATCTTTGCATGGCAAGATCTCTCGGCGAGGCTGGCTATGAAGTCGAGGTACTGAAGCTTTATCAGACACCGCCTTCGAAGCTGAATCCTATGAAAGCTCTTAAACCAGACGCGTACAGCAAATACATCAAGGCTTACCGTGTCTGCGTATCAAGGAGAAAGAGCAGAAGGATCAAGAATGCTTTGATCAAAATGGCCGACCCTGATCGCAAGATGCTGCTCATACCATGCTGCGACCTGGCAGCCGACGTAATTGATAGATTCTATGATGAACTGAGTGAGTTTTTCGTCATGCCGAACATCAATGAGACCGCCGGCGAGGTAGGACGTCTGATGAGCAAAGGCCTCCAGAAGGAACTTGCCAGAGAGTTCGGCCTGCCAGTACTTGACAGTCACGTTATCAAGACATTCAACAGGCAGTTCACCATACCTGAGGACATCCACTATCCTTGCTTTGTCAAGCCGAACGTCAGCCGTAACAGTTCCAAAAAGAGGATGGCCATCTGCGAGAACGAGAGAGAACTCTACCGTCTCTTAAGGAGATACTCCAAGAAGAAAGACGTGGAGATGCTCATAGAAGACCTGGCCGAGATCGAGAAAGAATATTCGATCCTTGGCCTGAGCACCAAGGACGGAGCCATCGGCCCCGGGATCTTCGTAGCTGAAGAGGGCGGCAAGGACGAGCACAGAGGAGTTGCGATAACCGGAAGGATACTTCCGAGCGATTACGAGAAGGAACTGTTCGACAAGATGAACGCCTTCGTAGGCTCACTGAACTTCGAGGGACTTTACGACATAGATATGATACAGACCACGGATGGTCAGATCTACTTCGTGGAGGTCAACATGAGATATGGAGCTTCAGGCTACGCTGTGACCAAGTGCGGAGTAAATCTTCCGGGCATGTTTGCCGACTATATGCTTTTCGGCAAGCCGGTCGACATGAACTGCAAGGTGACCGAATATGATAAGACCTTCGTCAGCGAGAAAGTACTGATCGAGGAGTACATGAAGGGCAGGATACCTTTCTCCATGGTCAAAAAATGCATGGACGAGGTCGACATCCATTTCATCAAAAACGACGAGGATCCGCAGGCTTACGATCACTTCAAGAAATTCTACACCCCGGCCAAGGCCATGAGGCAGTATAACGCCAAGAGGGAAAGAGAAAGAGAGAAGAGAAGAGCCGAGAAACTGGAGAGAAGGGCTAAGAGAAGGATGGAGAAACTCAAAGCTCTGGAAGAAGCCGGTATGCTCAAGGTAGAGGAACTCGGCGATCTGGATACGCTCCTTTATTCCGATGATTTCTACTATAATCTCGGTATCGATAAAGAGGTGATCAAAGAGATCATGAGAGAAGGTGATGACGACAGCATCACTGAAGATGAGAACCTCGATCTTAACGACTGAGCGTCGGATAGGATATATTTTTAGAGATAACAAAAGCATGTTCCCGGACAGCCGTCCGGAAACATGCTTTTTCTTTTTATGATCAATTGCGCTGTGGATCGTCCGTTCGGATCAGATGCTGCTTACCGTCCAGCTGTCGTCCGTCTGAATGGCGTCCTTGTTGCCGACGATGCAGACCGAGCCGTCAAGCGCCAGTTTGTCGAAGAGATCGGCAAGCTCGGCAAGGTCGTCCTTGGTGACCGAGAGCATCTCCTGCCTTATGGCGAAGAGATCGTCATAATCAGTACCGCGTATCCAGTTAAGTTCCTGGCCGTAACCGCGCCTTGCGCTGTTAACCAGACCGTCCATGCCTGCGATCGAAGAAATAATATATCTGGTTATATCTTCATCTGACTCAGCGAGATCTCTGATGAAATCGCCTGCGTTACGATAGACTTCCAGAGAATTCATAGGATTAGGATCGCGGTAGGAGGTGAAGACCATATTGCCTGTCATACCTGCGCTGAAACCGCAGCCGTAGGCTCCGCCCTTGACGCGGATCTCCTCCCAGAGATAGCCGAAACTCATGATCTGAGAAAGCACCTGGAAGCGCCCGCCATGCTCGTAGCCGTATTTCAGCATGCTGGAACCGAAGGATGCGAAGGAGATGCCTGCAGGGATGAATATGGCCTCGCGGACACTTTCTTTCTTCGTCGCTATCTCCATATATTCAGCTGACGGCTTACCGAGAGGAAGCTCGGTGGCAAGCCTCTCAAGTGAAGGATGGCTTTCAGTTGATGTCTCGCCGACGATCATGCGCGAAGAGCAGAACACTTCAGCTGCCAGATCATGCCATATGTCGATCAGTTCCGGAGCCTTTTCTTCGAAGTCACGGAGCAGATCTTTCAGGAAAAGCACGAAATCCAGGCCGTTGATCTTTTCCTCGAGATATGCGGCTGCCGTATAGTTTGACAGTACTCTCCTCGAAGCATATTGGTTGCCAGAGGCCATGATATTCTGGTGGAAGACTTCCTTAGTCTGGAGGAGATTCTCCAGAATGATATCTTGGCTGTTGAAGTCGGTCTCAGTGAGTATCTCTGTTACTAAACCGAGAGCCTCGTCCAAGTTCTCCTCGAGAACACTGAAGTTCACCGTGAAGAAGGGTCTGACTCTCTCATTATGGCCTTTGACCCATGGTGAGATGATGTTGTAATTGATGCCTCCGAAGATCTTGCGGATCTCATTCTGGAGGGCTGCAGAGCTATGCCTTGAAGTCGGCAGCAGGCCTATGAATTCAGTCATCGCGGAGAGCATCCTAAGATCGTCTTCCGCCATGTCAGATACTGAGAAATACAGATTCACGTGAACAACGCCGTTGGTGAAGATCGGCTGATAGAGAAAGTCCACGCCGTTTACTTTGCGGACTTCAGTGTCCACCCACTGTGGCTTCGGATCGACATCGCTTAGCTTGAGCATAGGCAGAGTGGCCTTGGCTTCTTCGGAATCCGGCGTATCCTGCCAGGTCCTCAGCCTATCGAAAAGCTCCTCCACACCCTTGAGTTCTTCTTCACTGAATGAAGAATACTCCGACGTGACTCTCCTGTACTCAGCTTCAGCCTCTTCATCTCCCAGTGTTTTGGAGGGCAGGGTAGTCAGGATGACGGTACCGCTATCATCAAGGAGTTCAGAGATTATGTCGTCATATAGACTTCCATTAAGACCTCCCCTGAGCTCTCGCACGAGTTCGTTGCTCTCAAGATAAGTCATGATATCTCCGCCGTAGAGCCATGAGTTCATGGCGTTTATGTTTCTGGTCAGACCCTGCGGCTCTCCTGTCTCTCTCAAAGAGAATTCGAAGCGGTTGAGGCAGCCTGTAAGAGCTTCGCGGTCTACGCCTTCAGCATGTATCTTCTGAAGGACTTCGCGATATACTCTGAGGATCTCGTCCTTGTCAGATGCATCCATATTCCTGAAGATAAGAGCGAAGAAAGGTTGGGCTATGCCATCCATGATCGAGAATTCGACGTCCTGCGCCAGGCCCTTGGCGAGGATGGCTCGCTTGAGCGGAGACTCATTATCTCCGGCCAGATATACTGAGACAAGAGTGTAGGCCATCGTGCGCAGTCTGTCGCTCCAGTCGCTGAAGACCTTGCCGAGGGTGAGGAAGGATTTTTTGCTCTCATCCTCTTCGCTTCCAATCTCATAATAATTGGTGAATTCGGTGGCTTCCACTGGCTTCTGCATGGCGATCTCATGCTTTACGTCGCTTCTCTCAAAGGTCGAGAGGTACTCATCGTCGATCAGGGCGAGCACTCTGTCGAGAGGAACGTCTCCATCAAGATAGATCCTGCAGTTGGACGGCGAATAGAACTCGCGGTGAGCATTGAGGAACTCTTCATATGTGAGATCGGGGATGGCCTTAGGATCGCCTCCGGAAACAAAGCCGTAGGTCGAATCCGGGAAGAGCGCTTTCATCAGATCGAGTTCGATCCTGGTATCAACAGAAGAGAAGGCACCCTTCATCTCGTTGAATACCACGCCGTTATACAGTGGCCCGTCTTCCTCGATCTCATAATGCCAGCCCTCCTGACGGAAGATGCACTCGTTGGTATAGATAGCAGGTCTGAATACTGCGTCCAGATAGACCTTGGTGAGATTCATGAAGTCCTGCTCATTTCTCGAGGAAACCGGATACATGGTCTTGTCGGGGAAAGTCATCGCGTTTAAGAATGTATTCATGGAGCCTTTGATGAGATCCAGAAAAGGTTCCTTAAGAGGGTAGTTCTCTGAACCTTCGAGGACGGAGTGCTCCAGTATATGGAAGACTCCGGTATCGTCCCGCGGAAGTGTCTTAAAGGTCGCTGAGAAAAGCTTATTGTCGCAGCCGTTGTCCAGCCAGGCGAGCTCCGCGCCTGTCCTGATATGTTCCATTTCATAAAGAGTGCCCTTGAGTTCCTCACTCTCGCGCACCCTTGTAACTTTGAATCCATGTATAATGTCGTTTACTTTCATAATAAACCTCCTGATATATTATATCATGATTATTGAATTAGTAAACATCAACTGAATCCGTTGGATAAAAGTGTCACGGACGGAATGAAACACATAGCAGCCAAAGCGGTTTAATTGCAATTATTACTGTTTTCGGATATAATATCATTAGATGCTATCGTATACAGTCAAGCCATAAATGAGGTCAGATACTGAAGTGAAATACATCGAATCAAAAAGTACAGATCCATACTTCAACTTAGCACTCGAGGAATACGTTTTCGAGAGCTTGCCTAAGGATGACAGTTATTTCATGCTTTGGCAGAATTCAAATACCATCGTCATCGGCAAGTATCAGAACGCCGTCGAGGAAGTGAACCAACAGATAGTGGATGAGCGTGGTATCAAAGTAGCCAGACGTCTTTCAGGTGGAGGCGCGGTATACCATGATATGGGCAATCTGAACTTCACCTTCATCGTCGATCAGAAGGACGTGAAGGGGCTGAACTTCAGGATTTTCGTCGTGCCCATCGTGGAGACTCTAAGAGGTTTCGGCGTGGAAGCTGAATTCACCGGCAGAAATGATATAACGATAAACGGGATGAAGATCTCGGGCAATTCTCAGTATGTCAGGAAACAGCGCGTCATGCATCACGGCTGCATCATGCTTGACTCGGACTTGGAGAAGGTGGCGGACGCACTTAAAGTCCGTGAAGCCAAGTTCAGATCGAAGAACTCCAAGTCCGTCAGATCGCGCGTGACAACGATAAATGCCAACGCTCCCAGAAAGATAAGTATGGATGAGTTCAAGAGCGCACTTAAAGAGCATATTTTGGGCTATGAGAGCGTGGAAGCCTATGAACTTACCGCAGACGACCTCAGGGAGATCGAACGTCTGAGAGACGAAAAATACGCCACATGGGAATGGAATTACGGCAGGGCTGCACAGTATGAGATGACCAGGGAGGAAAAGTTCGATGCCGGGCTTGTGACCGTCAATATGACAGCCAAGGATGGCCGAATAGTGGACATTAAGTTCTACGGCGATTTCTTCGGTAACGGTGAAATTGAGGACTTGGAAAATGCCCTTCGCGGTGTTATACTTGACAGTAGATTAGAGGACAAACTGATGGAACTGGATCTCGGAGAATACATGTCCGGGGTAAGCCCTCAGGAACTGGCAAGACTTATCAGAGGCTGATCAAAATATATGAAGGAGAAAAGAAATGTTTGAGACCATCAATTATGAAGTAAAGGACAATATCGGGATTCTAACGATCACCAGAGAAAAAGCGTTGAACGCCATCAACGGTCAGGTCGTAGCAGACCTTGACGCTGCTCTCGAAGAAATCAGGCAGGATAAAGATTTAAGAGGACTGATCATCACCGGAGCGGGCAGGTCGTTCGTTGCAGGAGCTGATATCGCCGCAATGCAGCCTATGAATGAAGAAGAGGGCTTCAACTGGGGCGCCAATTCTTCAGTAGTATTCAGAAAGATCGAACTGCTGGATATCCCTGTAATCGCTGCAGTCAACGGATTCGCCCTCGGCGGAGGCTGTGAACTGGCGATGTGCTGCGACTATGTGATCGCAAGCGAAAAGGCCAAATTCGGCCAGCCCGAAGTAGGTCTGGGCATCACACCCGGCTTCGGCGGCACTCAGAGGCTTCCCCGCAAGATCGGCGTTTCCAAGGCGAAGGAACTGATCTTCAGCGCGAGAGTCATCGGAGCGCAGGAAGCGTACGAACTCGGACTTGCCGACAAACTCGCTGCTCCTGAGGAATTGATGGACAAAGCGATGGAACTGATGGGATCATTCACGAAGAACGCACCTCTGGCAGTAGGCTATGCCAAGAGAGCGATCGACGAAGGTTATCAGCTGGACATCGACGGCGGCGTCAGAGTTGAGAACAAGTGGTTCGGCAAATGCTTCTCTACAGAAGATCAGAAAGAGGGCATGGCAGCATTCCTGGAGAAGAGACCGGCTGAGTTCAAAAACAAATAACCAATAGGTGAAAACCGCTTAAAAAGGGTCCTTCCGGGCCCTTTTTGTTTGGCCAATAAATTGACATTTATGCCTTTGACTGATATAATTAATGCATCAAAATAAATACACTTTGCAGTGCTGAACCATAATAGTTCAGATAATAGGGAATCAGGTGAGAATCCTGAGCGATCCGGTCACTGTAAACAGGGAGTCCCCCGAAACATGCCATTGGATGGTGCACATTCGGTTTAACCGTTTCGGCACATCTGAGAAGGCTCGGGAAGGGAGATGATCTGTAAGTCAGGAAACCTGCTGCATAGAATATTGGCGAAGTGCTTCCGGAGAAAGTGTGCCCAATGTAACAAAG
>JAFYJM010000119.1 GCA_017538125.1 Bacillota bacterium
CCTTGGATTCGTTTATGCACTGAGTTACAGAATACTCAGGGTGATCAGCAAGGATATAAAATGCCTGGCTGTATCTGATGGCAGCGATGATGCCGGGGATCACCAGAAGCAGCGACCACAGGAATACGAATACTGAGATCACGATCTGCAGAAGGATCGTCTTGCCTATCATGCTGAAGCCTTCGAAAAGCAGTTTGTTATCTATTCTGCGCGTCCTGAAGAAGGTCAGCATGAATAGCGCCAGTCCGTACATGAATGCGCCGGTGAGTACGACCTCATAGATATATCCGACAAAGGATATGTTGATCTTGATGACCTCTCCCAAATACTCCATCTCCTTGTAATAAGGAAACATGGCGGATAAGATATCTTTGACGTAACCGGTCAGAAGCGTATAAATGGCGATGCCGATAAATAATTCTTTCCAGTGTCCGTTGATCGCATCGCGTGCGATCTTTTTCATGAGACCTACAGGTTCAGGTATGATGTGTGTGTTCATTTTTTGTTACCCTTTCATGTTTTTCCCTTTTGAAGATCCGCCGCCTAACTGCGGCAGACCAAAAACTAATCCATTTGACATTATACTTCAAACGCGCTATAATTGCAAGCGTGCTAGGGGAGCTATTGCTGAGATCCAAACCCTCATGACCTGATCCGGATAATACCGGCGTAGGCAAGCAAAAAATAGCTAAAGTCTTTCGCTTCTGCGAAGGTCTTACGTCCCCTCCGATTTTCATATTCAGGAGGTTTATTAATGAACAGAAACAAAACTACCAAGTACCTCGTGCTCTGCGCGGTACTCATAGCCCTTTCCATCGGGCTCAATCAGATCAAACTCTTACATCTGCCCTACGGCGGCTCCATCACGCTTTTGAGCATGCTTGCTGCCACGCTCTGCGGTTACTTCTGCGGACCTAAGTGGGGCCTTATCTCAGGCCTTGCGCTCGGTCTGCTCAATCTGGCGATCGGAGGATATGTGGTCCATCCTGTACAACTCGTACTTGACTATATTTTAGCCTTCACAGCTCTGGGACTTTCTGGCTTCTTCAGCAAATCCAGAAACGGTCTGTACATAGGTTATGCCGTCGCTGTCATTGGTCGCTTCATCTCAAGCTTCCTCTCAGGCTGGATCTTTTTCGGCTCATATGCGCCTGAAGGCATGAATCCTGCCGCTTATTCGTTCGCTTATCAAAGCATGACGATCGGCGCTGAAGGAGTCATCACGCTGATAATCCTTGCTATACCTGTCGTGCACAATACGCTTTACAGGCTGAAGAAACAATATGATCTATGATCATCGATCAATAATTAAGGCTTGCCATCGGGCAAGCCTTTTGTATTATTATTTAGTTTGTGGTCTGCCCTGATCCGCTTGATCAATTAGCAGCCTCATTATAGTTATCTCGATAGATATTTCAATGTCTTTACGATACCATCTTCTAAGCTGACTTCCGGCCGCCAGCCCAGCGCTTCAAGTCTGGAAGTGTCAAGAGAAACTCTTTTGAATTTTGCGTATCCGCTCTTATCAGCGGACAGATCATAAACTACATTCGTCTTATGGAGGCCGGCCTTTTCGGAAGCGCTCCCGGCAATCAATCCAGCCAGATCTCTTACGGAGATCTCCTCTGTTTCATTTGCAAGATTATATGAAGTATTCCTCTCACCTTTAAGATATGCTGTCAATATACCGGAAACCGCGTCTGTTATGTAGCAGAACGCCCTCAGCATCTCGCCGGAGCTCTTCATCATGATATTTCTGCCATGGATCGCGTCTCCAAGGAAGTCAGCCATGACTCTTCCGTCGTTTTCGACCTTCATTCCGGGGCCGTAAACGTGGGCAATGCGCAAATTGATATAATTTACATAATACTTATTATTGTAATCTTTCAAAAGAGCCTCCGCCTTGCGCTTGGAAGCCGGGTAACACGTCCTCGGATCAGTCATATCAAGGCTTCCCATGTCGTCTTCCCTTATCTTCAAAGTGCCTTCAGGTAAGGCTCCGTATACCTCGCGGGTAGAAGCGAACACTATCTCTGCGTTGCTTTTTCTGGCGAGTTCGAGCATATTGACCGTACCTTCGACATTAGCCCTGATAACACCGTCAGGATCGTTCATGATGCTTCCAGGATCGGCATTTCCGGCAAGATGGAAGATGACGTCAGGCGTTATATCATCCGGTATCGTATCAGTTACATCCTGAACCAGAGGGATCACTCCGCCCTGCTCTATCTCATCGCGGAAGTTCTCTTCAAGCTTAGCGCCGTTTCTCGAAAGCGCATATACGGTCATTCTGAAGCTTTTTTCGCTATTCAAATACGCAAAAAACCTCACCAGATACCCGGCGAGCATGCCGTTCGCCCCCGTGATCAGCATTTTTTTATTTTTGAGGCTTTCTAAATCAGGGAGGCTGTCGAATATCCTCTCCATGTCCTCCCTGATCATCATTCTTTGTTTATCTGTCATTTCTCGGCTCTTTCACTCAAAAGTGATATCTGCTCATAGTCCTGGATGTTCAGATTGCTGAGCAAAGTATAGAAATCGTTGGGCGTGGTCACTTTGATGTTACCGTTGTCGCCCTCTATAAGATGGCTCTTCAGACCATATCTGTACATCAAGCCGCAGGAATCCACTATTCCTTCATACGGATGCTCAGAAGCGCGCTCCTTTAAGTGCGCCTCATAGATGTCCTTAAGATAATATCCCTGCGGTGCCTGAGCTAGATAGGCTTCGCGCCTGTCAGGCATCTCTCCTACGCTCTCACCGTCTGCTGATAAGATCGGTGTTTCCAGACATTTGATGACAGGTACGGCTGAACCGTATTCCTCAACGGCTTCAAGGGACTTATTGATGGTCCTTTCGGTCACCAAAGGACGTACGCCGTCGTGAAGGAGGACTATGGCGTTCTCTTCATTCTTCGCGATCTCGGTGAGCCCTATGAAGATAGAATCCATGCCGGACTCTCCACCGGGAACAATGGCTTTCACCTTGTCTATATCGTACTTGGCTATAAGCTTTTTTAGATGATCGATCCAGTCCTCTATGCAGACCACGTAGATCTCATCGATGTTTTCGTTAAGCTCGAAAAGATCCAGAGTATGGATTATGATCTCCCTGCCGCAGATCTTGAGGAACTGCTTAGGTATGTCGGATCCAATCCTCTGGCCGTATCCTCCTGCAAATATCAAAGCTATCTTTTTCATCTTGCCTCCGTTTTGTCGTCCGGGAAACTTACCCGGGCAGACTTGTCACATGTATTTATCGATCTCCTGCGCCAGCTTCAGCGCGCAGTCATCAGTATTTGCCACGTATTTATGTATGAATTCTCTGAGATAGTCCATATCATATGGTTTATCCAGATCTTCAGCAAGTTTGACAGGATCACGTTCAGTATAACCGGGAAGCGTCCTGTAATCTATGTCGAAGCCGCGTACGTCTTCATAATTCTCCATATCAAAGTTGTAGAAATAAAGCGGTATGTCACGGACGCCGGCCTCGTAGACAACGCAGGAATAGTCGCTGATCATCTTATCAGCAATGAAAAGCATGTCAAAAGTGCTGTACTTGCTGTCAATTATAAGGGAAGAGTTGCCCTCCTGCCATTTGACTTCAGCCTTGCTGAGCGGATGGAGCTTTACTATCAGATTGTATCTATCGAAATCAAAAGCTTCGACGAGCGCTTCAAAAGCCTTCACAAACTCCTTCTCATCTTTCCTGAACGTAGGAGCGTATATCACGTTCGGCTTATCTTTAAGTATCGGATAATCAGCATAGATCTTTTCACGGATCTCAGCCTCATAGGACTTGTCTTTCAGAAGATCCACCCTCGGGAGAGTGAATAATCTCATCTTCTCAATTGGAATATCGAAGCCGAGAGCCAGATACTTTTTGGAAGCTTCTCCCGCAGTACAGGCAAAGGTGTAATTCCTGTGCATCCTCATCGTGCGGGCAAGCTCTGCGTCGCTAGCCTCTTCCTTGCCGAAGATATTATATCCGAACGACTTCATCGTACCTATGGAATGCCATATCTGGATGACCGTGAGCGATTTGCGCTGTTTTAGTATAGACACTGTAGGACAGTAGGAATCTATCACTGCCACTTTAGACGTCGCCAGGTGGTACATCTGAGTGAACATGTGAAGACCGTAGCTTATCCTAGTCGACATGCTCGACTTCGCTCCGCCCTCCAGTGTCCTGCAAAGATACACGACCTGATGTCCCTGCTCTTCCAGCTTCTCGCCGAGCAGCCTGAAGTCCGTGCTTATCTCATTGGACTGGCGGCTGATCATCACTACCTTGTCCTTAACGGGCAGTACTTTGAAAAACAGATATATGAAGTTTGCTATCGCTATCGCTATCTTCAGGATGATCATTTATAACTCCGCAATCAAAGGTTCTTATCGGTATCAGTACTTCTCTACTATGGTGCCGTCGTTTTTGTGGATGCAGTTCTCGTGCACCACGCCTCTCACGCAGCTCGTTGGATAGACGTTCGAATTGCGTCCGATCATCGTGCCCGGGTTGAGCACACTGTTGCATCCGACTTCTACGTGGTCACCGAGCATAGCGCCCACTTTCTTAATGCCGGTCTCTATCTGCTCATCTCCATCCTTTACTACCACGAGAGTCTTGTCAGACTTGACATTTGAAGTGATGGAACCTGCGCCCATGTGGCTGTAATAGCCGAGTATCGAATCGCCTACATAATTATAGTGAGGTGTCTGCACATGATCAAAAAGTATGACGTTCTTGAGCTCGACAGAATTGCCTACTACGCAATCTGCTCCGACGAGAGCTGAGCTTCTGATGAAAGCGCCATGACGTACTTCAGTGTTTGGTCCGATTATGCAAGGAGCGCCGAGATATGCCGACGGAAATACTTTTGCGGTCTTATGTACCCAAACGTTCTCTGAGACTTCTTCATAGTCGTCTCCCAGAGTCGGGCCAAGCTGAAGGATCATGTCCTTGATACCCTTGAGAGCTTCCCATGGATAAGTGAACTGTTCCAGATACTCTTTGGCCAGAGTATGGTCCAGGTCGTAAAGGTCTTTAATGGTATACATCAGAGTCTCTCCTTTTTCTCGATATCGAGGAAATACTTGTAAGTATCTACTGTCAGCTCGCCGCAAGCCTCTTCGTCGCAGGCTATGATGGCAGCATTATGCATCTGAAGAGCGCTGCAGGTCCATTTCTGAGAAACTCCGCCCTCTACTACTGCAGCCATTGCGCGTGCCTTGTTATGACCGCTGATCAATACCATGACTTCTTTGGAATCGGTAACAGTGCCGATACCGACAGAGAGCGCCTGTGCAGGTACCGCCTCAGGATCATTCCCGAAGAATCTGGAGTTCACGATCCTTGTGTCTGTCGTGAGGTCACGTACGCCGGTCCTCGATGTTAGAGATGTATAAGGTTCATTGAATGCCAGGTGTCCGTCTACTCCGATACCTCCCATGAAAAGGTCGATACCGCCGTAGGAAGCGATCTTCTCTTCATATCTGTCGCACTCGCCCTGCGGATCGTCTGTCATGCCGTTTAATATGTTTATATTCTCGGGCTTCATGTCCACGAGATGATCGAAGAAATTGTCATGCATGAAATACCAGTAGCTCTGATCATGTTCATGAGGAAGGCCAAGATATTCGTCCATGTTGAATGTCACAACGTTTGCAAATGACACTTCGCCGGCCTTATTCTGCCTTACCAGCTCTTTATATACTCCGATAGGAGAAGATCCGGTAGGAAGACCCAGCACGAAAGGTCTGTCTTCTTTGTGGGCGTTTATCTTTGCAGCGATGTAGTCAGCTGCCCATTTGCACATTTTGTTATAGTCGTCCTGAATTACTACTCTCATTTTTTCCTCCTGA